>CAKTEZ010000001.1 GCA_934553255.1 uncultured Oscillospiraceae bacterium
TGCATCGTCGGCTTCATCTGCGGCCACTCCTTCCAGGAGATGCTCGCCGGTATGGTCGAGCGTCTGGCTGCTTCCATGGAAGCCGTTCTGATCCTCGCCACCGTCGGCTTCCTGGTCACCAGCTTCATGCTCTCCGGCGCGATCCCCACCATGATCGTCTACGGCCTTGACCTGCTGACCCCGAAGCTGTTCCTGCCCGTTGGCTGCATCCTCTGCGCCATCGTCGGCATGGCCTGCGGCTCCTCCTGGACCACCACCGCCACCATCGGCCTTGCCTTCCTCGGCATCGGCGCCGGTCTTGGCATCCCCGCCCCCATCACCGCCGGTATGATCATCTCCGGCGCGTATGTCGGCGACAAGTTCTCCCCCCTGTCCGACACCACCAACCTCGCCGCCGCCGTCGCGGAGACCGGCCTGTTCGATCACGTCACCGCGATGGTCTCCACCACCGGCCCGACCCTGCTGCTCTCCCTCATTCTCTACACGATCCTCGGCCTGAACGTTGACACCAGCGCGTATGACGCTACAGTCGCCGAAGGCATCCAGGAAGCGTTCCGCGGCGCCTTCACCATCAGCCCCATCCTGCTTCTCCCCATCATCGTCGTTATCGTGATGTGCATCCTGCGCGTGCCCGGCCTGGTCGGCATCGCCGTCTCCGTCGCCACCGCGGTGCTGTTCATGCTCATCTTCCAGTCCGCCGACATTTTCTACAGCTACTCCCTCGGCGACATCTTCGATGTTCTGCACTATGGCCACGCTGTCGAGACCGGCAACGCGGTCGCTGACTCCATCCTCGGCAAGGCCAAGGGCATGGACGGCATGATGTGGACCATCAACCTCATCCTCGTCGCGCTCGCCTACGGCGGCGCCCTCGAGCGCTGCGGCTGCATCGAGAAGCTCTTCGGCGGCCTCAAGCACAAGATCCACTCCGTCGGCAGCCTGATCCTCGCCACCCTGCTGACCTCCATCTTCTGCGACGCCACCATGTGCGACCAGTTCCTCGGCATTGGCGTTCCCGCCCCCATCTATGCTGACAAGTATGATGAGCTCGGCCTCGGCCGCAACATGCTCTCCCGTACGCTGGAAGACGCCGGTACCCTCTGGGCCGTCATGTTCCCCTGGACCGGCTGCGGCGCTTATCAGCAGGGCGTGCTCGGCATGAGCTCCTTCGTCTTCTTCCCCTATGCCTTCGTCAACCTGCTCAACCCCATCTATGCCTACGTTACCGCCATGCTCGGCCGCAACATCTTCTGGGCTGATGGTTCCTACACCAACCTGTTCGGCAAGACCAAGGCCGGCAAGCCCGCCGGTGCTCCCGAAGAGGCCCACCAGAAGGCTCTCGCCGCTCTCGAGGCTCGCCGCGCTGCCGGCAAGGCCCCCAAGATCAACGCGTAACCTGCTTTTTACATAAGGCGTGCGTCCCGCACGCACGCCTTACCCCGCTTTAGAAAGGAACTGCTATCGTGAGACAATCGCTTCCATGGGAATCCGTTCCGCCCCCGATCTACGCTTCGCGTCTGCCCAAGCCGCGGAAAAAGTGGGTCACCGTCGGCGGCTGGATACTGGTCGTCTGCCTGCTGCTGTTCGGACTGATGTCCAAGCGGAGCAACCTTCTGCTCTCGGTCATCTCTCTCGGATTTGCAGTTTTGTATGCGCTCACGCTTCTGACGAAGAAGGACGCCGTGGTCACCACCCGCGGCCTTGAGATCTTCTACCAGATGCAGATCACAACGCAGTACGACTTCTTCCCCTGGGAGCAGATCAACTCCATCGTCACCGAGGACCGGAAGCATCCGGATCTGATCCGTCTGCACATCGGCTACAGCTCGATGGAAAAGGCGCTGTTCTTCACCCGCTCCGATGCGGAGGCCATCATCAAGCTGGCGAAGGAGAAAAACCCCGCCATCCGCGTGCTGGACTATGAAGCCGCCCCGAAGCAGGCCTCCAAAAAACGGAAAAAGAAATAACGCACGAAGGACCGCCGGAATTCCGGCGGTCCTTTTTTTGCGCCGCACCGCCCATCTCTTGCGGTAGCGCAGCAGTATGGCGCTGTAATATAGTGATACCATACAATATTACGAAAAAGTTTGCATTAAATACTATTGATTTTGCACAAAATATATGGTATCCTGATGGCATCAGCCAAAGCACACATCTTTGGGCTGACCAAGCAAGGGAAGGGAGCCGCGCCGCGCGTCATGGGCAGACGCAAAGCAGACGGTACACGCTCCCATAGGCAACTTCTCACGAATCGGCCGACGCGCGCTGCGGCGCGGCGCGGCAATCCAAACGAAAAGAGGCATCCTGTTATGATCATGAATCCCACCGCCATCAAGCGCGTTGTGGTCGACGGCCACAGCCTGACGCTTGAGTCCTTCGTCGCCATCGCGCGCTACAACGCCACCGTTGAGCTGGCTCCCTCCGCGCTCGAAGCGATGAAGAAGTCCCGCGCACTTGCCGAGAAGATCGCGTCCGAAGGCCGCGTCGCCTACGGCATCACTACCGGCTTCGGCGAATTCCAGAAGGTCGCCGTCCCCAAGGAAATGAGCAACCAGCTCTCCACCAACCTGATCCTCAGCCATTGCACCGGCGCAGGCGAGCCTTACGCCGACGAGATCGTGCGCGGCATGATGCTCCTGCGCGCCAACGCCCTGTGCGGCGGCGTGTCCGGCGTCCGTCCCCTCCTCGTTGAGATGCTCCTCGAGATGCTCAACAAGGGCGTTACCCCCGTCGTTCCCCAGAAGGGTTCTCTCGGCTCCTCCGGCGACCTCGCTCCTCTCGCCCACATGACGCTCCCCATGCTCGGCAAGGGCGAAGCCATGTACGGCGGCGTGAAGATGACCGGCGCGGAGGCCATGGCCAAGGCAGGCATCGCCACCCTCGACACCCTCGTGTCCAAGGAAGGCCTCGGCATGACGAACGGCACCTGCGCGATGACCTCCGTCGGCGCGCTTGCCCTGTACGACTCCATCTGCGCCGCCCAGCTCGGCGATGTGATCGCCTCCATGTCCATGGAGGGCCTCACCGGTCTACGCAACGCCTTCGACCCCCGCATCCATCAGGTGCGCGGCCAGAAGGGTCAGATGCTCGTCGCCGCGAATATGCGTAAGCTGCTCGCCGGTTCCGAGATCCTTGACAACTGCCAGTCCGATCGCGTGCAGGACGCTTACGCCCTCCGCTGCATCCCGCAGCTGCACGGCGCCTGCCGTGATGCGCTCGAGTATGTCCGCGAGAAGGTCGAGATCGAGCTCAACGCCGTCACCGACAACCCGCTGATGTTCCTCGACGACGAGGCCGTTATCTCCGGCGGCAACTTCCACGGCGAGCCCATGGCTCTCCCGTTCGACTTCCTCGGCATCGCCGCCAGCGAGATCGCCGACGCGTCCGAGCGCCGCACCGAGCGCATGGTCAACCCCGCGCTCAGCAACGGCCTGACCGCCTTCCTCACCACGCAGGCGGGCGTCAACTCCGGCTTCATGATCGTCCAGTACGCCGCGGCCTCCATGGTCAGCGAGAACAAGGTCTACGCGCATCCCGCCTCCGTGGACTCCATCCCCTCCTCCGCCAACCAGGAGGACATCGTCTCCATGGGCACCACCGCCGCCCGTAAGGCCAAGATGATCCTGCAGAACACGCAGGACGTCCTCGCCGACGAGCTGCTGACCGCCTGCCAGGCCATCGACATCCGCCGCCGCCTGAACACCCACGGTCAGGGCCTCACCCCGCTGCACGAAGCCCTCTACCAGCATGTCCGCAAGGAAGTCGCGTTCTACGAGGTGGACCGCGAGATCTGGCCCGACATCCGTGCGGTGGAGAAGATGATCCGCTCCGGCGAGCTGCTCGACATCGTTAAGGAGTATATCCCCGACTTCGAGTAATTTTCCGAGTTGACACAATGTGTCGGAAGGTGTAAAGTCTTGGAAAGACTTTACACCTTCTTTTTTTAAGCGGCACACGAAAAAGCAGGAGGGCATCCTATGAAACTCAATGTCTTGCGCGCCGACCCCGCGGGGAACATCACGCTCTTTGTCCTCGACCCCGTTGAAAAGGAGCGCCGCGCGGCGCTCGCCGCCGAGCTGATGCGGTGTCTCCCCGAAATGAAGATCGAGCAGGTCGGCTTTGCCTGTCCTGCGGACGCGGACACCGACGGCCGCATGGAAATGATGGGCGGCGAATTCTGTGGCAACGCCACCCGCGCCTACGCGATGTACATTTCGCAGCAAAAGGGCGGGCTTTCCGAGGTACGGCTGCGTGTGAGCGGCTGCGGCCATGTCGTTTCCGCCGCGGTCGACCTTACGCAGGGGACGGCCCGCGCCGAAATGCCGCTCCCGCGCGCCGTGCGCGCGGCGGAGGCGGGCGGCCGCCGCGGCACGCTTGTGGATCTCGGCGGCATCGCGCATTTCGTTGTGGAAAACGCCGCGCCGAGCGAGGACTTTTTCCGCGCCGCCGAGCCGCTGTTCTCCGCCATCGAGGGGCTGGACGCCTACGGCGTCATCTTTCTCGACCGCCAAAGCCACCGCATGACGCCGCTCGTCAAAGTCGTGGACACCGGCACGCTGGTCTGGGAGGGCAGCTGCGGCAGCGGCAGCATCGCCTGCACCGTCGCCGAGAGCGAAAGTCTTGCGGACGGTCTCTTTGAGCGTGACTATTTCCAGCCCGCGGGCGTGGTCCGCGCGAGCGTGGAGCGCCGCGGCGGCGCGGTCGTTTCCGCCGCCATCGGCGGCCCCGTCACCCTCGGCGAACCGCAGCTTATCACGCTGTAAGCCGTCTCCCGCCGAACGCTTAAAATTTTTAACCGTTCCGTAAAAAGTGGCTCGTGAAAGTTGTTTACCTTTTTCCTGCATTTTGATACAATGGGCGCGTAAAAAGGCGCTCGCGCCATTCAGCCGGAAACAATTTACACAGGAGGACAACCATCATGGCAGTTTTATCCGATATTGAGATCGCTCAGGCTCACGAAATGAAAAAGATCACCGAGATCGCCGCTTCCGCCGGTATCGACGAGCAGCATCTTGAGCTTTACGGCAAGTATAAGGCCAAGCTCGACCTCACCGAGATCCGCAAGCTTCCCCGCAAGGCGAAGCTGATCCTGGTCACCGCCATCAGCCCCACCCCCGCGGGCGAGGGCAAGACCACCACCTCCGTCGGCCTTGCCGACGCGCTCAACAAGATCGGCAAGAAGGCCATGGTCTGCCTGCGCGAGCCTTCCCTCGGCCCCGTGTTCGGCGTCAAGGGCGGCGCGGCAGGCGGCGGCTACGCGCAGGTCGTCCCTATGGAGGACATCAACCTCCACTTCACCGGCGACTTCCACGCCATCGGCGCGGCGAACAACCTGCTCGCCGCCATGCTCGACAACCACATCCAGCAGGGCAACGCCCTGAACATTGACGCCCGCCGCATCGTGTGGAAGCGCGCGGTCGATATGAACGACCGTCAGCTGCGCCACATTATCGACGGTCTCGGCGGCAAGGCCAGCGGCGTGCCGCGCGAGGACGGCTTTGAGATCACCGTCGCCAGCGAGATCATGGCCGTTCTGTGCCTCTCCTCCGACCTCGCCGACCTCAAGGCGCGCCTTGCGAAGATGGTCGTTGCCTACACCTATGACGATCAGCCCGTCACCGCGCACGACCTGAAGGCCGAGGGCGCAATGGCCGCGCTGCTCAAGGACGCCATCAAGCCCAATCTCGTCCAGACGCTCGAGGGTACGCCCGCCTTCATTCACGGCGGCCCGTTCGCCAACATTGCCCACGGCTGCAACTCCCTGCAGGCCACGGAAACGGCCATGCGCCTGAGCGATTACACCGTCACCGAGGCGGGCTTCGCCGCCGACCTCGGCGCGGAGAAGTTCCTCGACATCAAGTGCCGCGCTGCGGGCTTCCACCCCAATGCCGTGGTCATCGTCGCCACCGTCCGCGCCCTCAAGTATCACGGCGGCGTACCCAAGGCCGAGCTGAACAATGAAAATCTTGAAGCGCTTGAAAAGGGCCTTCCCAATCTGCTCCAGCATGTTGACAATGTCAAGAATGTCTACGGCCTGCCCTGCGTGGTCGCCATCAACGCTTTCCCGACCGACACCGCCGCCGAGCTTGCCCTCGTGGAAAACAAGTGCCGCGAGTTGGGCGTCAATGTCCGCCTGAGCGAGGTTTGGACCAAGGGCGGCGAGGGCGGCAAGGCGCTCGCCGAGGAGGTCGTCCGCCTGTGCGAGCAGCCCGACCATTTCCAGTATGTCTACGATGTCAACGAGAGCATCGAGGCCAAGCTCAACGCCATCGCTGCCAAGGTCTACCATGCCGACGGCGTGGTCATCACCGCCGCCGCCAAGAAACAGCTCAAGCAGCTCACCGACCTCGGCTTCGATCATCTCCCCATCTGCATGGCAAAGACCCAGTTCTCCTTCTCCGACGACGCGAGCAAACTGGGCGCGCCCCGCGGCTTCAAGATCACCGTGCGCGACCTCAAGGTCAACGCCGGCGCGGGCTTCCTCGTCGCCAAGACCGGCGACATCATGACCATGCCGGGTCTTCCCAAGGTGCCGAGCGCCGAGAAGATCGACGTGGACGAGAACGGCCGCATCACGGGTCTGTTCTAAGCCTTTAAAATTTCCCCTAAGGAGGGTCCTTTTCCATGAAAATTGCGGATATGAAGGTCACGGAGCTGATCAACGCGGTCGGTTCCGACGCGCCCGCTCCCGGCGGCGGCGCGGTCGCGGGTCTCGCGGGCGGCATCGGTGTGGCGCTGACGATGATGGTCAACGGTCTCACCCTGTCCAAGAAGGGCTTTGAAAACGACCGCGAGCGCATTCTCGACGCCATCGCCAAGGGCAACGAGCTGAAGGAACGCTTTGTGGATGTCATGAACCGCGACAGCGAGGTGTTCGACACGCTCATCGACTCGCTCGCTCTCCCTAAGGAGGACGACGCGCAGAAGGCCATTCGCCGCGGCGCGGTGCAGGCAAGCTTCCGCAACTGCACGGAGGTCCCTCTGACGATGATGGAGGTCTGCATGGAATCCATCGACCTGCTTGCGGGTCTCGTCGGCACGACCAATCCCAATGTCGTGAGCGACCTCGGCATTGCCGCCCTGACGCTCAAGACCTCCATGCAGAGCGCGTGGCTCAATGTCCTCATCAACCTCTCGTCCCTCAAGGACAAGGAATATGCGGACGAGTGCTGTCACAAGGGCGAGGTCATGCTGGCCCACGCCATCCCGCTCGCCGAGGAGTGCTACGAAAAGGTCCTCAAGGTCATCGAAAAGAAATAATGCACAGGGAAGCGCGGCCGCTCGGCCGCGCTTCCCTGTATACGGAAAAGGGCTTCGACCGCAGGTCGAAGCCCTTTGTTCTGTTCTCAGTTGATCTGCTTGCGGCGGGAGAGGTTCATCGTGCCGTCCTTCATTTCGCCGACGCTTTCGAGGCTCTTGCCCGTACCCTCGGCAACGCACTGAATGGCGTTCTCCGCCACGACCGTGTGGATGCCCGTGCGCGCCGTGACCAGCTTATCAAAGCCGCGGATCAGGCTGCCGCCGCCGGTCATCACGATGCCGTTGCTGGAAATGTCAGCCACCAGCTCGGGCGGCGTGCGCTCGAGGACCTGATGCACAGCCTCCATAATGCGCTCGACCGGCTCTTCAAAGGCGTCCATCATCTCCGTAGAGGTCACGGTGATGAGCTTGGGCAGGCCCGTGAGCAGGCAGCGGCCCTTGATCTCCATCGTCATTTCCTCCTCCGGTGGGAAGACGCAGCCGATGTTTATTTTCATTTCCTCGGCCGTGCGCTCGCCGATGAGCAGATTATGCTTGCGGCGCATATACTTCACAACGGCTTCGTTGAACTGGTCGCCCGCGACCTTGATGGACGCGCTCTCGACCACGCCGGAAAGGGAGATCACGGCGATGTCGCTCGTGCCGCCGCCGATGTCGATGATGAAGTGGCCGTCCGGCTGGGTGATGTCGATGCCCGCGCCGATGGCCGCCGCGACCGGCTCTTCGATGAGGTAGACGCGGCGCGCGCCCGCCTGAATGCCCGCGTCGATGACCGCGCGCTCCTCGACCTCGGTGATGCCGGAGGGGACGCAGATGATGATGCGGGGCTTAAAGAACTGGAAGCCCATGACCTTGTGGATAAACTCCTTGAGCATACGCTCGGTCACTTCATAGTCGGAGATCACGCCCTCGCGCAGGGGACGGATGGCGACGATATTGCCCGGCGTGCGGCCCAGCATGGCCTGCGCGTCCGCGCCGACCTTGAGCAGCTTGCCCGTATCCTTATCAATGGCAACGACGCTCGGCTCGTTGAGCACGATGCCCTTGTCCTTCACATAGATCAAAACCGACGCGGTACCGAGGTCGATACCGATATCCTTTGCCAATGAACACATAATGCTACCTCTCTCGTTTTTCTTTGTATTCCAGCGGGCAAGCCCGCGCTTGTGCTTTTCTGCTTTTACACAGTACTGTTATTATAACGGCTGAAAATTCTTTTTGCAATAGCATTGTGTGTGATTTTGCCGCTTCTATGTATGGTGCGGGCGCTGCCATTTTACGCTATTTCTCCTTGCCCTTTTCCGTCAC
This sequence comes from uncultured Oscillospiraceae bacterium, assembly GCA_934553255.1. Lineage (GTDB taxonomy): Bacteria > Bacillota > Clostridia > Oscillospirales > Oscillospiraceae > Hominicoprocola. Next base: position 8,569 of record CAKTEZ010000001.1, read on the forward strand.
GGAGCGGGCGAGCGCCGCGCAGACGACGCTCTGCGCGCCTGCCTCCTTCAGCACGCGCACGCACTCGCCGAGCGTTGAGCCGGTGGTGAGAATATCGTCAATGAGCAGGATTTTTGCGTCTCGAATTTTGTCAATATTTTCCGCCGTGTAAACGCCCAGCACATTGCCCCGCCGCTCGGCGGCGGAGGACAGGCCGGACTGCGCGGCGTTGTGCCGCGTTTTCCGCAGCAGGCGCACCGGCTCGACGCCCCAGACCCTTGCCGTTTCGCGGGCAAGCAGATACGCCTGGTCGTAGCCGCGCTCCCGCTCACGCTCGCGGCTCACGGGGACCCATGTGACCGTGTCGAAGCGGCCGCCCAGCTCCTCCGCCGCGCATTGGGCAAGAAGCTGACCGTAGCCCTCGGCGGCGCTCTGCACGCCGCCGAATTTGCAGCGCAGCAGGCTCTCGCGCACCGCGCCCTCATAGAGCAGGGGAGAGGCGCATTCGCCAAAGCCCGCCCCCTTGCAGAGCGGCGGGTCCGCGCAGGGAAGCGCCCCGCGGCAGCTTTCGCACACGCCATGTACACCGACCGTGCCGCAGAAAGCGCAGCGCGGCGGAAAAAGCAAGTCCAGAAGCGCGTCCTTAAGGTGCATTTGACCCTCCGTTCCCCAGCCGCCAGCGCAGACCGCTGTAGCGGCGCGCGCGGCGGTCATTCGCCGCCATTTTGCCGAGCGTCGCGTCGTCGCCCACCAGAATGAGCAGTTCGCGGGCGCGCGTGATGGCGGTATACAGCACGCCGCGCACCATCAGTCCCTGCGGCACGGGCGCGGAAACGAAAATGACCGCGCGGTATTCGCTGCCCTGTGCCTTATGTACGGTCATGGCGTAGGCCATGTCCAGCTCCGCGAGCATATCCGCGGTGTAGGTCGCCACGCGGTCGTCAAACGCGATGGAGAGCAGCTCGCCGCTCGGGTCGATCTGCAAGATCTTCCCCACGTCGCCATTGAAAATGCCCGCGCCCGCCGTGCCGTCCTCGCGCTCCCAGAGTACATCATAGTCGTTGCGCGTCTGCATCACGCGGTCGCCCTCGCGGAACACAAGGTCGCCGAAGCGCTTTTCGCGCCGCCCCGCCGCCGGCGGATTGAGCGCCGATTGCAGCGCACGGTTGAGTGCCGCCGTACCGGTGTCGCCCTTTCGCGTGGGCGTGAGGACCTGAATGCTCTCGGCGGGAATGTGCAGCTTTTCGGGCAGCCGCGTTCTGCACAGCTCCACCACCGTGTCCACCAGCCGCGCGCTGTCGCGGCGGGGGAGGAAGAAAAAGTCGCTTGCGGCGCTGTTCTGCAGCTCCGGCAGCCGCCCTTCGTTCACCATGTGCGCGCTGCGTACGATGGCGCTGCGCTCCGCCTGCCGGAAAACGTCCCTGAGCGCCACGGCGGCAATGCGCTCCGAGCGGATTAGGTCGCCGAACACATTGCCCGCGCCCACGCTCGGCAGCTGGTCGGGGTCGCCCACCAGCACCAGACGGCAGCCGGGGCGCAGCGCGGCGAGGAACGCCCGCATGAGCGCGAGATCCACCATGGACGCCTCGTCCACGATGACCGCGTCCGCCTCCAACGGCTCTTTTTCGTTTTTCGAAAAGGTCACATCGCCCGTCTGCTCGTTCCAGCTCATGCCAAGCAGCCGGTGGATGGTCTGCGCCTCTTTCCCGCACAGCTCGCTCATGCGCTTTGCCGCGCGTCCCGTCGGCGCGCAGAGCAGCACATCCAGCCCCATGCGCTCAAAAAGCGCCACGACGCCGCGCACGCTCGTCGTCTTGCCCGTACCCGGCCCGCCGGTCAGGATCAGTAATTCCTCCTGCGCGGCGAGCTCCACCGCTCTGCGCTGGAGCGGCGCGTACTCGATGCCCTGCGCGCGTTCGATCTCGTCGATGATCCTTTCCGCGCCGCGCAGCTTGTCCGGTTTATCGGCAAGCATGGCGTTGACGCGGGTGCAGACATAGCTCTCCGCCTCATGGCAGCGGCGCAGATAGCAGCCCGTCACATTGGCGACCTGCTCCTGCACGATGCTCCCGCGCTCGATGAGGTCGTCGAGCGACTTCTCCGCTGTGTCCGCGCCGCAGTCGAGCAGCTGCGCCGTCGCCGCGAGCAGCTTTTCCCGCGGCAGGAACACATGCCCGCCGCTCTGCTCGTTGTGGCTCAGCTCAAAGAGCAGCCCCGCCTCCGTGCGGCAGGCGGAGTCGCCCGAAAAGCCCATCGAGAGCGCGATCTCATCCGACACGGAAAAATCCACGCCGAACGCCTCGCCGCTGAGAAGATACGGGTTGCGGCGCAGCGCATCCATCGCATCCGCGCCGTAGCGCCGGAAAAGCTGCATCGCAAGACCCACCGGCAGGTCATACCTCGTCAAAAAGTCCAGCACCCGCCGCAGACCCGACAGCTCGCGCCAGCTCTCCGCGATCTCGCGGGCGCGTTTGTCGGTGATGCCCTTGACGGTCCGCAGCTTCTCCGCGCCGCCGTCGAGAACGTCCAGCGTGTCCGCGCCGAAGCGGTCCACCAGCTTCTGCGCCGTCGCGGGGCCGAGGCCCCGCACCACGCCGGAGGCGAGGTAGTTGAGGATCTCCGTCTCGCCCGTGGGCATATGCCGCTCCACCTCGTCGGCGGAAAACTGCTCGCCGTGCTGCGGATGCGTGGTGTAGCTGCCGGTAAGGATCAGCTCCTCGCCCGGCGCGGCGCAGGGGATGCAGCCCACGACCGTCACCAGTTCGCCGTCATCCGTGACGATGCGCGCGACCGTATAGCCGTTTTCCTCATTTTGGAAAACGACCGCGAGGACCGTACCGATGACCGTTGTGCGCTCTCCCATGTCCCTCTCTCCATTCTCTTTCGTTCAGTCGAATTGCCGCGCGAGGCCGCTCTGCGGACAGACCGTCACGTCGAAGCTCTCGCGGCACAGAAGCTGCGCCACACGCTGCGCGCCGTCGTCCATGCCGCAGTCCGCAATGATGATGCGCGAAAAGCCGCCGGAGGCATAGCGCTCGCTCTCCAGCGTCCGCACCGTTCGCTCCAACGCCTCCGCCGCGCCGCGCGCGGGTACGATCACCGCCACCTCGCTCCGCACCCGCTCGCGCGGGTGTGTCAGCGCCGTGATCGTGAACCAGACGACCGTCGCCAATCCCACCGCGGCGAGTGCCGCGATCACGCCGTCCTGCAGCAGCTGCATACTTCCCACCCCTCTCGCCCCAGCTTATGAAGAGCGGACGCAAAGGGTGCTAAGCCGCTTATAAACCCTTTTTCAGATACTGTCCCGTGTAGGACGCCGCGCATTCCGCGACCTCCTCGGGCGTGCCGCAGACAACGAGCGTACCGCCGCCGCTGCCGCCCTCGGGACCGAGGTCGATCAAATAGTCCGCCGACTTGATAACGTCGAGGTTATGCTCGATGACCAACACCGTGTTGCCCGCGTCGGTCAGCTTCTGCAAGACCTCGAGCAGCCTGCGTACGTCGTCCGTGTGCAGTCCGGTGGTCGGCTCGTCGAGGATATAGATGGTGCGTCCCGTCGCGCGCTTGCTCAGCTCGGCGGCAAGCTTCACGCGCTGCGCTTCGCCGCCGGAGAGCGTCGTGGAGGACTGGCCCAGCTTGATATAGCCAAGGCCCACATCGCACAGCGTCTCCAGCCGGTTCGCCAGCTTCGGCAGGTCGCGGAAGAACTCCAGCGCCTCCTCCACCGTCATTTCCAGCACGTCCGCAATGCTCCTGCCCTTGTAATGCACCTCCAGCGTTTCGCGGTTGTAGCGCTTGCCCTTGCACACCTCGCAGGGAACGTAGATGTCCGGCAGGAAGTGCATCTCGATCTTGAGCTGGCCGTCGCCGCCGCAGGCCTCGCAGCGTCCGCCGCGCACGTTGAAGCTGAAGCGTCCCGCGCCGTAACCGCGCGCCTTCGCGTCCGGCGTGGAGGCGAACAGGTCGCGGATGTCGTTGAAAAGACTCGTGTAGGTCGCGGGATTCGAGCGCGGCGTGCGTCCGATGGGACTCTGGTCGATGCAGATGACTTTGTCCAGATGCTCCTCGCCCTCGATGGCGCGCTGCTTCCCCGCGTGGGCCTTCATGCGGTTGAGGTCCGCGCCCAGCTTTTTATAGATGATCTCGTTGACGAGCGAACTTTTTCCGCTGCCGGAAACGCCCGTCACGCAGGTGAAGGTCCCCAGCGGAATGCTCACATCGATGTTCTTGAGGTTGTTTTCCGCCGCCCCGCGCACGGTGAGATATTTGCCGTTCCCCGCGCGGCGCGTTTTCGGCGTTTCGATCTTCTTTTTCCCGCTCAGATACTGTCCCGTCAGGCTCGCCTCGTTCGCCATGACCTCCTCCGGCGTTCCCGCCGCGACGACGCGCCCGCCGTGGACGCCCGCGCCCGGACCGACATCCACGATGTAGTCCGCCGCGCGCATCGTATCCTCGTCGTGCTCCACGACCAGCAGCGTGTTCCCGAGGTCGCGCAGGCGCTTGAGCGTCGCAAGCAGCTTGTCGTTGTCGCGCTGGTGTAGGCCGATGGACGGCTCGTCGAGAATATACAGCACCCCCATCAGGCTGCTGCCGATCTGCGTCGCCAGCCGGATGCGCTGGCTCTCGCCGCCGGAAAGCGTCGCGCTTGCGCGCGCGAGCGTCAGGTAATCCAGGCCGACCGACTGCAGAAAGCCGAGCCGGCTCCTGATCTCCTTCAAAATGCGCTCGGCAATACACAGCTGCTGCTCCGTGAGCGTCAGCGCGTCCACGAACGCGATCTCCTCCGTCACGCTCATGCGCGCAAAGGCGTCGATGTCTGCGCCGCCGACCGTCACCGCCAGCGACTCGCGCCGCAGCCTGCGGCCCTGACACGCGGGACAGGGGCATTCGCTCATGCACTCCTCCAGCTCCGCGCGCACGCTCTCGCTCTGCGTCTCCTGATAGCGGCGCTCGAGGTTGTTGACGATGCCCTCGAACGGCTGGTACAGCACGCCCTTGCCGCGCGGCTGGTCGTAGTGCAGCTCCAGCTTTTCGCCCTTCGTGCCGTAAAGAATGACGTCCATGACCTCCTGCGAAAGCTTTTCCACCGGCTCGCGCAGCGAGAAGTGATACTTTTTCGACAGCGCGTCGAAATACATTCTCGAAATGCCGTCCCCGCGCACATTGTTCCACCCCGACGCGCAGATGGCCCCATCGAGAATGGAGAGCGTCTTATTCGGAATGACCAGCTCGGGGTCCACCTTGAGCTGGCTGCCGAGACCCGTGCAGACCGGACACGCGCCGAACGGATTGTTGAACGAGAACATACGCGGCGTCAGTTCCTCAATAGACACGCCGCAGTCCTCGCAGGCATAGTTCTGCGAGAACAAAATATCCCGTTCCGGATTGAGCACATTGATGAGTACCAGCCCGCCGGAGAGCGCCGCGGCGGTCTCCGCCGAGTCGCTCAGGCGATGTACTACATCGGGCTTGAGAATGAGGCGGTCTACCACGACCTCGATCGTATGCTTGAGGTTTTTTTCCAGCTTGATCTCCTCGCTGAGGTCGTACAGGCTCCCGTCCACGCGCACGCGGATGTAGCCGGACTTCCTCGCGTCCTCAAAAATTTTGGCGTACTCGCCCTTTTTCCCGCGGATGACCGGCGCCATCACCTGAATGCGCGTACCCTCGCCCAGCGCCATCACCTGATCCACGATCTGGTCGATGGTCTGCTGGCGGATCTCCTTGCCGCAGTTCGGACAATGCGGCGTGCCGACCCGCGCCCACAAAAGGCGCAGATAATCGTAGATCTCCGTCACCGTACCGACCGTCGAGCGCGGGTTCTGCGAGGTGGTTTTCTGGTCGATGGAGATGGCGGGGGAGAGGCCGTCGATGTAGTCCACGTCCGGCTTTTCCTTCTGCCCGAGGAACATACGCGCGTAGGACGACAGACTCTCGATGTACCGCCGCTGTCCCTCGGCATAAATGGTGTCAAACGCCAGCGACGATTTGCCGCTGCCGGACAGTCCTGTGATAACGGTCAGCTTGTCGCGCGGAATGCTCACATCGATATTCTTGAGGTTGTTCTCCCGTGCGCCCTTGACAAAAATCTTATCCAGCATTGTAATATTACTCCGAAATAATACGATTTGTAATCAGTTTTCCACAATAACATCCGCCGTTTTTCCGCGCACCAGCGCGAGCAGGTCGGCGGGCTTCACCTCGACCTGATAGCCGATCCTTCCCGCGGACACGATGACCGTTTCCAGCGCGTCCGCCGTGGCGTGGAACACCGTCGGAAACAGCTTCTTCATGCCCACCGGCGAGCAGCCGCCGTGGACATAGCCCGTGAGCGGCAGCAACTCCTTTTGGTGGAGCATCTCGACGCTCTTTTCGCCCACGGCCTTTGCCGCCTTCTTGAGGTCGAGGTTCTCCGCCACCGGCACATCGAACACATAGTACTGCCCGCTCGCGCCGCGCGCCACCAGCGTCTTAAAGACCCGCGCGGGGTCAAAGCCCATGCTTCTTGCGACGGTCACGCCGTCCACCGCCACGCCCTCCTCATGCGGATAGCTGTGCGCGGTATACGCGATCTTCTTCTGCTCCAGCACGCGCATCACATTCGTCTTTTCTTCCTTATTCTTTGCCATTGCCTTTCACCTCAATACATACACGCAGGCGAGGATGCACCCCAGCCCCAGAAATACCGTCAAGCTCACCGGCTCGCCGAAGGCAAGAATGCCCACAAACGACGCGACCACCGGCTCCAGACTCGCCATAATGCTCGCTTTGCCGCTCTCCACCCTGGCAAGCCCCTTGGTGTAGAGCAGATACGGCAGCACCGTCGAGATCACGACCAGCCCCAGCGCGACGAAAAGCATTCTCGTGTCCGCGAACACCGCGCGCATTCCGTCCCCGTCGAGGAAAAAGAGCGAGCCGATGCCGCCGAACACGAATGTCCAGTACACCACGGTAAACGGCGCATAGTGCCGCAGGCCGAAGGGCGCGAAGATGGAGTAGAGCGCATAGAAAAACGCGCTCCCCAGCCCGAACAGCACGCCCGCCGCCGTCACGCTCGCGCCCCCGCTCCAGACGCCCGTCACAAACGAGCAGCCGAGCAGCGCCAGCACGAGCGCCATGATCTTTTTCCCCGTAATCCGCTCGCGGAACACCGCCGCGCTCATCAGCACGACCATCGCGGGCGCGGTGTAGAGCAGAATGGCGCTCACCGCCAACGAGCAAAGCTCCTGACAGCGGAAGTAGCACAGCGTAAAGAGCAGCACGCTCACCACACCCGTGCCGAAAAAGATGGGCAGGCGCCTCGGTTCCACATGAAACACGCTCCGATCCGTCAGCGCAAAAATAAGCGTCAGCAGAATAAGCCCGCCGAGGTTGCGAATGACGACGATGTTCGCCGCGCTCATGCCCGCGAGCGAGAGCGTGCGCGAAAACAGTCCGATGCAACCCCAGCAGAACGCCGCACCGAGAATATTCAAATAGGGCAAATACTTTTTCACTGGTCTTCTCTCTTTTTTATTTCGGTTCCTTCCGCAGCTCGATGATGCGGTCGCGCAGCACGGCGGCATACTCAAATTCGAGCATACGGCTTGCCTCCTGCATCTGCTTTTCGAGCTTGCGGATCTCCTCGTCCCGCTCGCGCTCGCTGAGCTTACGCTTGCCGCGCCTGCGTGCGCCGTCCTCGTCCTTTTTGGAAATTTCCAAAATCTCGCGCACATCCTTGCGGATGGTCTGCGGCACGATGCCGTGCGCCTTGTTGTACTTGTCCTGAATGGCGCGGCGGCGCTCCGTTTCGTCCATCGCGCGCTTCATCGACGGCGTGACCATGTCGGCGTAAAGAATGACGAGACCCTCCGCATTTCGCGCGGCGCGGCCGATGGTCTGTACAAGGCTCGTCTCGCTGCGGAGGAAGCCTTCCTTGTCCGCATCAAGGATGGCGACGAGCGACACCTCCGGCAGATCCAGTCCCTCGCGCAGCAGGTTGATGCCCACCAGCACGTCGAATTCGCCCAGCCGCAGGTCGCGGATCAGTTCCATGCGCTCGATGGTCTCCACATCCGCGTGCATATAGCGCACGCGCACGCCGGCCGTGCGGAGATACTCGGTCAGGTCTTCCGCCATCTTCTTCGTCAGCGTCGTCACCAGCACGCGCTCGCTGCGCGCGGCGCGGGCGTTGATCTCGCCGATGAGATCATCGATCTGCCCCTCGACGGGGCGCACCTCCACGCGCGGGTCAAGGAGACCCGTCGGGCGGATGACCTGCTCCACGATCTGTCCCGCGCGCTCCCTTTCGTAGTCGCCGGGCGTCGCGGAAACATAGATGCGCTGGTGGACGCGCCGCTCAAATTCCTCGAATTTGAGCGGACGGTTGTCGTAGGCGCAGGGCAGGCGGAAGCCGTACTGCACGAGCGAATCCTTGCGCGCGCGGTCGCCGTTGTACATCGCCCGCACCTGCGGCAGCGTGACGTGGCTCTCGTCCACAAAGAGCAGAAAGTCCTTGGGGAAGTAGTCGAGCAGCGTCATGGGCGCGGACCCCTCGGGCCGCGCGGAGATGACGCGCGAATAATTCTCAATGCCCGTGCAGTAGCCCAGCTCGCGCATCATCTCGATGTCGTACCTCGTGCGCTGGTGGATGCGCTGCGCCTCCACCGCCTGTCCGTTGTCGGTGAAGAACTTCTCGCGCGCCTCCAGCTCGCGCTCGATCTCTTCAATGGCACGCTCCATCTTGTCCTTGGTCGTGACATAGTGCGACGCGGGGTAGATGACCGTGTGCTGCAGCGTTTTTGTCACCACGCCGGTCACCGGCTGGAACTCGCGGATGGCGTCGATCTCGTCGCCGAAAAACTCCACGCGCACCGCGCGGTCGCGCCAGTAGGCGGGGTAGATGTCCACCGCGTCGCCCCGGACGCGGAAGCGGTTGCGTTCAAAGGCGACATCGTTGCGCTCGTAGCGGTCCTCGACCAGACGGCGCAGCAGCTCGTCGCGCTCCATCGTCTGCCCCGGGCGCAGCGAGATCATCAGCTTGGCGAAGTCGTCCGGCTCGCCGAGACCGTAGATGCAGCTCACGGACGAGACCACGATCACATCCCGCCGCTCGAGCAGCGCGCAGGTCGCGGAAAGGCGCAGACGGTCGATCTCCTCGTTCGTCGAGGCGTCCTTGGCGATGTAGGTATCCGTGTGCGGGATATACGCCTCGGGCTGGTAGTAGTCGTAATAGGACACGAAATATTCCACCGCGTTCTCGGGGAAAAACTCCTTGAACTCCGCGCAAAGCTGCGCGGCAAGGGTCTTGTTGTGCGCCAGCACGAGCGTGGGGCGCTGAACTTTTTCGATGACGCTCGCCATCGTGAAGGTCTTGCCGGAGCCGGTCACGCCGAGCAGCACCTGCTCGTCCAGTCCCAGCTCCACGCCGCGCGCAAGCGCGGCGATGGCCTCCGGCTGGTCGCCGGTCGCCTGAAACGGCGCGTGCAGCTTAAATTCCATCGGTCCCTCCTCAGCGTAACAGTCCGTTGTCGCGCAGGCAGACGAAGTCGCCGTCCGCGACGATAATGTGGTCGATGAGCCGCACGCCGATCCCCTCGAGTGCCTGCGCGATCTGGAGGGTCGTGTGATTGTCCGCCTCGCTCGGCAGAGCGATGCCGCTGGGGTGGTTGTGCGACAGGATCACATGGCTCGCGTTGGCGTTCAGCGCGTTTTCCACCACCTTGCGTATGTTGACGCTCACCGTGTCCGCCCCGCCCTCGGCAAGGCGGAAGCAGGAGAGCAGCTTTCCCTTCGCGTCGAGACAGGCCTCGTAAAAAACCTCCTGCTTCTCGCCGAGGAACAGCTCGGTAAAATATTCGCCCGCGCTCTCGCGCGTGTTGAGAATGACCTCGTGCTTTTTCCCTCCCGTGCGAACACGGCGGCAGAGCGGGAAGAGCAGGCGGATCAGCGTCGCGGCGTTCTCGCCCACGCCCTCGACCTCCCGCAGCTCGGAAGGGGACGCGGTAAACACGCCCTCCAACGAGCCGAAGCGCGCGAGAAGGCGGTGCGCGACGGGGTTCGTGTCCTGCCGCGGAATGGCATAATAGAGCAGCAGCTCCAGCGCCTCATGGTCGGCGAAGGCGTCCAGTCCATGCTGCCGGAACTGCTCCTTTTTCCGCGCGCGGTGTCCGTCGTGAACGCTCATGCAAGCTGCCTCCTTTTCTTGGAATTTCTTGAAGTATATTATTTTACCACGCCATTTTTTATAGTACAAGCACTTTTTCAAACAAATGTTCGGTTTGGTCGGTCAAAAACGGGAAAAGGCCCATGCCCATGCTCGCGGAAGCCGCTTCATAAACAGCCAGAATACCGACCACGGCGGCAAGCACCATCATCATGGCGACCAAAACAGATTTCTTCATTTTTCGTTCCTCCCATATCAAAAGCGTTTCGCTTTTTTCTTTGTGTGCCCACCATAACATTCCTCTTGCATTTTGTGAAGCGAGCCTTTGTCATAGCTCTGCTTGCGGCGGATGCACAGCTTCGCCGCCATGTCGCCGAGCTTTCCGGCGCACAGGAAAAGCGGCTGTGCATCGGCACCTTTGCCAGTATTTCCACACAATGGCTGGCGAAGGTCCTCGGCCGTTTTCAGGAAAAATTTCCCGACACAGAGTTGGAGCTGCGCGTCGGCGCGCGGAGAATGTCGCTCTGCTGCCGCTGGCCGAGCCGCTCTACCGCCGCCTCGGCATGAACCGTCCCGCGGGCGTACCGGAGGGGCACGCGCTGCACACGCTTCTTTCCCTTCTGCGCGCCGACCCGCCCGCGCCGGCGGACTATCCTCGGAAAAAATAAGAAAAGAGGAGCGTGCGCTCCTCTTTTTCATTCGATCTCCAGCATCACGGGGCAGTGGTCGCTGCCCATGACCTCGCTCCAGATCTCCGCCTTTCTGATGCGCGGGCGCAGCCGCTCGGACACGATAAAATAGTCGATCCTCCACCCCACATTCCGCTCCCGCGACGCCGCGCGGTAGCTCCACCAGGAATAGGCGTCCGCGCGGTCGGGCCAGAGTGCGCGGAACGAGTCCACGAAGCCCGCCGCGAGCAGCTCGGTCATTTTTCCGCGCTCCTCATCGGAAAAGCCTGGGTTGAAATGGTTCGTCTTGGGGTTTTTCAGGTCGATCTCCTCGTGCGCCACATTCAGGTCGCCGCAGTAGATCACGGGCTTGGTCCGGTCCAGCTCGCAGAGATATTCGCGCAGATCGTCCTCCCACCGCATCCGGTAGGCGAGCCGCCGCAGCTCGTCCTGCGCGTTCGGTGTGTAGCAGCACACAAGATAGAAGTCCCCGTACTCCGCCGTGATGATGCGGCCCTCGTGCCGGTGTTCGTCGTCGCCGAAATCGTAGGTGACGCTCTGCGGCTCCGTCCGCGTGAACACCGCGGTGCCGGAATAGCCCGCCTTGTCCGCGCTGTTGAAGTACATCTTATAGTCCGGCAGGTCGAAGCTGACCTGATGCGGCTGCAGCTTCGTCTCCTGCAGGCAGATCACATCCGCGTCCGCGAGCGCGACAAAATCCAGAAAGCCCTTGTTCAGGCAGGCCCGCAAGCCGTTGACATTCCACGATACCAGCTTCATGGGGAACCCTCCCTCGTTGTTTTCCGTCTCATCATAGCAGAGCATTGCCCATGAAAAAAAGAAAGACGCCGTACGGCGTCTTTCTTTTTTCGCTTATTACTGCTTCGTGCGGTCGTAAGAGATGACCACGCGGCGGTTCGGCTCGGTGCCGATGGAGAAGGTCGTGATGTACTGCGTATCCTGCAGCGCGGTGTGGATGACATGGCGCTCGTAGGCGTTCATCGGTTCGAGCGTGACGTTGCGGCGGTACTTGACCACCTTCCCCGCGACCTTCTGGGCAAGGCGTTCCAAACTCTCCTCGCGCTTTTCGCGGTAGTTCTCCGCGTCGATCTGCACGCGGGCGCGCTTGCTCTCGCCGCTGCGGTTGATGGAGTAGTTCGTCAGCTGCTGGATGGCGTCGAGCGTTTCGCCGCGGCGGCCGATGAGCGCGCCGAGCTTCTCGCCCTCGAGAATGACCTTGTAGCGGCCCTTTTCGACCTCGTAGACCTTGACCTCCGCCTTGGCGTCCATATGCTCGAGCAGGCCGGAGAGGAACGCGCGGATCTGCTCGCTCTTTTCGTCGCGGACCTCCTCGCCGAGATTCACCGGCTCACGCGGTGTCTTTTCGGTCTTCGGCTCGGCCTTTCGCTCGGGGCGCTTCGCCTCGCGCTCCGGCTTTTCCTTGGCGCGGACCTCCTTCTTCTGCAGCACCTCGGCGCAGTAGACAGGCTTTTTTTCCGCCTTGGGCGCGGCGGGCTTAGGCTCGGGCTTGACCGGCTCGTCCTTCGGCTTCGGCTGTCCGTCATCATAGCTGACGCGGACGGTCGCGGGCGTCCCGCCGATGCCGAGGAAGCCGGACTTCGCGCGCTCGAGGATCTCCACGGAAACATCGTCGCGCTCCAGACCGAGCTGGCTGAGCGCACGGCGAATGGCCTCGTCCTCGGTCTTGCCCGACATATCAATAAACTTGATCATAAGACAGGCTCCTTTTCGTTATTCGCCGTAGTGGTCGGCGTTGAACGAACGGCCTCTCGCGTACGGACGGTCTCCGATGCGGCCGTTCTCGGTGGTGGCTTTCTTTGCCTTCTCTGCCTTGGCAGCCTTGGCGGCCTGCGCCGCCTTCTGCTTTTCTCTCAGGCTCTTCTTTTCGGCTTCCCGCTGCTGCTGGGCGACACGCGCCTCCTCCATGCGGCGGAGACGGTCCTCCATGCGGGCCTTTTCGCGCGCCTCGTCCTCCGCGGCCATGGAATTCTTATAGTACTTGTTAAGCACCTTCTCCTGCACGAGCATAAGAACGCTGTTGGCGATCCAGTACACGCCGAGGGAGGCGGGCAGAGTAAAGCCGATCCACAGCGACATGAGGGGCATGAGCCACATCATCATGCGCGTGGAACGCGCAGTGGGGTCGTTGGGGTCGCTGCTTGCGGGATTGCCGGTCATGGAGACCTTGGACTGCCAGAAGCTCAGCGCGCCGGAGAGGATGGGAATGAGCAGCACGCCTATGACGGCCCAGCCGCCGGTCCCGATCTGACCGATGGCGTCCTGAGGAATCATGGTGAGGTCCATGCCGAGGAAGCTGAAGTCCATGTGGATCCAGCCCTCGGGCAGGGTGACGCCCAGCTCCTGCGCGACCTTGACGAGCGTGATCTGGCCGTAGGGCTGGAGCTGCGTCAGACCGTCCTTGACGGTGACCGCGCCGTCCTTGAGCAGGGCGATGGTGCTGATGTCAAAGCCCGCCGCGCTCACCGCGTCGATCACGCTCTGCATGGCATCGTTCGTAAGCAGCATGAACCGGGTGATGGGCTGACGGATGATGGAGTAGAGTGCGAGCAGGATGGGGAAGGGCAGGAAGCTCCATAGACAGCCGTTCATGGGGTTGACACCCTCTTCGGCGTAAAGCTTCTGCAGTTCCTCGTTCATCTTGACCTGGTTGTTCTTATAGCGGGTCTGGATCTCCTTGATCATGGGCTGGAAGCGGCTCATACGCATCATGCTCTTCTTCGATTTCATCTGGAAGGGGAGCAGCACGAGCTTAATGACCACGGTGAAGAGCACCAGCGCCCAGCCGTACGACATCGTCAGCTCATACAGCGCGCGGAGCAGCCACGCGAAGGGGATACAGATATAGTATCCGATCGTTGCAAACATTTTTGTGTCCTCCGTGTTTTTTGGTGTTCCCTCTCAGGGAACGGGGTCGTAGATCTTTCCGCCCCGATAGAACGGATGGCATCGCAGAATGCGCCGAAGCGCCAGCCAGCCTCCCCTGCACGCGCCGTACTTTTCGATGGCCTCGAGCGCGTACTGCGAGCAGGTGGGAATAAAGCGGCAGCAGGGGGGACGCAGAGGGGAGATGCTCCTTCGGTAAAACCGCACCATGGCGAGAAGAACGCGCTTCACGGCTTTTCTCCCCGCAGGCCGAGCCGTCCGCACACGCCGAGAAACGCGCGCTCCAGCTCGCGGTATTCCGCCCCCACCGCGCGGGTGCGCGCGACGACGATCATATCGTAGCCCTGCGCGAGCGCGCTCTGGTTGAGCCGGAAGATCTCGCGGATACGGCGGCGCACACGGTTTCGCACCACGGCGTGTCCCAGCTTCGTGCTGACCGTCACGCCGAGGCGGTTATGGTCCCGCCGGTTGGGGCGCGCATAGACCACAAGGTACGGCGAAACGCCGGACCGCCCCTTGGCGTAGATCCGGCGGAACTCGTAATTCTCCTTCACGGTCGTCGTGCGCTTCACGATCTCTCTCCTGTTGTCTCCTCCCGACGCGCCCGTACGGCGGCTTCGGGCAATAGCCTCTAAGGGACGGCGATCTTTCCCATCGTCCGTCCCTCGGTTACTTTATGCGATGCGCCATTGGCTCCCTCAATGGGTCAGGCGGGCGCGGCCTCTTGCGCGGCGGCGGGCGAGAACCTTACGGCCGTTGGCGGTAGACATTCTCTTGCGGAACCCGTGTTCCTTGGAGCGCTGCAGCTTCTTGGGCTGATAGGTACGAGAAGTAGCCATTGCGTTACACCTCCTAAAAAATTTGCCGGCGGCAAATGCCGCTCTTACTCGACGGCGGCGGTGACCCGCCTCCGCAGTAGCCTTTTCTGTGCGTTGTTTTTACGCAACGCAGAGGATATTATATCGGTTTCCGCAATGCCTGTCAAGCCACAAAATCTTGTGCCGCCGCCCTTTTTCGACCGCAAGGAGGATGCGCGTTCATTTCCTACATATTCTAATATAAAAAGCGATTGCTTTTTATCGCAGGTTCTGCTATAATTATGGTCGTGAAAATGTGCGCTGTCCCCACGGCGCTTTTCGTCTTATTCCCCGAAAGGAGTGGTTTTTTGAACTCTGTTGCTGATGTCTGGCAGGTCGTACTCGAACGGCTGCGCGCGGGCGGTCTGGTCGAGACCGCCATCTCCACCTGGTTCGACGAGGTGGAGGCGGTCGCCATTGAGGACATGACCTTTTTTCTTTGCTGCCCAAACGATTTTAAGCGCAGCACCATCGAATCCCTCTTCATGCCCAACCTGAAGACGGCGCTCAAGGACATCTTTTCCGCCGACTTTGAGGTGAAGCTGCTCTCTGCCGCCGAGCGCGCAGAGTTTGGGCAGGAGAAAGCGAAAAAGCCTGCTTCTCTGCTCGAATCCGGCGACTTCACCTTCGATACCTTCGTCGTCGGCGACAGCAACAAGCTGGCCTACGCTGCGGCCCGCGCGGTCGCGGACGCGCCCGCAGAGCATTACAACCCCCTTTTCATCTACGGCGACTCCGGACTTGGCAAGACCCACCTGATCTATGCCATTGCCCACGAGATAAGAAAGAAAAATCCAACGGCAAAGATCGTCTACATTAAGGGCGACGATTTTACCAACGAGCTGATCGAGGCCATCCGCTCCGGTAAAAACGTGGAATTCCGCAGCAAGTACCGCGCGGCGGATCTGCTGCTGATGGACGACGTGCAGTTCATCGCCGGCCGCAAGCAAACGCAGGAGGAGTTTTTCCACACCTTCAACACGCTCTATGAATCCAAGCGCCAGATCGTGCTGACCTCGGACCGCTCGCCGCGTGAGATGCAGCTACTCGACGACCGTCTGCAGACCCGCTTTGAATGGGGTCTGCTCGTGGATGTGCAGCCGCCCGACTTCGAGACCCGTGTCGCCATCGTGAAAAATAAGGCCGCCCAATGGGGTTCGGTCATCGACGACGACATTGCAAAATACATCGCCGAGAACGTCTCCTCCAATGTCCGCCAGCTTGAGGGCGCGGTGAATAAGATCCTTGCCTACCGCGACCTGATCGGCAAGGAGATGGACGAGGAGAGCGCCAACCGCGCCGTGCGCGATATGCTCCGCAAGACGAATGACTACATTCCCACCGCCGCCTCCATCATCGACGAGGTCTCGCGCTTCTTCGGCATCGACGAAACGGTGGTCAAGGGTCCCAGCCGCAGCCGCGACGCCGTGACCGCCCGTCAGACCGCCATGTACCTTGTCCGCCGCATGACGAACCTCTCCACGCCCGACATCGGCCGTGAGTTCGGCGGCCGCGACCATACGACCGTCCTTCACGCGCTCGAGCAGGTCGAAACGAAGCTGCAGAACGATCCTGCCTTTTCCCAGACCATCAAGGACATCACCATCAACATCAATTCCAAAAAGTGACTTATCCACAAAGTTAACACCTCACCTTTACCCTCGGCTGTGGATCGTTTCTTTTTTTCCACGTTATTTCCCTTTTCCCATTTCTTTCCACAATTTTTTCCACACCGCATTTCTCCGGTTTTTCCGCACCTCCCGCCCCTTTTCCACATTTTTCTCCTCCTACTACGAAAACGACTATAATTCTATTCTTTTTCCAGAAAGGATATGCCTTATGAAATTTTCCTGTGAAAAGCTTCTGCTGCAGAATGCCATCAACACGACCTCCCGCGCCGTTGCCGCGAAAAGCTCCATTCCTGCGCTCGAGGGGCTTCTGCTCCATTGCGCCGACGGGCTGCTCACCGTGTCCGGCTACAATATGCAGACCGGCATCCGCACCCGCTTTGCCGTCGAGGTGCAGGAGGAGGGCGAGTTGGTCCTCTCCGCGCGGCTGTTCGGCGACATCGTCCGCCGTATGCCCGACGATATGATGACCTTCTCGTCCGATGAGAAGATGACGGTCCACCTCTCCTGCGGCGACGCCGACTTCGACATTCTCGCTCTCTCCGCCGCCGATTTTCCCGAACTGCCGGAGGTCGAGGAAAAGTATTCCGTCTCTCTGCCGGAGAAGACGCTCAAGGCAATGATCCAGCAGACCTCCTTCGCCGTTTCCACGAATGAGACCCGTCCCGTCCATATGGGCGAGCTGTTTGAGGTCGGCGACAACGGCTTGACCGTCGTTGCTGTGGACGGCTTCCGTCTGGCGCTGCGCCGTGAGCCGTTGGAAAAGATCGAGGGCGGCGCCTTCTCCTTCGTTGCGCCCGGTACGGCGCTCAACGAGGTCGAAAAGATCTGCGAGGACATCGAGACCTTTGCGACCATCACCCTCGGTCAGCGTCATATTCTCTTTGAAATGGGCGAAACGGAGCTGATCTGCCGCCGCCTTGAGGGAGAGTTTCTTGACTATAAGAACGCCATTCCGCGCCGCAATCCCATCACTATCACGGTGGATACCCGCGCTCTGCTCGAAAGTCTCGACCGCGTGAGCGTCGTCATTTCCGAAAAGCTGAAAAGCCCCGTGCGCTGTGTGTTTGAGCAGGGCCATGTGCTGCTCTCCGCCAAGACCGCCAATGGCGACGCCAAGGACATCTGCCGCGTCGCGGGCGACGGACAGGGACTCGAGATCGGCTTCAACAACCGCTATCTGATGGAAGCGCTGCGCTACGCGCCCGCCGACGAGGTCAAGCTGGAGCTGAATACCGGCATTTCGCCCGCCATTCTTGTTCCGACCGACGGCGAGGAGAATTTCCTCTATATGGTCCTTCCCGTCCGCCTGAAGGCACAATAAACAGAAAAGAGGTCTCGTTATGACCGTTATTCCCATTACCACCGAACATATCAAGCTGCAGGACCTGATGAAGCTGGCAGACCTTGTTTCCACCGGCGGCGAAGCGAAGCTCCGCATTCTCAACGAAGAGGTCGAGGTCAACGGCGAGGTCTGCACCATGCGCGGCAAAAAGATCCGTCCGGGCGATGTGGTCGCCTTTGCAGGACTGGAGCTGACCGTCGAATATGCGTCTTGATTCGCTGACGCTGGAGCATTTCCGCAACTACGAGCGGCAGAGCGTGACCTTCGATCCCTCGGTGAATGTCATCGTCGGCGAAAACGCGCAGGGCAAGACAAATCTGCTGGAGGCCGCCGTTTACCTCTCCTGCGCCAAGTCCCCGCGCGCCCGCACGGAAAAGGAACTGATCTCCTTTGATGCGGAAACGGCTCGGCTCGGCGGCTCGGTCTTTTCCCGCGGCCGCGATTTCGCCGTAGAGATCGAGCTTGCCCGCGGCAAACGCCGAAAAATGAGCGTCAATAAGGTCCCCTGCAAGCGTGCGGGCGAATTGTCGGATGTGTTCAACACAGTTTATTTCTGTCCCGACGACCTTCTGCTCATCCGCGACGGCGCGGCGGCAAGGCGGCGCTTCATGGACCTGTCGCTCTCTCAGCTGCGCCCGCGCTACGACGCGGCGCTCACGGAGTATAACCGTCTCTACGAACACAAAACGCGTATTCTGCGCGACGCGGACGAGCATCCCTCGCTGCTCGACACGCTGCCGGACTTCAACCTCCGCATGGCGCAATGCGGCGCGGTTCTCATTTATTACCGCGCCCGCTTCTGCAAGCTGCTCGCGGACTATGCCGCGCTCGCGCACCGCGAATGCTCCGGCGGACGCGAGGAGCTGACGCTCCGCTACGAGACCGTCCGCACGGTGACCGATCCCCTTGCCCCGCAGGAGGTCGTTTTTGACCAGCTCATGGCGCACCAGCACGAGCATTACCATGCCGAGCTTGCCTCGCGCCTGTGCCTGTCGGGTCCGCATAAGGACGATATTTCCGTTTCCATCGGCGGCGCGGCGGCGCGCGCCTACTCCTCACAGGGACAGACGCGAACGGCGGCGCTCTCGCTCAAGCTTGCCGAGCGGGACATTTTCCGCGAGTTAACGGGCTTTGCACCCGTCCTGCTGCTCGACGATGTGCTCTCCGAGCTGGATCCGCGGCGGCAGGAATTCGTCCTTAACCGCATCTCCGGCGGTCAGGTATTTATCACCTGCTGTGAGGAGGATCGGTTGGAAACGCTTCTCGGCGGTAAGGTCCTGCGCGTCGAAAACGGAAAGGTGGTTTGAAATGTATCTGCACATCGGCCGCAATCAGATGCTTGCCGTGCGGCGCATCATCGGCATTTTCGATCTTGAGATCACCTCACAGTCCAAAACGACCCGCGCCTTTCTGGAACGCGCGGCGCAGGAGGGGACGGTGCTGGAGGCCTGCGACGACCTCCCCAAATCCTTCCTCGTCTGCGACCATCCCTATCACCCCCAGATCATCTATCTTTCCGAGCTGAACACCGCCACGCTGCAAAAGCGCGCGGAGCGGCAGAAAAATCCGTAACAAGCATTTTTCAAGGCACGGAGAAACGCGCCGGACACGCGCCGACGCGGTTCTCCATGCCTTGCGACGAAAGGAGAACCCCATGGCAGACAACGAAATTCTGCGCTCCACGGCGGTGGATGCCAACAACGATTACAACGCCTCGGAAATTCAGGTCCTTGAGGGACTGGAGGCGGTGCGCAAGCGCCCGGGCATGTACATCGGCTCCACCTCGACAAGCGGACTGCACCACCTCGTCTATGAGATCGTCGATAACTCCATCGACGAAGCCCTTGCGGGCTACTGCACGGACATCACCGTGCAGATCAACCCCGACAACACCATCACCGTCGTGGACAACGGCCGCGGCATTCCTGTGGATGTTCAGGCGCAGACCGGCCGACCCGCGCTCGAGGTCGTCTTTACCGTGCTGCACGCGGGCGGTAAATTCGGCGGCGGGGGCTACAAGGTCTCCGGCGGACTGCACGGCGTTGGCGCGAGCGTTGTCAACGCGCTGTCCGAATGGCTGACCGTGCAGGTGCATAAGGACGGCAGCATTTACGAAATGAAGTTCTCCCGCGGCCACATCACGCAGGAAATGACCGTCGTCGGCACGACCGACCGTACCGGCACCACCGTCACCTTCAAGCCCGACCCCGAGATGTTTGAGGACACGGTCTATTCCTACGACACGCTCCACACCCGTATGCGCGAGGAGGCGTTTTTGAACGCCGGCCTCCGCATCCGCACCATCGACCGGCGCGAGGGACAGGAGCAGAGCGACGAGATGTGCTACGCAGGCGGCATCCGCGAGTTCGTCACCTTCCTCAATAAGTCGAAGGACGCGCTCCACTCCGGCGTCATCTATATGAACGGCACGAAGGGCGACTCCTACGCCGAGGTCGCGCTGCAGTATAACGACGGCTATCAGGAAAATATCCTCTCCTTCGCCAACAATGTCCACACGCCCGAGGGCGGTATGCACGAGACCGGCTTCAAGGCGGCGCTCACGCGCGTACTCAACGCCTACGGCCTCAAGGTCGGCCTCATCAAGGAGGGCGACAAGGTCTCCGGCGAGGACTGCCGCGAGGGACTCACCGCCGTCATTTCCGTCAAGCTGACCGACGCGCAGTTTGAGGGCCAGACCAAGGCAAAGCTCGGCAATGCCTCCATGCGTACGCTGGTCGACGCCATCGTTTCGGATAAGCTCATGCAGTTTCTCGATGAGAATCCCGTCGTTGCACGCACCATTCTGGATAAGGCGATGATGGCGAACCGCGCGCGCGAGGCCGCGCGCAAGGCGCGCGAATCCATTCGCCGCAAGAGCGCCCTCGGCGGCGCGGCGATGCCGGATAAGCTGCGCGACTGCAACGAGAATAACCCCGAGCTGACCGAGATCTATATCGTCGAGGGCGACAGCGCGGGCGGCTCCGCCACACAGGGGCGCGACTCCCGTTTTCAGGCGATCCTGCCGCTCTGGGGCAAGATGCTCAATGTGGAAAAGGTCCGCGCCGATAAAATTTACGGCAACGATAAGCTTCAGCCAGTCATCGTCGCGCTCGGCGCGGGACTGGGCGAGGATTTCGATGTCAACAAGCTCCGCTACCACAAGGTCATCATCATGGCGGATGCCGATGTGGACGGCTCCCACATCCGCACCCTGCTTTTGACCTTCTTCTTCCGCTATATGCGTCCCCTCATCGAAAACGGCTACGTCTACGCCGCCGTGCCGCCGCTCTTTAAGCTCACGCGCGGCAAAACGACGAAGCTCGCCTTTTCCGAGGAGGAGCGCGACGCCTACTCCGCCGAGCTGCGCGGCGACAATCCGAACGCCAAGGTCGATATTTCCCGCTTCAAGGGCCTCGGCGAGATGAACCCCCACGAGCTGTGGGAGACCACCATGGACCCCGAGCGCCGCACCCTCAAGCAGATCACGCTCGAGGACGCCATCCTCGCCGACGAGACCTTCACCGTCCTCATGGGCGAAAAGGTCGAGCCGCGCAAGGAGTTTATCGAGAAGAACGCGCAGTATGCCGTCAATCTTGACTTCTGAGAAGGGAGGACACCATCAAAATGGCTCACAAAAATGTAGATTACAAGCCCGAGGACATTCGCTTCCCCAACCAGAAGATCGTGCAGAGCGAGCTGGTGCATGAGATGAAGTCCTCTTACATCGAGTACGCCATGTCCGTCATCGTCGGCCGTGCGCTGCCCGATGTGCGCGACGGTCTCAAGCCCGTCCACCGCCGCATCCTCTACGCCATGTATGAGGACGGCCTGACGAGCGACAAGGCGTTCAAAAAGTCCGCCACCTGCGTCGGCGATGTTCTCGGCCGCTACCATCCCCACGGCGACGCATCGGTCTATGACGCCCTCGTCCGCCTCGCGCAGGACTTCTCCATGCGCTATATGCTCGTGGACGGCCACGGCAACTTCGGCTCGGTCGATGGCGACCCCCCGGCGGCCTACCGCTACACCGAGGCCCGTATGTCCAAGCTCGCCAACGAAATGCTGCGCGACATCGACAAGGACACCGTCAACTGGGACCCCAACTTCGACGAGTCCCGCAAGGAACCGCGCGTGCTGCCCAGCCGCTTTCCGAACCTGCTCGTCAACGGCTCGGCAGGCATTGCCGTCGGCATGGCGACGAATATCCCACCCCATAACCTCACCGAGGTCATCAACGCCTGCGTCTGCATTCTCGACGATCCTGAGGCGACGCTCGCCGACCTCATGCAGCATGTCAAGGGACCCGACTTCCCGACCCGCGGCATCATCATGGGCCGCGCGGGTATCCGCTCCGCCTACGCCACCGGACGCGGCAAGCTGGTGCTGCGCGCGCGCACGGAGTTTGAGGAATTCGGCAAGGACCGCGTCCGCATCATCGTCACCGAGCTTCCGTATCAGGTCAACAAGCGTATGCTCATCAAGAGCATGGCCGATCAGGTCAATGAAAAGAAGCTTGACGGCATCTCCGACATTCGCGACGAGACCGACCGCAACGGTATGCGTATCGTCATCGAACTCAAGCGCGACGCGAACCCCCAGATCGTTTTGAACCGCCTGTTCACCCAGACGCAGCTTCAGATCAGCTTTGCCGTCAATATGCTCGCGCTGGTCGATGACCAGAAGCAGCCGAAGATCCTTTCTCTGCGCCACATTCTCGACGAATACCTCGCGTTTCAGGAGCGGGTCATCACCCGCCGCACGGAGTACGATCTCAAAAAGGCGCGCGAGCGCGAGCATCTGCTGCAAGGACTCCTCGTCGCACAGGACAACATCGACGAGGTCATCCACATCATCCGCACCAGCTACGACGACGCCAAGGAAAAGCTGATGGCGCGCTTCGCCCTCTCCGATGTGCAGGCGCAGGCCATTCTCGATATGCAGCTCAAGCGCCTGCAGGGGCTTGACCGCGAGAAGCTGCAGACCGAGTACGACGAGCTGGAAAGCCGCATCGCCTATTTTGTCGAGCTGCTTTCCAACGAAGCGATGCTCAAGGGCGTTTTGAAGCAGGAACTGCTCGAGATCCGCGACAGGTATGGCGACGAGCGCCGCACCGAAATTCAGGATGTGGAGAACGAGATCGACGTGGAGGACCTCATCGAGGAGGAGCAGTGCGTCTTTACCCTCACCCAAAACGGCTACATCAAGCGCACCGGCGTGAGCGAATACGCCGCGCAGGGAAAGGGCGGCATGGGAAAGAAGGGTATCACGACGCGCGAGGAGGACACCGTTGTGGATGTGTTCACCGCCTCCACGCACGACTATATCCTCTTCTTCACCGATACCGGCAAGGTCTACCGCAAGAAGGGCTATCAGATCCCCGAGAGCGGCAAGGCGGCCAAGGGAACGAACATCGTCAACATTCTTCAGGTCGAGACCGGCGAGCGCGTGCAGGCCATGCTCCACTTCCGCGAGACGGGCGACGAAACGCTCTACCTTACCATGGTCACGCGCGGCGGTACGGTCAAACGCCTGAGCGTCGAAGCGCTCAAGAACCTCCGCAGCAACGGTATCCGCGCCCTGAGCCTTGACGAGGGTGACGAGCTGGTGGCCGTGCGCGAGACGGACGGGAACCAGCGCATCCTCATCGCCACGCACGACGGTATGGCGTGCGTCTTTGACGAGACCGATGTGCGCGCCATGGGCCGTGCTGCCGTCGGCGTGCGCGGCATCCGCCTGCGCGAGGGCGACTATGTCGTCGGCGCGGCGCGCGCGCAGGAGGGCAAGCAGGTCCTCTCCATCACCGAGAACGGCTTCGGCAAGAAAACGCCGGTGGAGGAATACCGTATCACCAACCGCGGCGGCCTCGGCATCAAGAACTATATGGTCACGGAAAAGACCGGCGGCGTCGTGGGCGTGAAGGTCGTGGACGGCAGCGAGGACCTGCTCCTCGTCACCCGCGCGGGCATTCTGATCCGCACCCCCGTCGCGGATATCCGCACCACGGGCCGCGCCACGCAGGGCGTTATCGTCATGCGCTTCAAGGAGGAGGGCGACCGGGTCATCTCCATGGCGCTCGCCGAGCATGAGGACGCGCCCGCGCCCGATGCTCCCGCACCGGAAGCCGCGGAGACCAGCGCCCCTGTGGAAAACGGCGCGGAATAAGCACAATGTAAAAATAAAGTTGCGCCGCCGAAGGACGGTGCAACTTTATTTTTGTAGACATTTTTCCGCCTTTCTGCGATAATGTGGAAAAACAGAAAGGGAGCGCAGGGCGCGGCTGGGAAAGGAGAAACAAAATGGAATTTATTATGGTCATCGTCTTTATTGCGATCGCATTCGGAAAGGCTGCTCTGTCGGCCGAGGAAAAGAAGGGGAGCACTTCCGGAAACGCCGGCGCGGAGAAAGTATCGGGCGCGGAGCGCAAAGCCTCCTCCAATCCGCTGGGCGCGTTCGGCGCGATGCTCCGCGACGAGGAGGGCGAAAAGCGCCCCGTGATCTCCGCCGCGAATATGAGGAAGGCCTTTGAAGACCGCGCCTCCGAGCCGGAAAGCGCGGGCGTGCGGGCGGAAAAGGAGCAGAAGCGCCGTCATGCCGTCGAGCGCCGCCAGAGCGAGAAGCGCTGGGCGGACGCCCGCCGCCAGCAGGCGGACTCCCTGCGCGTCCACGCCGCGGGCGTGGACAGCTGCGAGGGACGGCTCGAGAGCCTGCGGGTCCTCTACGACGCGGGCATTCTCGACCGCGAGGAGTACGCTCAGCGTGTCGCGCGGGTAAAGGCGCAGCACGCGCACGAATGAGAGGGGCGGGACGCATGAAACGAAAGCTGCTTGCGCTGCTGTTCGCCGCCTGCCTGCTCGCAGGCTGCGCGCCCGCGGCGGACCCGCCCGCCGATCGACCGGCTCTGCCGGCCGAGGACCCTGTGCCGGACACGCCGACGGAGGCCGAGCGGGCCGAGTCGCGGCTGCGCGAACGCATTGCGGGCATGACGCTTGAGGAAAAGGTTGGCCAGATGTTCTTTGTCCGCTGTCCGGAAACAGGCGCGGCGGAGGATATACAGCGCTACCACCTCGGTGGACTGCTGCTCTTCGGGCGGGACTATAAGAACGCGGACGGCGGCTGGCTGAGCGCGGAGGAGCTGCGGGACAAGCTGCGGAGCTATCAGACCGCGGCGGACCTTCCGCTCTTCATCGGCAGCGACGAGGAGGGCGGCACGGTGACCCGCGCGAGCCGCGATCCGAAGCTTTTCGCGCGGCCGCTGCCCTCGCCGCAGGAGCTGTACGCCGCGCACGGTATGGACGGCCTTGCGGCGGAGACGCTGGATTATAACGGGCGGCTTCTGGCGCTCGGCATCAATGTCAACCTTGCGCCGGTGTGCGATGTATCCACCGCTCCGGACGACTTCATCTATGCGCGCTCGTTCGGCGGCGACGCTGCGGCGACGAGCGAGTTTGTGACCGCGGCAGTCGGCGCGATCAAGGGCGCGGGGGTGGCGTCGGTTTTGAAGCACTTCCCCGGCTACGGGAACAACGCCGACACGCACACGGGCGTCGCTATCGATACGCGGCCCTATGAGACCTTTGTGCAGAGCGATTTTCTGCCGTTTCGGGCGGGCATGGAAGCGGGCGCCCCGTTCGTGCTTGTGAGCCACAACATGGTGGAGTGCATGGACGATGCGCTGCCCGCGTCCCTCTCGCCGGAGGTCCACCGCGTTCTGCGCGAGGAGCTTGGCTTTGACGGCATCGCCATTACGGACGACCTTGCCATGAATGCCGTGAAGCAGTACGCGAACGGCGAGGCCGCGGTGCTGGCGGTGCTTGCAGGGAACGATATGCTCATCACGAGCGACTATTCAAACGACATTCCCGCCGTGCTCGCGGCGGTGGCGGATGGGCGCATCGCAGAGAGCGACCTTGACGCGCATGTGTACCGCGTTCTCCGCTATAAGCAGGCGCAGGGCTGGATCGAATGAGCGTTTTTTGAAATTTCGGAACCAAACAGCGGCTTTTTGCGTCATAACAGACAGAGGTCCTGTTTTTGGAAGAGGCGGGACACGAGAAGAAAGGAGCAAAGGAAATGAAAAAGTCTCTGCGAACCGGTATTCTAATGCTGCTGGCCATGATGCTGCTGACGGTGTCGGCCTTTGCCGACACAGGTCCGAAGGCACAGCTGACGGTGCGGGTGGAAAACGCGCCGAGCGAGCCGTATTACCTCGACCTGCTGGAAGAGGGGGATCTGCAGGAGCGCGAGGGCGGCGCGGACAATGACCGAAGCAATCTGAGCGAGGAGAAACGAGCCGCGCTGGACGCCGAACTGCTGGACGCGCTGCGGGCAGCTGTGCCGGAGGGCTGGCACGCCTGCACGGTGCAGGGGACCAACGGTCCGCCGATGTGGGGCGATCTCGTCGGCGAGGATGCGGGAAACGGCACGCAGCTGCACACTTTCGGCTATGTCGGCGTGCCGGACGATTACCGCATTCTCATCGTGACAAAGAGCGGCGAGAGCTGTGTGTCCGATGTGTTTCACCGTGCTACGCTGCAATCCTCCGTCACGGTGGATTGGGCGGCGAAGACCGCCGCCGCGCCGAGCGCGGCAGCGGCGTACCTGCTGCAATTTTTCTGCACCCTGCTGCCGACGCTGCTCATCGAGGGCGCGCTGCTGTTCTCCTTTGGATACCGCAGCCGCAGGAGCTGGCGGGTATTCCTGCTCGTCAACCTCGTGACGCAGGGTGCGTTCGCGGTCTATCTCGCCGTGACAGTACTCAACCACGGCGTGAGCGGGTGGTCGCTGCTGTTCTACATTCCCATCGAGATCATCATTACCGCAGTCGAGCTGCTGTGCTATCGCCGTTTGCTGACGGAGAAGAGCAAGGGGGGCGCGGCGGGCTATGCCGTTGTCGCAAATGTATGCTCCGCGACGGTAGGGCTGCTGCTCATCGACCCGCTGTGGCGGTTCATCGTCAGCATTTCATAAAAACGAAAGGACAAACGCCCATGGAGACCGAAAAGCTATATTATGCCGACCCTTTTTTGATGGAATTTGACGCGCGGGTACTCTCCTGCGAGGAGACGAAGGGCGGCTTCGCCGTCGTGCTGGACCGCACGGCGTTTTATCCCGAGGGCGGCGGGCAGCCCTGTGATACCGGCGTTCTCGGCGGCGTCCGGGTGTCGGAGGTCCACGAAAAAGCGGGCGCCGTCACCCACACCTGCGTCTCTCCGTTCCCCGTCGGCGGGACCGTCCGCGGGACGCTCGACTGGGCGCGGCGCTTCGACCATATGCAGCAGCATTCCGGCGAGCATATCTGCTCGGGTCTGATCTGCGCGCGCTACGGCTGCGACAATGTGGGCTTCCACATGGGCGCGGACGCTGTGACCATCGACTTCAACGCCGACATTCCATGGGATGGGCTGTTGGAGATCGAGGCGGCGGCAAACCGCTATATCTACGAGGATCACGCCATCGATATTCAGCTCCACCGCGGCGCGGAGCTGGACGCCATCGACTACCGCAGCAAAAAGCCGCTCGAGGGCGATGTGCGTATCGTGACCTTTCCCGATGCCGACTGCTGCGCCTGCTGCGGAACGCATGTCGTGCGGAGCGGTCAGGTCGGTATCGTGAAGTTCCTCTCCGTGCAGAAGTTCCGCGAGGGCGTCCGCATCGAGCTGCTGTGCGGCGGACGGGCGTACCGCTATCTCTCCGCCGCGTGGGAACAGAACCGCCGCATCGCGCAGGCGCTCTCCGCCAGACCGACGGCCTCCGCCGCGGCGGTCGAGCGGCTGCAGGAGGAGCTTTCCGCGCTCAGGCAGCGCTGCGCGAAGCTGGAGGAGAGCGTGTTTGCGGGCATTGCCGCGCGGCACGCGGGCCGCGGCGATGTGCTGCTGTTCGAGGACGACATGAGCGCCGACAGCGTGCGCCGTCTCTGCGACGCGGTGACCGAGGTCTGCGGCGGCCGCTGCGCGGTGTTCGCGGGCGCGGACGGCGCGTGGAAATACGCCATCGGGCAGCGCGGCGGCGACCTGCGCGCGCTGACAAAGGAGCTGAACGCGGCGCTTTCGGGGCGCGGCGGCGGCAAGCCGGAGTTCGTACAGGGCAGCGTCGGTGCAACGCGCGCCGCCATCGAGGATTTCTTCGGCTGAAAAACATTTGCACAAAAAGGGGAGCCGTGCAGCAGCGGCTCCCCTTTCTTATGCTCTTGCCGCGGCGGTATGCCGCGGGATGCGGATGGTCAGGCGGATCTCCTCCTCGGTGTCCTCGCGCTCACACGCGGCGTCCACGCCCGCGCGCTGCATCACGCCCATGCTGCGGCGGATGGAGTTCAGAAACAGCCGCACATCCTTGATGATGTAGGTGGGTCTGCGCGGCGGGGGAGCGGCTTCGCTCCGCTTGATGAGGGCATCTATGTATTCCTCCGTCTGCGCGACATTGTATCCCCTCTCCGCGATGACGCGCAGCGCGGCGAGGCGTTCCTCCTCGTCCGTCAGGCGCAGCAGCGCGCGGGCGTGGCGCTCGGAAAGGTCATGCTCGCGCAGCAGCGCGATGCAGTCCGGCGACAGCCGCAGCAGCCGCAGCTTGTTGGCAACGGCGCTCTGCGAGCGGCCCAGCTTTTCCGCCGCCTGCTCCTGCGAAAGACCGTAGACGGCGATGAGCCGCGCGATCGCGCCCGCCTCCTCCAGATAGTGCAGGTCGCGGCGCTGGAGGTTTTCGATGAGCGAGAGCAGCGATGACTCCTCCTCGTCCGAGCGGGCGACGAGACATGGCACCTCACGCAACCCTGCGAGCCGTGCGGCGCGCAGGCGGCGCTCGCCCGCGATCAATTCATAGCCGCTGCTGCACCGGCGCACGGTGAGCGGTTGGAGAATGCCGTAGCGCCGAATGCTTTCGGCCAGTTCCTGAAGCGCCTCCGGCTCGAAGTAGCGGCGCGGCTGGTTGGGGTTCGCGCCGATGGCGTCCACGCTGAGATACAGTACGCGGCGCGGGAGCCATGTCGTCTTTCGTGTCCATTCCATCCTTCTTCCTCCTTATCTCTCCGCCGCGGCGCCGTGCCGCGGCCTTGTCTGCATTGTAGCGGCGCGGACGGCGGAAATTTGGCGAAAACCGTCAGGGAATCGGGAAAATTTTAATTTCCCCAAATCCGGTATTTACGAAAAAGAAGTTTTCGTGTAAAATAAAGAGACTTATGGACGAGGAAAGGGAGGCGCGCGCCGTGGCAGGCTATGTGCTGCATCTGAGCGAGCAGGAGAATATCACGCTGTCCGCCGCCGTGACGCGGCGGCTGCTCGACGGCGGCGACGGCGACGCGGCGCTGCTGTACCTCTGCCTGCTGAAAAACCGCGGGAGCGCCGCGCCGGAGACCCTCTGCGCCGAGCTGCGTTGGAGCGAATCGCGCCGCGCCGCGGCGGAGGCCGCGCTCGCGCGCATGGGGCTGGTCAGCGCGCCGCAGGCGGCTGCGCCTGCGCCTGCCGCGCCGAAAGCGGAGGAGCACCCCGTCTACACACGCGATGATGTCGCCCGCAAGCTGGAAAACGACAGCGGCTTCGCCGCGCTTCTGCGCGAGGTCGAACGCAAGCTCGGCCCGCTCTCGTCACCCTCCGTGGGCAAGCTTCTCGGCCTGTACGAAGATCTCGGCCTGCCCGCCGATGTGATCTTCCTGCTGGTGAACCATTGCATCGAGCGTCACGCCGAGCAGTACGGCGAGGGGCGGCTGCCCACCATGCGCCAGATCGAGCAGGAGGGCTATGTCTGGGCGCGGCATGGCCTGCTGAGTACCGCCGGTGCGAACGAATACCTCAAAACGCTGTGCGAGCGGCGGCGGAAATACCCCGCTTACATGGCGGTGCTGCAGCTTGGCGACCGCAAGCTCTCACCCAGCGAGGAAAAGTACCTCGCGGCATGGGTGCAGATGGGCTTTCCCGCCGAGACGGTGGCGCTCGCCTACGATAAGACCGTCCTGCGCTGCCATGAATTCAAGTGGTCCTACTGCAACGGCATCTTAAAGCGCTGGCACGAAAAGGGCCTGCACACGCCGGAGGAGACCGCGGCGGAGAATGCCGCGCCGAAAAAGGACGAGCGCTCCGCAGGCGGCAGGAACGACTGGATGAAGCAATACCTGTAAGGGGGGAGATACGATGGCATACGACGGAAGGCTGATGCGCCGCGCGATGGCGCGCTTTGAGGAGGCGAAGAGCCGCCGTGCCGACGCGCTGCGCGCGCGGGAGCGCGCGGTCTACGCCGCCATTCCCCGCGTGGCGGAGATCGACGCCGCGCTGCGCGCCACGATGTCGAAGATCATTGCTTCGGCGCTGCGCCGCGGGGCGGACCCGCGTCCCGCCATCGAAGCGCTGAAGGAGGAAAATCTTTCGCTCCAGCGCGAGCGCGCGGCGCTTCTGACCGCGCACGGCTACCCCGCCGACTATCTCGACGACAAGCCAAACTGCCCGCTGTGCGGGGACGCCGGCTGGCGTGGGGACGAGGTCTGCGCCTGCCTGAACGACTACTACGCCCGCGTTCAGCTGGAAGAGCTTTCCCAGCTTCTGGACCTCGGCACGCAGAGCTTTGAGACCTTCTCCTTCGAGGTTTATTCTCCCTACGCCCCGCTCGACCAGAGCATTTCGCCGCGCGCGAACATGGAGCGCATCTATGACGCCTGCCGCGACTACGCCTACGAGTTTTCGCCGCGCAGCGGCAACCTGCTGCTCTCCGGCGATCCGGGTCTCGGCAAGACCTTTCTCTCCGCCTGCATTGCCCGCGTGGTGAGCGAAACGGGCCACAGCGTCGTCTACGACACGGCGGCGCACATCTTCGAGCGCTTTGAAGCGCAGAAGTTCAGCCGCGGCGAGGACGGTGCGGACGGCGATGTGGAGCGTATGCTGCGTTGCGACCTTCTGATCGTGGACGATCTCGGCACAGAGCTGACGACCGAGTTTGTCCGCAGCGCGTTCTATCAGCTGGTGAATACGCGCCTGATGACGAACAAAAAGACCATCATCTCCACGAACCTTTCCCCCGCCGAGCTGTCCCGCCGCTACGGCGCGAGCGTTCTCTCCCGCATCGAGGGCGCGTACCGCATCCTGCCGTTCTTCGGCGACGACATTCGGAAGCAGAAAAAATAAGCCCGCCCGCGGGCGGGAAAAAAGGAGCCGTCTCAGCGAGACGGCTCCTTTCCGTATGCGATTTGGCTTCTCTTACACCACCGCGAAGAACTTGACGAGGAAGAGAGCGGAGATAACATAGGTCAGAACGCTGACATCCTTGGCCTTGCCGGAGAGGACCTTGACGAAGGTGAAGGAGATCAGGCCGAGGCCGATGGCGTGGCCGATGGAGCCGGAGATGGGCATACCGATGAGCATGACGGACACCGGCAGCATCTGATCCATATCGTCGAAGTTGACATTCTTGAGGCCCTGGAGCATCAGCACGCCGACATAGATGAGCGCGGCGGAGGTCGCAGCGCCGGGGATGATGGCGGCGATGGGGGCGAGGAACATGCAGGCGAGGAACAGAACGGCGGTGGTCAGCGCGGTCAGACCGGTGCGGCCGCCGGCCTCAACGCCGGAGGCGGACTCGATGAAGGTGGTGACGGTGGAGGTGCCGGTGGCAGCGCCCGCGACCGTGCCGATGGCGTCGGAGAGCAGGGCTTCCTTCATCTTGGGCATATTGCCGTCCTTATCGACCATGCCGGCGCGGGAGGCCGTGCCGACGAGGG
The DNA here is from genome assembly GCA_934553255.1 of uncultured Oscillospiraceae bacterium. GTDB lineage: Bacteria > Bacillota > Clostridia > Oscillospirales > Oscillospiraceae > Hominicoprocola. The sequence continues at coordinate 39,811 of CAKTEZ010000001.1, forward strand.
TGCCGATGGTGTCGAACATATCGATCATGCAGAAGGTGATGATCAGGGTGATGGCGGTGAACCAGCCGATGTTCACAAAGCCGGCGAAGTCAAACTTGAAGAGCGTGGTGGAGACCATGTCGGCGAAGGGAGGCACGAAGCTCGCGGTAGCCAGACCGGCAAAGGGGTTCACGCCGAGGAACAGGAAGCTGCCCGCCCAGTAGAGGACGGAGGAGAAGAGCATGCCGAGCAGAACGGCGGCCTTGATGCCCTTCTTGGCGAGAACGACCATCACAAACACGCCGAGGAAGGCGGTGACGGCGGTGAGGACCATGGTGTGGTAGCCGACCTCACCCATGCTGCCCTTGATGATGCTGGGGGTCAGGGCGCCGAAGAAGTCGCGCATGATGTAGAAGGGGCTGGTGAAGCCGTTGCCCTCGGCATAGATGCCGACATTGGAGCCGAGACCGATGTTCATGAGCATCAGGCCGATGGCGGGGGCGATACCGTAGCGGACGCCGAGAGGAATGGCCTCGACGATCTTCTCGCGGATCTTGAGGAGCGTGAGGATCAGGAACACGATGCCCTCAACAAGGATGATGACGAGACCGGCCTGGAAGGCGCTGGTGTAGTCGCAGCTGTTGATGACGGCGATGTTGGCGACGACCACGGCGAAGAAGCTGTTGAGACCCATGCCGGGCGCCATAGCGAAGGGCTTGTTCGCCAGGAACGCCATGCAGATGGTGCCGATGGCGGAGGCAATGCAGGTCGCAAGGAACACACCGTTCCACAGCGGGGTGCCGACCGCGAAGCCGGTGAGCAGGTTGGGGTTCAGGGCGATGATGTAGGCCATCGTCATGAAGGTGGTGAGACCGGCGAGCAGCTCGGTTTTTACCGTGGTGCCGTTCTCCTGGAGCTTAAAGAGCTTTTCCATGATTTTTCTCCCTTTCTTTTTGTTTCGTCACAACACCTGAATAATTTTCAGGCTGCATGACGAAGATTTAGTATAATTATAAAGGGATTGCTAAGAAAAAGCAAGTCTTTCCGCGTGCTTTCCCTATTGTTTTTTCCTTTTCCCAATTTTTTGACACGGCTGGGCGGAAATGTTGGTTGGTTTTCCGACGGAAATGTGCTATAATCCGTTCATTCCACGGTAAGGAGAATTTCCTTGAAGCTTTCTCATGTTCTTTTCGCACCCGACGGTGCGGACGAAAAGGAAATACGCGCCCATCGGATCTACCTCGGCGTGCTGCTGACGCTCCTCGGCATCGGCGCGGGACTGCTGGGGCTGCTGCTCACGGCGTATGCCGACGCAGCGCTGCCGCAGCGGGAGCTGCTCGCATCCTACTTCGCGCAGCCGCTGCTGCTCGCGCTCAACCTGCTGCCGCCGGTCCTGCTGGCTTGGCTGGGATATTTCCTTTTTGGGTATTGCTGGTGCGGCGCGGTGCTGAGCCTTCTTTTCGGCGCGGGCTTTCCGCTCATCAACTATTATAAGGTCATGCTGCGCGGCGACCCCATGCTGGCGAGCGATGTGCTGCTCGTACGCACGGCGCGGGGGATCATGGGGCATTACACCTTTGAGCTGACCAAGCCGGTCGTATTTACCCTCGTTTCGCTTGCGGCGGCGCTGCTTTTTTCTGCTTTTCTGCTGCGGCGCGCCCGCCTGCGCCGCCGGACGCGGCTGCTCGGCACGGCGGTCTGCCTGCTGCTGGGCGCCGCGCTGTACTTCGGCGCGTACACCAACGAGCGCGTTTATGAAAAAACGGCGAACGACGCCCTCATCAATGTCTGGTCGGAGAGCGAGGTCTACCTTTCGCGCGGCTTCGCCGTGTCGTTCCTGCACTCCGTGCCGGAGATGCTTCCGGAAAAGCCGGGGGGCTACGACCGGCGGGCGGCGGCGGAACTGCTCGCCCAATTCCCCGACGAGGATATTCCCGCGGAGCAGCGGGTCACGGTCATGGGCGTGATGCTCGAGGCGTTCAGCGACCTGACGGACTTCGCCGCGCTCGGCGACAACGCCGCCGTGCGGGAGGTCTATGCTCCGTGGCACGCGCTGGAGCGCCAGAGCCTTTCCGGCGACCTCCTGACGAACATTTTCGCGGGCGGCACGGTGGACACCGAGTGGGGCTTCCTCACCGGCGCGAGCCGCCACGACGAATACCGCAGCGCGACGGATTCTTACATCCGCTACTTCGACGCGCAGGGCTACGCCACGCACTACGCCCACCCGGGCTACGGCTGGTTCTACAACCGCGAGAATGTGAACGACTACCTCGGCTTCCAAAAGAGTATGTTCACCGAGAATGGCTTCGGCGAGCTGGTGAACCCCGTCGCCGCGGCGTGGCACTCGGACAAGCAGCTTGTGGACTATCTCCTCGCGGACCTTGACGCGGCGGAGGGCGCGCCCCTGTTCTCCTTCGCCGTGAGTTACCAGAACCATGGCCCATATTCCGAAACGGAAAGCTACCGCACCTATGTCAGCGCGGAGCGGGACGGCTGGTCGGAGACGAGCTGCAATGTTCTCAACAGCTACCTTTACGGCGTGCAGGAGACCATCGGCGAATATGTCCGCTTGACGCAGGAGCTGGAAAAGCGCGATGTGCCCGTGGTGCTGGTGCTGTTCGGCGACCATAAGCCGTGGCTGGGCAACGGCGCCTCGGTCTACGCCGAGCTGGGCGTGGACCTTGATGTGTCCGAGCTTGCGGGCTTCCGCAATTACTATTCCACGCCCTACCTCGTCTGGGCGAACAGCGCCGCCAAGCGTGTGCTGGGCAGCGATCTCACCGGCGACGGCGGCGATTTCTCGCCGTGCTTCCTCATGACGCGGCTGTTCGACGCCTGCGGCTGGCAGGGACCGGGCTTCCTGCAGCTCTCCCGCGCCATGCGGGACGTCACCCCGCTCGTCCACCGGCAGGGGCTTTTTCTGCGCGGCGGCGTGCTGACCTCGGTGCTGGACGATACGAGTGATTCGTTTTATCTCGATTGGCTGGGCGCGCAGTATTACCGTGAGCATGAATGGAGGATAGAATAGCCGCCGCGCTTGCGGCGCGCATAACAAAGGGGGTATTCTCTCGCGTGAGAGAATACCCCCTTTGAAACCCCAAGAGAACGCAGGGGGGACCCTTTCGACGGGGTCCCCCTTGACCCCTCCGCGACGACCAAAGAGGGGCCTTGCCCCTCTTTGGATTCTCCCCGCCTACGAACGAAGCTCCTCCGCGGCGGCGACCATGGAAAAATACAGTTCTTTATAGGTCGTCATAGAAATTGCTCCTTATTGCACTAATATAGTGCAATAATAACAGCCTTCACGGGTAAAATCAACACAGACTTGCGCCGATCTGGTGCAGAGGAGGTGTTGCCCGTGAATAGCGATTATGCCGAGCGGCAGGGTGCGCGGCTGGCTGAGCTGCGTAAAGCACAGGGGCTGACACAGGAGCAGCTGGCGGCAAAGCTTCAGGTCACGGGCTGCGACCTGACCAGAAGTGCCATTGCAAAGGTCGAGGTCGGGCAACGCGGACTGTACGCAGATGAAATAAAGGCGCTGAAAGAAGTTCTTCGCGTGGAATACGATGCGCTTTTTCCGTAACATCGCCGCAGAGCGGCAGCGACCGCAAGGAGCATACCAGATTGAAAGCCGATAAAAGCGCGGCTGCGCCGCGCCCAATGTACAAAGATACAGCGGCTGAAGGGTAATTTCACACCGGCGGTTCGGGGGTCGAGGGGCGATAAGCCCCTCGTTGTCTCTGGGGGTTCTAAAGGGGGTCGTCTCTTCAATCAAGAGACGACCCCCTTTATTATCCCGCCGCAAACGCGGCGGCAGCTATCTCGTGCCTGCGAGATCAGAACGCGCACTTCTCGCGCAGATAATCCTTGACCTCGCTGATGGGCATACGCACCTGCTGCATCGTGTCGCGCTCGCGCACGGTGACGCAGTGGTCGGCGGGCGTGTTCTCATCGCCGACGGTCTCAAAGTCGAAGGTGATGCAGTACGGCGTGCCGATCTCGTCCTCGCGGCGGTAGCGCTTGCCGATGGAGCCGGTCTCGTCGTAATCCACCATGAACTCCTTGCTCAGCTCGGCGTACAGCTCCTGCGCGGGGCCGGTCAGCACCTCTTTCTTGCTCAGCGGCAGGATCGCGGCCTTGAACGGCGCGAGCGCCGGATGGAAGTGCAGCACCACGCGCACGTCGTCGTTGCCCTTCTTGTCCTGCCCGACGACCTCCTCGTCGTAGGCGTCGCACAGCACGGCAAGTACGCTGCGCTCCACGCCGAGGCTCGGCTCGATGACATAGGGGATATACTCCACCATATCCTTGCCCTCGCCCTCGCGGTAGACCATCTTCTCGCCGCTGGTGTTCTGATGCTGCGTGAGGTCGTAGTCCGTGCGGTCGGCGACGCCCCAGAGTTCGCCCCAGCCGAACGGGAAGAGGAACTCAAAGTCCGTCGTCGCCTTGGAATAGAAGCACAGCTCCTCGGGATCGTGATCGCGCAGGCGCAGATTCTCGTCCTTCAGACCGATGGACAGCAGCCAGTTGTGGCAGAAGGTGCGCCAGTAGTTGAACCACTCAAGGTCCGTGCCGGGCTTGCAGAAGAACTCCAGCTCCATCTGCTCGAACTCGCGCACGCGGAAGATAAAGTTGCCCGGGGTGATCTCGTTGCGGAAGCTCTTGCCGATCTGGCCGATGCCGAACGGCAGCTTTTTGCGCGTCGTGCGCTGGACGTTGTTGAAGTTGACAAAGATACCCTGCGCCGTCTCGGGACGGAGGTAAACGGTGTTCTTCGCGTCCTCGGTCACGCCTTGGAAGGTCTTGAACATGAGGTTGAACTGGCGGATGTCGGTGAAGTTGTGCTTGCCGCAGGTGGGGCAGGGGATGGTGTGTTCCTCGACAAAGTCCTTCATCTCCTGCTGAGAGAAGGCGTCGATGGGCTTGGGCAGCTCAAAGCTGTTCTCGGCGCACCAGTCCTCGATGAGCTTATCCGCGCGGAAGCGCTCGTGGCACTCGCGGCAGTCCATCAGCGGGTCGGAGAAGCCGCTGAGGTGGCCGCTGGCCACCCAGGTCTGCGGGTTCATCAGGATCGCCGCGTCGAGGCCGATGTTGTAGGGATTCTCCTGCACGAACTTCTTCCACCAGGCGTTCTTGATGTTCTTTTTCAGCTCCGCGCCGAGCGGACCGTAGTCCCAGGTGTTGGCAAGGCCGCCGTAGATCTCGCTGCCGGGGAACACAAAGCCGCGGTTCTTGCACAGGGCGACGATCTTATCCATCGTCTTTTCGGTGTTTTTCATGTTGTCTGCTCCTTTCGGTGTTTGGCTCAGGAAACAAAAAACGCCCTGAGCCTATGATAGTAGGCTCAGGGCGAACAAAGCTGTCCGTGGTTCCACCTGAATTCGTGTCTGGCTGACACGCACTTCGTCTCCCGATAACGGCGGGGACCGGCGCGGCATTTCCGCCGCGCGGCTCAAAAGCGCCGCCTTTCCTCCTGCGCGGGAACTCGCACCGACCGTTCCCTCTCTGGATGCGCCGTAAGGAAAAGCCTCTTTCTCAAAGCCTTTTGACTGCGTGTAGCATAGCACGGCGGGGGCGGCTTTGTCAAGCTACTTATAAAAATCCGTGCCGTCCTCGATGACGATGGGCAGGCCGTTGTGGTAAACGGGAATGGTCTCGAACTTGAAGCGGCTCACGCGGTGCTTGTGGTCGATCTGCTCCTTGACGGCGGGATCGGCGACGCCTTTGCGGACGTATTCGTTCACCGCGTGGTAGGGGAAGCCGAGATTGTCCTCGTCCGTCTTGCCCGTCAGGCCGTCGCTCGGCGGCTTGATGAGGAAGCGCTCCGGCAGACCCAGCGCGCGGCCGATCTCGATGACCTCCTCGGTCGTGTACATACCGATGGGGGAGAAGGCGCCCGCGCTGTCGCCGTAGATGGTGCAGTAGCCCACCCAGTCCTCGGAAAGGTTTGAGGTGTTCACCACGATGCCGCCGTCCACGCTCTGCGCGATGGCGTAGAGCGTCGCCATGCGGATGCGGGAGGGAAGGTTCACACGGGTCTGGCGGCTGGCGTCGATGCCGAGCCGCGCCATCTCGTCGAGAATGCCGCTCGTGCCGCCGTGGATATTAAAGGTGTAGTGCCGGATGCCGAGGTGGCCGACAATGCCGTTTGAATAGTCGATGTCCGGCTGCTCGCCGTCCGGCATCAGCACGCCGACCACATTCTCGCGCCCGTAGGCTTCGACGCACAGCGCGGCGATGACCGAGCTGTCCTTGCCGCCGGAAATGCCGACCACGGCGGTCCTGCCGCCGCAGTTTTTCATCTGCGCGCGCATCCATTCCAGCAGGGCCGGAATGTGTTCTTTGGCGTTGAAATCCTTGAGATCGTACATGGTTTTCCGCTCCTTTGCGTTGCTTTGCCGCTATTGTAGCGCAAAATGGCGGCGTCCGCAAGGGCGGGTACGGAAAAATTTGGCGCGTCTACTCCGCGAGCGCGCGCACATCCGCGAGCGACAGCGCGGGCTGGAGCGCAAGGTCGATGCCGAAACCCACCAGCCGCGCGAGGTCCTCCACCTGCGCGTCGATGTCGCGCATCGTGACCGTCACGCTCCGGTGGCCGCGCAGCGCCTCCGGCTCCAGCTCCGGCGCGCCCGCCTCCTCCAGCACGTCGCGCGCCAGCGTCGCCGCGTCCACCACGGTCGGCACGCCCACCGCGACCACCGGCACGCCCAGCGTCTCGCGCGTGAGCGCAAGGCGGTGGTTGCCGACGCCGCTGCCGGGGACGATGCCTGCGTCGGAGAGCTGCACGGTCGTGCAGACCCGTCCCAGCCGCTGCGCGCACAGCGCGTCCACGGCGATGATGACCTCCGGCTGCACGGTCTGCGCCGCCGCGCGCACCAGCTCCGCGGCCTCCACGCCCGTCCGCCCGAGGACGCTCGGGGTCAGCACGCTCACCGCCGTCAGCGTGGAAAACGGCTCGTCCGTCGCCAGATGCCGCGTCACGAGAATGTGATCCATACTCTTCGGCCCCACCGCGTCCGGCGTCATCGCGCGGTTGCCAAGCCCCACCACCAGCGCGCGCCGCACCTCGCGGGGGAGCAGCGCGCGCAGTTCCGCGCCCAGCACGCCCGCCGCGCCGTCGAGCCACCGCGTCCGCGTGCGGCACGCGCGCAGGTCCAGCGTCACATAGGTCCCGCGCGGCTTGCCGAGCGCGCGCGACGCCGTTTCGCTCTCCACGCGCACCGTCGTCACGCCGCAGCCGCGGCGGCAGCACTCCGCGACGCGCAGGCCCTCGATTTCCTCGTTTTCTGCCGCTGCGCGCCAGAGCGCGTGCGCCTCCAACGCCAGATCGGTCCGCCGCTGCTCCAAAAAACCGCCCTCTTTCCACAAAATCTGGTGTATTGCCATCAGTATGTCCCCTAAATTTTGAAGCATACAAAAAAGTGGAGAAAATCTTGAAAAAATGCTTGCAATTCCGCGGGAACTTTGCTAAAATACCATTCTGCACGGTGGAATTTTCGAGTTTTGCCGTCAAATCCCAACCGGAGGAGGTGTTTGGTTTGCCGAATATTAAGTCTGCCAAGAAGCGCGTCCAGCTCGCTGAGGTGCGTAACGCCCGCAATAAGGCCGACAAGTCCGCACTGAAGACCGCACTCAAGAAGTTCGAGGCGGCTGCCGCTGAAGGCAATCGCACCGAGGCCGAGGGTGCTTACAAGGTCGCAGTCAAGATCGTCGATAAGTCCGCTGCGAAGGGCCTGCTGCACAAGAACAATGCCGCTCACAAGAAGAGCGCCATGACGCTCAAGCTCAACAACATTGGCTGATGCAAACCACAAGAGCCGTCCTGCCGGACGGCTCTTTTCTCTTTTCGCCGCGCGCGGCGCGGAATATCCTGACGGAGAGGAGAAATGTTATGTTAACCCTATTTGATCCGCGCGACGCGTGCTGCAAGACGCCGTTTGGGGCGGTGAAGGTCTTTTCCGCGGTGGACTTCACCTTCTACCCGCGCGAAAACGCCGTCACCGGCTGCACGCTGCTCGCGCATCATGAATTTTCCGACCGCTGGACGGAGACGGAGCTTCTGCCCACCGCCGACGAGACGGGGGAGAGGGCCTTTTCCGGCACATTTTTTGCCCCCTCGCAGCCGGAACTGATCTGGTATCACTTCCGCCTGCGCTGGGCGGACGGCGGCGAAAGCTGCTACGGCAAGGACGGCCTCCAGAGCTGGGACAAGGTCACGCCCTGGCAGCTGACCGTTTACGACGGCCGCGCGAAAACGCCGGACTGGTTTGGCCGCGGCGTGAGCTACCAGATCTTTCCGGACCGCTTCCGCCGCGCGAAAAAGCGCAGCACGGCGGGGCTGGTGGGTCACCGCACGCTGCACGAGGATTGGGATGAGCTGCCGCTGTGCGGCCCGAACGAGCGCGGCGACTACTGTGAGGACTTTTTCGGCGGCGACCTCGCGGGCATTACGGAAAAACTGGATTACCTCGCCTCACTCCATGTCACGACGCTCTACCTCAATCCGATCTTCGAGGCGGCGTCCAACCACCGCTACGATACCGCGGACTACGAGCGCATCGACCCGCTCCTCGGCGATGAGGACGATTTCCGCACCCTCTGCGCCGAGGCGAAAAAGCGCGGCATCCGCGTTATGCTCGACGGCGTGTTCAACCACACGGGCGCGAAGAGCCGCTACTTCAACGCGGACGGCTTTTATCCCACGCGCGGCGCGGCGCAGGGGAGCGACTCGCCCTATTATCCGTGGTACCATTTTCATCCGTTCCCCACGGACTACGATGCGTGGTGGGGCATCAAGAACCTGCCCGCTGTCAACGAGCTGGAAAAGAGTTATGTAAACTACATCGTGACGGGCGAAAACTCCATTATCCGCCGCTGGCTGCGCGCGGGCGCGAGCGCCTGGCGGCTGGACGTGGCCGACGAGCTGCCGGACGCGTTTATTGCCGATATTCGCGCAGCGATGCAGGAGGAATTTCCGGACGCCTATCTTCTCGGCGAGGTGTGGGAGGACGGCACGAACAAGATCGCCTATTCCGAGCGCCGCCGGTACCTTCTCGGCGGGGAGCTGCACGGTCTGATGAATTATCCGTTCCGTACGGCGCTGATGGCGTACCTCAAGGGCGCGGGCGACGCCGCCTCCTTCCGCGACGCGATGGAGACCGTTCGGGAGAATTACCCTGCGCCGGCCTTTTACGGCGCGATGAATTTCCTCTCCACGCATGACACCCCGCGCCTGCTGACGATCCTCGGCTGCGACCACCCGCCGCTCGATAAGGACGAACGCCGCGGCTACCGTCTTTCGTCTGCCGAGCATACGCGCGGCATGGCGCTGCTGCGGCTCGCGGCATTGGTGCTGTACGCCTTCCCCGGCTCGCCCACGGTCTATTACGGCGACGAGGCGGGCATGGAGGGCTTTGAAGACCCCTTCAACCGCTGCACCTATCCGTGGGGGAGGGAGGACGCGTCTTTGCTGGACTATTTCCGCACGCTCGGCGCGCTGCGCGCGCAGCGTGAGTCGCTGCAAAGCGGAGAGCTGTCCTATCCGCTGGCGGAGGGGCGCGTGCTGTGCTTTGCGCGCCGCAGCGGGGACGAGCTGTCGCTCTGCGCCGTCAATGCAGGAGACGAGCCGGCGGCGGTTTCTCTGCCGTGGGACGGAGCGCTTGCGCGCGACGCGCTCGGCGGGCAGTCGTTCCTTGCCGAAAGCGGGCGGCTGCACATCGCGCTCATGCCCTACGACGGGCTTCTGCTGACGGAGTGACGATGGGAGGAATGCTTTGCGTTTCACGTGAAACATTCCTCTTTTCCGTTTGCGCGGTTTCCGCAAATTCCGATTGAAAAATTTTGCTTTGCGGTTGAAATCAGCGTGAATTGTGTTATACTGAACCAAATAGATTTTGACGCTCCGGCACATGGCCGGTTTCCGGAGGAAGGCGGGTGACGGCTTTGGCGAAAACCATTGCGATCGTAAATCAAAAAGGAGGCGTCGGCAAGACGACCACCTGCGTGAATATGACGGCCGCGCTCTGCGAGCGCGGCAAGCGCGTGCTGCTGTGCGACTTCGACCCGCAGGCGAACTCCACCTCCGGCATGGGCGTGGACAAGTCTCTCTCGCAGGGCGTTTACGATGTGCTTATCAACGGCACGGACGCGAAAAGCGCCGTGGTCGCCACGCGCTACGGCGATGTGCTGCCCTCCGCCAAGGCGCTGGCGGGCGCGGGCATCGAGATGATCGACCGCCCGCGGCGCGAGTTTCTGCTCAAGGACGCGCTGGACGCGCTCTCGCCGGACTATGACTTCATTCTCATCGACTGCCCGCCCTCGCTCGAGCTGCTGACGCTCAACGGGCTGTGTGCGGCGGATACGCTGCTCGTGCCGGTGCAGGGCGAGTATTACGCGCTCGAGGGACTTTCCGACCTGATGAACACCGTACGCATCGTGCGCCGCAGCCTGAACCCGAAGCTGGAGCTGGAGGGCGTGCTGCTGACGATGTTCGACGGGCGCACCAACCTTGCTATGCAGGTGGCAGAGGAGGTCAAGCGCTACTTCCCGGGCAAGGTGTATGCGACAGTCATTCCGCGCAACGTGCGCCTTTCCGAAGCGCCGAGCCACGGCAAGCCCATCAATGCCTACGACCGCACCTCCCGCGGCGCGGAGGCCTACGGCGCCTTTGCCGACGAGTTTCTGAAGAAAAGTGAAAAGGCGTAAAACGATCCGGCGCGATCTCAAATAACGCGCAGGAACGAAAGCTGCATAGCTTGGAGATACCTTTTACAGAAAGGAGAATTTTCATGGCAAATGCCAACCGAGGGCTGGGCAAGGGCCTCGGCGCGCTGCTCGGCGACGCCGCGCTGCGTACCGAAAGCGCCGACAGCTTGTATCTGCCCATCGCACAGGTGGAAAGCTGCGCGACGCAGCCGCGCCGAAATTTTGACGACGAGGCGCTTGCCGACCTCGCCGACTCCATTCGAGAACACGGCATCATTCAGCCGCTGACCGTGCGGAAGCTTGCCTCCGGCTACTATCAGATCATCGCGGGCGAGCGTCGTTGGCGCGCCGCGCGCATGGCGGGACTCACGCAGGTCCCCGCCATCGTCATCGAGGCGGACGACCGTAAGGCGATGGAGCTGGCGCTCATTGAGAACTTGCAGCGCGAGGATCTCGACCCCATTGAGGAAGCCGAGGGCTACAAGACCCTGATGGAGACCTACCACATGACGCAGGAGGATGTGGCGGCGCGCGTGGCAAAGTCCCGTCCCGCCGTGGCAAACGCGCTGCGCCTGCTTGCGTTGGATAAGGATGTGCGCGAGCTGCTGACGGGCGGACAGCTTTCCGCGGGCCACGCCCGCGCGCTGCTGCCGCTGAGCGCCGTCAAGCAGCGCGAGGCCGCGCAGACCGTGCTGGCGCAGGGGCTGAATGTCCGCCAGACCGAGGCGCTGGTCAAGCGCCTGACGACGGAAAAGAAAACGCGCGACCCGAGCGTAGAGGAAATGACGCGCCGCCTGCACACCCATATCGCGGAGGAGGAGCTGACCGCGTCGCTCGGCCGCGGCGTGAAGATCGTCGGCGGCCGCAAAAAGGGCCGTATCGAGCTGGATTATTACGATCTGGACGATCTGAACGACCTGCTTGACGCGCTCGGCACGTTGCAGCACCGCAAAAACGGAGGAAGCAAGAAGTGACCGATTTTATCCACGAAGCACCGGTGCCGGAGGAAAAGCCGACCGCGCCGGAGAAGCCGACGAGCGAGAAGGAACGCCAGAAGCGCGTTTACATCTATGTCGCCGTCCTCTTTACCATGGCGTTTCTTTTGATCCTGTGGTCGTTTTTGGCGAACCACCGCTCCAACCAACAGGTCATCAGCGAGCTGCGCGGCAGCACCGATCTGGTGCAGTCCACCATCGAGCAGAACATGGAGTTGGAGGAGGAAGTCCGTTCGCTCGAACAGGAGGTCGACGAGCTGGAAAAAAGGCTCGCGGACGCACAGAGCGCGTTGACCGAGGCGCTGGGCGAGGCGGAGAAGTACCGTGCGCTGTATGAGGAATCTGCCGCGGGAGAGAACGAAGCGCCGTAAGGGAGAACAGGACTGCGTTTCACATGAAACATTCTGACGCGTTCAGGCGTCGATACAATTTATTTTGAGGTAGGAGATTATGCTGGACATTCGATTTATCCGCGAAAATCCCGACCTGGTGCGGGAAAACATCAAGAAGAAGTTTCAGGACGCGAAGCTTCCCCTCGTGGACGAGGTGCTGGAGCTGGACGAAAAGAAGCGCGCCGCCATCACCGAGGCGAGCGAGCTGCGCGCGCAGCGCAATCAGCTTTCTAAGCAGGTCGGTATGCTGATGGGGCAGGCGAAGAAGGACCCGAGCAAGCTGGAGGAGGCCGAAGCGGTCAAGGCCAAGGTCAAGGCGCAGGCAGACCGTCTGGCGGAACTGGAAAAGCTGGAGGTCGAGTACGAGGAGAGGCTGCATCAGGATATGCTGCAGATCCCGAACATCATCGACCCGAGCGTTCCCATCGGACCGGACGACAGCTGCAATGTCGAGGTGGAGCGCTTCGGCGAGCCGAAAACGCCGGACTTTGATATTCCGTACCACACGCAGATCATGGAGAGCTTTGACGGCGTGGATATGGACGCGGCGGGCCGCGTGTCCGGCGCGGGCTTCTACTATCTGCTCGGCGACATCGCGCGGCTGCACGAGGGTGTGCTTGCCTATGCGCGCGATTTTATGATCGACAAGGGCTTCACCTTCTGCATCCCGCCGTTCATGATCCACGGCAATGTGGTCGAGGGCGTGATGAGCCAGACCGACATGGACGCCATGATGTACAAGATCGAGGGCGAGGACCTCTATCTCATCGGCACGAGCGAGCATTCGATGGTCGGCCGCTTCATCGGCGAGATCCTGCCGGAGGAGAGCCTGCCGCAGACGCTGACCTCGTACTCCCCCTGCTTCCGCAAGGAGAAGGGTTCGCACGGATTGGAGGAGCGCGGCGTGTACCGCATCCACCAGTTTGAAAAGCAGGAGATGATCGTGGTCTGCAAGAGCGAGGACAGCATGAAGTGGTACGAGCAGATGTGGAAATGGAGCGTGGAGCTGTTCCGCAGCATGGACATTCCCGTGCGCCAGCTCGAGTGCTGCTCCGGCGATCTCGCCGACCTGAAGGTCAAAAGCTGCGACATCGAGGCGTGGTCCCCGCGTCAGCAGAAGTATTTCGAGGTCTGCTCCTGCTCCAACCTCGGCGACGCACAGGCGCGCCGACTGAAGATCCGCGTCAAGGGCGCGGACGGCAAGCTGTATCTGCCGCACACGCTCAACAACACCGTGGTCGCGCCGCCGCGTATGCTCATCGCGCTGCTGGAGAACAACCTGCAGGCGGACGGCAGCGTGCTTATTCCGAAGGTCCTCCAGCCCTATATGGGCGGCAAGGAGAAGCTGACGCCGAAAAAGTAAAGCAATTCCACTCTGCAATATTTTTGCGCGATATTACAAATAGTTTTCAAAACGAGGTGTGTAATGGGCGTTTCCGAGCGTAAACAGGAGCTGCCGTGGCTCAATCTGGCGTTCTGCGCGATGGTCCTCGGCAGTCATTGCTCCGGTCACCCCATCACGCAGCTTGACCCGCAGAGCGGGCAGTTCGCGCTGGTCTATCTGCTTCAGCGGCTGAGCTATGTGAGCGTGTACGGCTTTTTCCTGCTCAGCGGCATCAAGCTGACGCTGCCGCGTCGGCGGCGTGTGAGCGTAGGGGAGTACTACCGCGGACGGCTCAGGTCCATTTTCCTGCCGTACCTGCTCTGTATGCTGGTCTACTATGCGTGGTTCAGCGTCGTGCTGGGGTACTTCCGGCCATCGGTCGGCGATTTCCTTGGCTATCTGGTGCGCGGCGACCTGTCCAGTCCGTTCTACTTCATTGTCGCGCTCGCGCAGTTCGTGCTGCTCATGCCGCTGCTGCGGTACACGGCGGAGCATATTTCGCCCGCGCTGGCGCTGCCGTTGGCGCTTGCGGTGAGCTGGATGAGCGAGCTGTACTTCGAGCCGTTTTTGCAGCTGTTTGACCCGTCTGTCACATTTGCCTATGGCGACCGCGTGTTCACGACGTACCTCTTTTATTACCTCGCGGGCTGCTACATCGGGCAGCGGTACGAGGACTTTATCACGGCTCTGCGGCGAAACCGACGGTTCGTTATCGGCGCGTTCGTGCTGTTTGCGGCGTTTGATCTGCTCCTGTCCTACCGCGGGCGGGTGCTGGCGCTGTGGTCGCCGCTCTGGCCGATGGCGCACTTGGCGTATCTGTTGGCGGGCATCGCGTTCTGTTTCCTTGCGGCGGCGGAGATCGGACGGCCGCTCCCGCGTGCGCTCGCACAGGTGGATAAGGCGAGCTTTCTGATCTATCTCTATCATGCGCTGGTCATCTCCGCGCTCGATAAGCTGCTTGAACGCGCGGGCGTCGGCGGCGTGGCCGTGCCGTATGCCATCCGCATCGCGGTGGTGTTCGTGCTGGTGCCGCTGGGCTGTATTGCGTGGCAGCGTCTGTGGAGCGCGGTAAAAACGGCGGGGAACGCCGAAGCATAAGACAGGAGAGAGGATATGAAGAAGGTTTTTGAAGAATTTAAGGCGTTTGCCATGCGCGGCAATGTGCTGGATATGGCCGTCGGCGTTGTCATCGGCGGCGCGTTCGGCAAGATCACGACCTCGTTGGTGAACGACATCATCATGCCGCTCATCTCCATGATCATCGGCGGTGTGGATTTTTCTGCATGGAAATGGGTACTCAAGGCTGCCGTAGTGGAGGGTACCGAGGTCATTAAGCCAGAGATCGCCGTGAACTTCGGCAATCTGGTCTCCGTCGTTCTGGACTTTATCATCATCGCATTCGCGGTGTTCTGTATGCTCAAGGCCATCAACAAGGTGCACGATAAGCTCTCCAAGCCCGAGCCGGAGGCCGAACCGGAGCCTGAGGAAGAGCCGGAGCCGACGAAGGAGGAGCTGCTGCTCACCGAGATCCGCGACCTTTTGAAGGAGCAGAGCAAGTGACCGCGCTGCTGCGGGAAGGTTTGCGGGAGCTGGGTCTGGACGAGAGCCGCGCGGAGATGCTTGAGCGCTTCGCCGGACTGCTGCTGGAAAAGAACGAGGTGATGAACCTCACCGCCATCACCGAACCGACGGCGGTCGCGCAGCTGCATCTGCTCGACAGCGCGGCGCTGACGCAGTTCGCTGATCTCTCCGGAAAAACGGTGGTGGATGTCGGCACGGGCGCGGGCTTCCCTGGGATGCCGCTGCGTATTCTGAAGGACGATTTTGACCTGACGCTGCTCGACAGCCTCGGCAAGCGCATTGCGTGGCTTTCCGAGGTCTGCGGCGTGCTGGGACTGGAGCGCGTGGAGTGCGTCCACGCGCGGGCGGAGGAATTTGCCGCCGCGCGGCGGGAGAGCTATGACCTCGCCGTATCGCGCGCGGTCGCGCAGCTGAATATGCTGTGCGAGCTGGCGCTGCCGCTGGTGAAGGTCGGCGGGCGCTTCCTTGCGATGAAGAGCGTGGACACCGAAGACGAGATCGCCGCGGCAAGGGACGCCGTCAGGGCGCTCGGCGGGCGGATCGCCGGAGTCGAGGATTATAGGATACCGACGAGCGAGGTCACGCACCGCGTCGTCATCATTGAGAAAATAACGCCGACGCGTGCGAAGTATCCGCGCGCGTTTGCGAAGATCAAAAAGCAGCCGCTCTGAGGCGGCGAAGCCCGCGCTGCGGCGCGGAGAAAAAGGACGGGATGCAGAATGGGGCAGGTCATCGCCGTGGTGTCCGGCAAGGGCGGCACGGGAAAAACTTCATTTACGGCTCTCGTCGGCTCGGCGTTGGCGGAGATGGGACAGAGAACGCTGTGTCTTGACTGCGATGTGGGATTGCGAAACCTCGACTTGGCGCTCGGCATGAGCGACAGCGCGCTGATGGACTTCACGGACGTGATCTCCGGCCGCGCGACGCTGGAGCAGGCCGCGGTGCGGCATCCGCGCTGCGACCGCCTGTATCTGCTGACCGCACCGGTCGGGCTGCATGACGACATCCGCACGAGCCAGATGAAAGCGCTGCTCGACGAGGTGCGGGAGCGGTTTGATTACTGCCTGATCGACGCGGGCGCGGGGCTTGGCGACGCCTTCCGGCTCGCCACCTGCGCGGCGGACCGCGCGGTGGTGGTCGCCACGACCGATTCCACGAGCCTGCGCGACGCGCAGCGGACGGTGATGGAGCTGCGGGACTTTCCGAACGGAAGGCTGCATCTGGTCGTCAACCGCGTGCGGCGCAAGCTGCTCAAGGCGCTGAGCAGCAATATAGACGACGCCATCGACGCGGCGGGACTGCCGCTGCTGGGCGTTATTCCGGAGGACGAGGGCATTCCCATCGCGCTGGGCCGAAGCGCCCTCACGGTGTTTTCCCGCCGCAGCTATGCCGAGCAGGCCTGCTGCAACATTGCGCGCCGCCTGATGGGCGAGCGCGTGCCGCTGATGAAGCTGCCGCGGCGATAAATGATTTTGCGTGATAACAAATTTACGATAGAAAGGGGCGCGGTTATATGAATATCGCTCTCATGGCACACGACAACAAGAAGGACCTGATGGTGCAGTTCTGCACAGCCTACGCCGGCATCCTCTCCAAGCATACCATCTGCGCGACGAACATCACCGGCAAGATGGTCGCCGAGGCCACCGGCCTGCCCATCCACCTGTTTCTCGCGCGCGTACACGGCGGCGCGGAGCAGATCGGCGCGCGCATCGCCTACAACGAGATCGATCTGGTCCTGTTTTTCAACGACCCGCGCGACGATAAGTCCTGTGAAAGCGTGAGCTATATTTCCCGCCTGTGCGACCAGAACAACATTCCCTTTGCCAGCAATGTGGCGACGGCGGAAATGCTGGTGCTGGGTCTGAACCGCGGCGACCTTGATTGGCGCGACATCGTGAATCCGAAAACCAAGCCGTTTACGGCGTGATTTTGAATACAAAAAGTATTTTATTAACTCGAAATTACAGATAGGAGTTGTTTTGCCTTATGATGCAGTCCCGTACCCACACCTGTAACCAGCTTCGCATCGAGAATGTCGGCGAGAAGGTCAAGCTTGTCGGCTGGATGGAGAACATCCGCGAGGTCGGCGGCAATCTCGCCTTTGTCGTGCTGCGTGACTTCTACGGCACGACGCAGATCGTCGTCGAGGACGAGGCGGATCTGAAGACGGTCAAGAGCCTGAACAAAGAGAGTACCATTTCCGTCGAGGGCACGGTGCGCGAGCGCGCGAGCAAGAACGCCAAGCAGGCGACCGGCGAGATCGAGGTCGTGCCGGAAAAGATAGAGGTGCTTGGCCGCTGCCGCTACAATTCGCTGCCGTTCGAGATCAACCGCAGCCGCGACGCCGACGAGACCCAGCGCCTGAAGTACCGCTATCTTGACCTGCGTAATCCCGCGGTGAAGAAAAACATCATTCTGCGCTGCAACGTCATCGCCGCGCTGCGTCAGGCGATGATGGCGCACGACTTCCTCGAGATCACGACGCCGATCCTGACGGCCTCCTCGCCCGAGGGCGCGCGCGATTATCTGGTACCCGCGCGCAAGCACCCCGGCAAGTTCTATGCGCTGCCGCAGGCGCCGCAGCAGTTCAAGCAGCTGCTGATGACGAGCGGCTTTGACCGCTATTTCCAGATCGCGCCCTGCTTCCGTGACGAGGACGCGCGCGGCGACCGCTCCCCGGGCGAGTTTTATCAGCTCGATATGGAGATGGCGTTCGCCACGCAGGAGGATGTGTTCGCCGTGTGCGAGGATGTGCTGCCGCCCATCTTTGCAAAGTTCGGTACCTATGACATCGCGTCCAAGCCGCCGTTCCGCCGCATCGCGTACAACGACGCGCTTGCCACCTACGGCAGCGACAAGCCCGACCTGCGTATTGACCTGACTGCCGCCGATGTGACGGCGCTGTTTGCCGAGAACGAGTTCGAGGCGCTGCGCGGCCAGACCGTTAAGGCGGTTCCCATCACAAACTGCTCGCTTACGCGCAAGCAGATCGATAAGCTGCTTACCGACTGCGAGGTGCAGAGCGGCACGAAGAGCTACTGGTTCAAGATGGACGAGAACGGCGAATTGGCGGGCGGCATCGGCAAGTTCGTCGCTCCCATCAAGACGGAGCTGACCGAGAAGCTGAGCCTCAAGCCCAATACGCTCGTCATCGTCTGCGCGGGCAAGCTGGCGACCAAGGCCGTCGGCGTCGCCATCAAGACCTTCGGTCCCGCCTGCGAGGGCCACATGGACAAGGAACGCTACGAGTTCTGCTGGATCGTCGATTTCCCGATGTATGAGATCGGCGAGGAGAGCGGCGAGCTGGAGTTCTGCCACAATCCGTTCTCGATGCCCAAGGGCGGCATGGAGACGATGCTCGCCGCCGAGCGCGGCGAGATCGACCCGCTGACCATCACCGCCGACCAGTACGACCTCGTGTGCAACGGCGTGGAGCTGTCGTCGGGCGCGGTGCGTAACCACGACCCTGAGATCATGATCAAGGCGTTCGAGCTGGTGCGGCTCGGCGAGGACGACGTGAAGGCAAAGTTCCCCGCGATGTACAACGCGTTCTGCTACGGCGCGCCCCCGCACGCCGGTATCGCCCCGGGCGTTGACCGCATGGTGATGCTGCTCGCGGGCGAGGACAGCATCCGCGAGATCATTCCGTTCCCCATGAACAAGAACGCGCAGGACATCATGATGGGCGCGCCCAGCGAGGTCACGCAGAAGCAGCTGGACGAGCTGCACATCGCGGTGACGGCACACGAGGACGAGTAAAGACGGCACGCCGCCGTCGGTTCGGAGGAGGACTATGAAAACCGTAACGATCTACACCGACGGCGCGTGCAGCGGCAACCCGGGACCCGGGGGCTGGGGCGCGGTGCTGAAGTACGGCGGGCATGAGCGCGAGCTGTCCGGCGGCGAGGCGCAGACCACGAATAACCGCATGGAGCTGACCGCGGTGATCGAGGCGCTCCGTCTGCTCAAGGAGCCGTGCGCGGTGGAGCTGTATTCCGACTCCAAGTACGTTATCGATGCGCTGAGCAAGGGCTGGGTCTACGGCTGGCAGAAGAAGGGCTGGATCAAGAGCGACAAAAAGCCCGCGCTGAATGTGGACCTTTGGGAGAGGCTGCTGCCGCTTATCGCGGCACACGACGTCCGCTACCATTGGGTCAAAGGCCACGCGGAGAACGAATACAACAATCGCTGCGACCAAATGGCCGTGGCGGAGAGCCGAAAATTTAGAGAGTAGGACGCCCAATTTACAAATTGTTCACAGGCGTTTCAAACTTTAGAAAAAAATCGCTGGTATCTTAATACTTGCAAAGGGGTTATGTGATCCCCGATGTGATTTTCTCCCTCCTAAAAATACACACACAACACACAGCCAAAAGCCTCCGTCGAAAGACGGAGGCTTTTGGTGTCCTTTGGCAGAGTGCGGAAAGACCGCCCACGGGTGTGGACGGTCTTTTCTGCTTGGGAGAGCGTGCGGTGCGGAGACGCTTCACGGGAGGGGCCGGAGGGCTGCTCCGTGAGCAAAGGCTGCGGGACAGCCCATGGACGGAAGGTCACCTGAGCAGCGTGTTTTCGCCGACAATGACCTTTTCCGCGTCGGCGGAGGTGAAGTAGGAATTTAATATCTGCACGGTGGTGGACGCCAGCGCGCTGCCCGAGCCGCCCTTTTCGATGACGACGGCCGCGGCGATCTGCGGGTCGTCGTAGGGGGCAAAGGCGACGAAAACACCGTTGCTGACCTTGCTGCCGGTCTCCGCCGTGCCGGTCTTGGCGGCAGCGTCTACCACGCAGTCCTTGAAATAATAGGCGACGCTGCCGGAAACGACCAGATCGCGCATACCCTGCAGGACGGCCTTCCGATTTTCCGGGTCGATGTCAATGATCTCGGCGGGCGGCTCGTCGTACACGGCGACAAGCGCGGAGTTGTCGTAGGTCTTGACGCTCTTGAGCAGATGGGCGTTGTAGCGCGTACCGCCGTCGGCAAGTGTGGCGATGTAGTTCGCCAGCTGGAGCGGCGTAAAGCGCGAGTAGGACTGACCGATGGCGGCGGTGAGGGTCTGACCGTCCGTCCAGTAGTGGCCCTTGAGGGAATTGACATAGTCCGGCGTGGTCATGACACCGATCTCCTCCGGGATCTCGATGCCCGTCGGTTCGCCGAGACCGAAGGCGTAGGCGTAGCGCGCGAGGTTGGAGATGCCCGTCATGCGGCCGACATCGTAGAAAAAGTAGTTGCACGAGACCTTGATGGCTTCGGTGACATCGATATTGCCGTGGTTGCCGCCGGTCCTGCTGTAGAGCCAACATTTGTATGCCCATGTGCCGTAGTGATACACGCCGCGCGTGAGGATCTTCGACTGCGGCGTGATGATGCCGGTCTCGAGCGCGGCGATGGCGGTGACGGGCTTGAAGGTCGAGCCGGGGGCATAGGCCTCCTGCGTGGCGCGGTTCCAGAAGGGCTTGAGGGGGTCGTCGCGGTTTTCCGCATAGTCCTCGTTAAAGGTCTTGAGCGAGAAGGTGGGGTAGCTGGCAAGCGCCAGCACTTCGCCCGTGCCGACCTGCACGACCGCGGCTGCCGCGCCGCGGCCGATGCCGTCCTCCGCGGTCATGCCCTCGACGGTTTCGGCGAGAATGCGCTCCACATCTTCCTGAAAGTCGATGTCGAGAGTGAGGGCGACGGTGTTGCCCGGCTCCGGCTCGACGGAATAAATTTCGCTGGTGACCTTACCCGCGGTGTTGACCGTGACGATGCGGCGGCCGTTTTTGCCGCGCAGATAGTCCTCGAAGGCGAGCTCCACGCCGTCGCGTCCGACGAGTGCGTCCATGGCGTAGCCCTTTTCCTTGTATTCGTCCCATCTTCCGGTGGGGATCTTGGTGATGCGGCCGAGAATGTGGGCCGCGGCGTCGGTCTGGTAGACGCGGGTGGAGGAGGTGCCGATGTGAATGGGCGCGTAAGCGCCGTCCTTCAACTCGGCGATCAGTTCCACGGAGATGTCTGTGGCAAGGGTGACGGTCTCGCGCTGATCCAGCTTGGCGAGGGCAAGCGCGTAGCGCAGACCGAGCAGGCGGCGCACCTTGTTGTCCGTATGTTCGGCGGGGGTGTGAAATTCGGTCTTGAGCAAGGAGAGAAGATGCTCCGGCGTGAGGGGCGGGTCCTCGTCGGTGGTAAGGTCGGCGGAGGAAGCCCACTTCTTGCTTACAAGGTAGCGGTTGAGCGCGCTGTGCGAGCCGGCGCCGGCGGCGTTGAAATCATAGACAAAGGGAGCGCCGGAGGAGAGGGGAAGCGCATCCTCCCACACGATGCCGCGGCGGTCGAGCAGCTCCATCAGGCGCGTGAGGTCGGCGTTGAGCGTTTCGTCATCGTTCGAGGCGAGGGAGAGATCCAACTCCAATGTGTAGACGCTGCGGTTGGAGGTAAGGACCTTACCGTTGCGGTCGGTGAGGATGCCGCGCGAGGTGACGACGGTCTCGCTCTTGGTGTTGGCGCGGATGGAGCGGGCGCGATATTCCGCGCCGTGAACGATCTGTGTATCGTAAAGCGCGGAGACATAGAACACGAGTACGAGCAGGAAGAGCGCGCCGATGACGGTCAGGCGGCGGTGAAATTGTTTTTTATCGTCCACGGCGGACCTCCTTTCGCGGGGCGGTGGGTCAAAGGGTGAAGCGTCGGTGCAGGAACGCGAGCAGCGGGTGGCACACCGCGAGCAGCGGCAGGGACAGCAGCAGCTCGCGCAGGGCGCGGTCCAGAATGGCGGCGAGGGAAGAGCGGCCCGCAAGCAGCAGGACCACGGCAAGGATCAGGTCAATGAGCGCGAAGGCGACCGCCGAAGAGACGAGCGAGCAGAGCAGGCCGGGCTGCAGGACGCTGCGGGCGATGAAAGAAACGAGCAGCGCCGCCGCGGTGAACGAAACGGTGTAGAGCCACGGCACGGGGGCGGTGAGCGCGAGGTCGCACAGCAAGCCGAACACGAGGCCGAAGACAACGCCCTCAAGCCGCTCCTCCATGGAAACGACGACGGCGAGCAGCAGCGGCGGCAGGAAGGGAACGACGCCCTGCACGCGCACATGAGCGGTGGTCAGGGTATGAAGAAAAAGCAGAAGCGCGATGGCAAGCGCGTAGACCGTCCACTTGATTCTCAGGTCGCGCGTGGTGGTGGGGGACATGGGGCGGGCCTCCTTTCCGAAACGGCGGTGAAAAAACGCGGCGTCAGTCAACAATGTCGAACGACTTGATGACAAAGACCTCGGTGAGCGCGTCGAGCCGCGCCGAGGGGGTGAGAACGGCATATTGGGCAAGACCGTCGTCGTCCGTGCGGACGGTATCGACCGTGCCGACGACGAGGCCGCCGGGGTAAAAGCCGCCGAGGCCGGAGGTCGTGATGATGTCGCCGGAGAGCAGCTGGCTGTCGGCGGGGAGATAGGTCAGCTTCAGCCTGCCTTCGCCCATGAGGGAAAGGTCGCCCTCCGCGACCG
Source organism: uncultured Oscillospiraceae bacterium (assembly GCA_934553255.1). Classification (GTDB taxonomy): domain Bacteria; phylum Bacillota; class Clostridia; order Oscillospirales; family Oscillospiraceae; genus Hominicoprocola. The sequence goes on from CAKTEZ010000001.1 coordinate 62,319, forward strand.
CGACCTCCTGCGTGCGGAAGATGCGCGCACCCAGCTCCGTATCGGTGTCGATGATGGTGAGTACGGTGGACCAGTTATAGCCGACCGAGGACACCACGCCGACGAGGCAGCCCTCGGAGGAAACGACGCAGTCATTCTTCTCGACGCCGTGGGCGGTGCCGCGGTTGAGGGTGAGCGTGCTGGTCCAATTTGTGCTTTGGCGGTCGATGACGGCGGCGGACTCAAACTCGAAGTCGCGGCGCTGTTCGCGCAGGTCCAGCAGATCGCGCAGAAGCGCATTCTCCTCGCGGTCGGCCTCCGCCTGCCGCGCGTCGCGCTCCAGCTCTGCCACGCGCACGCGCAGCGCCTCGTTTTCGGCGAGGAGGTCGGAATAGTCCTTATAATAGCGCTGCTTGTCCTCGACCCATGTGGCGACGGCGGTGGCGGCGCTGCGGAACGGATAGGTCAGCACGCCGACGGCGTTCTGCAGAAGGCCGGAGGTCGCGCTCAGGTAGCTCAGCACGCTGATGACAACGGCGCAGGCGGTGGTGACGATCAGCAGACGCAGGCCGTATTTTTCCAGAAATTCACGCATGGAAAAGCCCTCCTTTCGGGGGAGATCAGAAAAATTGCACGCCGAAGTGCTTCGTCAGGCATTGACCGAGTTTTTCGACCGGCAGACCCATGACATTATAAAAATCGCCGTCGATGCGCTCGACGAGCAGCGCGCCGAGACTCTGCACGCCGTAGGCGCCCGCCTTGTCCATCGGCTCGCCGGTGGCAATGTAGGCGCGCAGCTCGGCCTCGGTGCAGGGACGGAAGTACACATCGGTGGAGACGGTGAAGCTCTCGACCCTGTCGCCCTGACGGACGGTCACGCCGGTGCAGACCGTGTGGCGGTTGCCCGCCAGCTCGGTGAGCATACGCAGCGCGTCCGCTTCGTCGCGCGGCTTGCCGAGACGGTCGTCGCCGAGGAATACCATGGTGTCGGCGGTGATGAGAATGTCCGTGGGCGCGACGAGCAGGGCCGCCGCATTGGACTTCAGGCGGGAGATGTGGGCGACGATCTGCTGCGGGGAAAGTCCGTCGGGATAACTCTCCTCCACATTGGGAACGACGACGGAAAAATCGGCGATGCCCATGCGCCGGAGCAACTCGTGGCGGCGCGGGGACTGGGAAGCAAGGACGATATGGGGCATGAGAAAGGCTCCTTTTCGATAACGGATAGGATAATATATAATGAGTTATACGATGCGTTTTCAAAAATCACTCGACGCCGCGATAGAAAAGCCCGCGGGTAAGGTCGGCGGGGACATAGTCGTCCAGCCCCTTGTAGGCGCGCAGAACGCGCACGCAGTCCGCCGCGCTCTCGGTCGTAAAGCGGAGGCGGGCATAGGTCAAGCCGCACCTTTGGTAATCCGGCTTGTCCGCGAGCCAGAGCGTCTTTGCATTCTGGATCTCGCTGCGGCAGCCGTAGGCGTGCAGCACGGGGAAGCGCTCGCCCATGCGGTCGGTCAACTCCGGCGCGGCGGCGCAGGCGCTGTCGGCGCGGACGGCGTCGCAGCGGGTCTTGAAATGGCGGCAGCCGAATTCGTTCGCCACAATGCAGTTCTCTGTGATCATCAGCGGCAGACGGCCGTAGACGATGGCCTCACAGGGAATGTGTTTTGAGAGGTCGCGCAGCTGCTCGTACCGCAGTTCAAAGGAGAGCGTAGCAGAGGAAAGCCCGCAGCCGCGCAGAAAGCGCAAAGCGGCGGAGTTGAACACATTCAGGCCAAAATCGCCGCGCGGCTCGAGCGGGAGTCCGCGGACGAGGGCGAGATGGCCGAGGTTGCCGAGCGCAGCGGCGGTGACGCCCTGTGCCGCGGCGCGTTCCAGCGCGGCGCGGAGCGCCGTCTCGTCGTTTGTGCGCCAAATGCGCGGGAGGACGGCAGCAAAGCGCGTGCGGGAGAGGTAGGGCGCGAGGTCGAGTGCGGGGAGCAGCTCGAGCGGAACATAGATCATCTCCGCGCCCTCGTTCACCAGCGCGTCGGTGAGCTGGTCGGGGCGGGAGAGGGAGAGCGTGAAGCGCGGCGGCGCGGCGGGGTTTTTGACTTTTGCGGGCGGAACGAAGTCCGCTTCGCGGCGGGGAGGAACGGCGGTACGCGCATCTTCCAGCGCGGCGAGCGCGTCGCGCCGCAGCGCGTTGAGCGCGCTCGCGGGGACGGAAAGCCCCTCGCCGAGCGTGACGGTGCAGGCGGCGACGGAAAACGCCGTGCCGCCGGTCTTACGCAGGCGGGCCTCCACCTCGTCGGCGGTCAGCGCGCGGGAACGCGCGGCCTCCGGCACGGGTCCGGCGACGGTGACGGTTCGGCCGTCGGGGTCGGAGGCGGCGAGCGTCATGGGCTTGTCCGCGGTCAGCGTGACGGAAAAGGTCACGGGGACGAGACGAAGGTCTTCCTTTTCATAGGCCGCGCGGAGCGCGGCAAACCACTCCTCGGGCCAGCGGGAGTTTTCGGGGCGAACGCCGAACATTTCGCGTCCGCGCCCGCCGCGGTAGTAAAGGTCGGTAAAGCCGTCGCGCGAGAAGGCGAGGGCGAGCTTTTTCTGCTCGTCCGCCGTGGGGGCGCGGCGCTCGCGCAGGAGCGCGGCGTAGATGGATGTGACGGCGGCGACATATTCCGGCCGCTTCATGCGTCCCTCCAGCTTGAGACAGGCCACGCCGAGGTCCGCCATGTCGGCGGCGCAGGAGGCGAGGTTCATATCCTTGAGGGAGAGCGGGTTCGCGTCGGCCTTGCCGTGCCAGCCGTAGCGCAAACGGCAGGGCTGCGCGCAGGCGCCGCGGTTGCCGCTGCGTCCGCCGATGACGGCGGACATCTCGCATTGACCGGAATAGCACATGCACAGCGCGCCGTGGGCAAAGGTCTCGATCTCGATGGGCGAGCCGTCAAGAATGGTCTTGATGTCCGCGCGCGAAAGCTCGCGGGCGAGGACGGCGCGCGTCATGCCGAGAGCGGCGGCCTCGGTCACGCCGGAGAGCGTGTGGAGCGCCATCTGGGTGCTGGCGTGGAGCGGCACGTCGGGAACGACGGCGCGGAGCGTTTCGTAAACGCCCCAGTCCTGCACCAGGATGGCGTCCACGCCGTATTCGCTCGCCTTTTTTGCGGTCTCGGCGAGGGTGGGCAGCTCGCGGTCGGTGACGAGGGTGTTGAGCGTCAGGTAGACCTTGACGCCGCGCAGATGGCAATAACGCACCGCCGCCAGAAATTCTTCGTCCGTGAAGTTTCTGGCGCTGCGGCGCGCGTTGAAGCTGCCAAAGCCCATATAGACGGCGTCCGCGCCGTTCTGCACCGCGGCGACGAGCGCCTCGCGGCCGCCGGCGGGGGAGAGCAGCTCGGTCATTTACTTGCGGTTTTGCAGCTTGAACAACTCGCGCTTGAGTTCGCTGACCTCGTTTTTCGCCTGCGCCGCTTCATCCAGATACTGCTTGAGCTGGCGGCGGAGCGCCTCGCTCGCTTCGCGCTCCTTGAACAGCTCGTCCGCGATGTTGGCGGCGGCAAGAACGGCGGCGTCCGTGCGGCCGACCTTGGCGCCGGTGAGCATCTCGTCCATCTTCGTATTGACATAGGAGCCGACCTTCTGCATATAGGAGGGGGCCTCCTCGGCGACAAAGGTGTAATCCTCGCCGCAGATGCTGACGGTGACACGGTTTTCCATATCCATAGTCTCCTTTCGGTTCGCGCGAAAATATACATGATAATACAATCTAAAGTATAGCACATGGGGGCGAGGGATAAAAGAGGTTTTTCGGAATTTTGTAACCAAATCGTCATTCTTTTTTTCTTAATGTATGCTATACTGTAGTACACTGTGGCGTGGTGTGCGCCGCGGAACACGCGAAAAGCAGGAGGGTGCCGGAATGGAAGAAAAGAAGGGTGCCTTTGAAGAACGGAAGAACGAGCCGGCGGCGGAAACGGTGCTGTCGGAGCGTGAGAATGCCGATGCGGCACGCGCCGCCGCGCCGCAGAGCGTGGAGAGCGCCGCCGCGCCGCAGAGCGTGGAGAGCGCCGCCGCGCCGCAGAGCGTGGAGAGCGCCGCCGCGGGAGGAAAGCGCTTGGCGAAGAGCGGCAAAAAGGGCCGGATCGTTGCCTTAGCCATACTCGGCGTGCTGGCGGCGTATCTGGGGCTGGGCGCGTGGGTGGTCGGCGCGCAGCGCTTTTACCCCAACACCAGCGTCAACGGCGTGGTCTGCGGCGGCATGACCGTGCAGGAGCTTGCGGCGCGGCTGAATGAGAACGCGGAAAAGGCGCGGAGCAGCCATGTCCGCTTTGTGCTGCCCGACGGCATGGAGATCGCGCATATCTCCTTTGCCGATGTGCCGCAGGCTGACCATACCCCATGCGCGGAGTGGGCGTTCACCTACCGCGGCTGCGGGAAGGACAACATTCTGACGGCGGGCGCGCGGTATCTGCACGCGCTGTCCGCGCCGGAGGAGATCATCACAGGCTCGGAGGAGAGGTCCACCGAGGCGCTCCTCGAGCTGGCGCGTTTTGCCTGCGGAGGCATACCCTGCGAGCCGGTGGAGTTCTCCATTGAGCTGACCGACGACGACCGCATCTGCGCGACGAAGCCGATGGACGGACGGAAGGCGACAGACCGCGCGGAAACGCAGATCACCGACGCGCTTTTCCGCGCCTATTTCGGCGGCGGAGGGCCGACGGAGTACACGCTGGAGCCGGTGACGCAGGACAACGCGGACGGCGCGTATGAGATCGTACCCGCGCAGGCAGTCGATCTGGCGGCGGAGCGGGAAAGACTCGTCGGCGAGAAAGTCAACGCGAGCTATGACATAGAAAACGCGAAGATCGTGCCGAGCCGTGCGGGAGTCCATTTCACGCTCAAGGACTTGCAGAGCGCCTACGACGCGGCGGCGCCGTGCGAGATCTTTACGGTCAGGGCGTCGGTCGAGCGGCCGGAGGTCACGACCGAAGCGCTGGAGGAGTGCCTGTTTCGCGACGAGCTGAGCAGCTACACCACACGCGTCGGCGGCGCGCCGGGGCGGCACAAGAATGTGCAGATCACGGCCGAGCGCATCAACGGCTACATCCTCAACGCGGGCGACACGATGAAATACGGCCCGCTGGTGACGCCGTTCACGGCGGAGAACGGATACTATCCCGCGCCCGGCTACCTCAAGGGAAAGACCGTGGACATGATCGGCGGCGGCGCGTGCCAGGCCAGCTCCACGCTGTACGCGGCGGTGCTGTATGCGAACCTTGAGATCGTGCAGCGCGTGAACCATGGGTTCGCGTCGGACTACATCGGTCTCGGTCTGGACGCGACGGTCGCCGAGGGCGGGCCGGAGTTTGAGTTCCGCAACGATACGCTCTATCCCATCAAGGTGCAGGCGGAGTTTTTCACGAAGAACAAAAAGGATTATATTAAGGTGACGCTGCTCGGCACCAAGACGGATGACCACTATGTGAAGTTGGTGACCGAGGTGCTGTCCACCACGCCGTTTGAAGAGGAATTCGTTGAGACCGACGAGCTGGCCCCGGGCGAGCAGAAGGTGGAGCAGACGGCGTACACGGGCTATTATGTCAAGACCCACCGCAATGTGTACGCGGGTGACGGGACGCTGCTCTCCTCGACCTATGAGGCGACGAGCAATTACCGTGCGCGCAACCGCATCGTACTGGTCGGTAAGGCGGCGGAGCCGGCGGTCGGACCGGGACCGGAGACCGATGGACCGGCCGGACCGGAAGCGGAGAACGAGACGCCGCCGGAAACGCCGCCGGAGATGCCGCAGGGACCGGAGCAGGGGCAGACACCGCCCGCCGAGCCAACACCGCCCGCGGAGGCGTGAGAGAAAACGAAGGGGTTCCCTGCATATGTGGGGAGACCCTTCGCTCTTTTTCACAAATCGAGTCGGAAATTTCGGGAAGAATTGACAATTGGTTGAATTTTGCGAAAGTATATATTCAAAAATAGTGGTAAACGGAAAAGAAAATGCATAAGTTCTTGCAAAAAATCAGCAAATCGCTTGCTTTTATGAAAGAGGGGGTGTACAATGGAAAAACAACATGAGAAAAGCAAGGAAGACATACGAATATAAAATTTTTGAGAATTGAGAGGGTTTTATATCATGGCTAAGTTTAAAGTTTATTACACCATCGAGCTGAACGAGATCGCAACGCACATCTTCGAGAGCAGCGATTTTGAGGTGAAGCTGTGCAGCCACAACGACGAGGAGACCTACATCAAGGAGCTTGCCGAGTATCAGCCCGACGCCATCATGTGCCGCACCGAACCCATCACCGCCCGGATGATGGACACCTGCAAAAACCTCAAGGTCATCGGCAAGCAGGGCGCCGGCCTCGACAACATCGACATGGACCACGCCCACGCCAAGGACATCACCGTTGTCTACGCGCCTGCCGGCAACGCCAACGCCGTCGCCGAGCACGCCGTCATGCTGATGCTCATGTGCGCCAAGCGCTTCACCTATGTTGACCGTCAGTTCCGCGGCGGCAACTTCCTCGTCCGTATGGGCATGGAGCATACCTATGAGCTCGGCGGCAAGACCCTCGGTATGATCGGCTGCGGCCGTATCTCCCAGCTCGCCATGCAGAAGTGCAAGTACGGCTTCGGCATGAACGTCATCGGCTACGATCCGTACCTCACGCAGGACAAGATCGGCGATCTGTGCGAGCTGAAGGCCACCGCCAAGGAAGTCTGGGAGCAGGCCGACTTCGTGTCCGTGCATCTGCCCGTCGTTCCCTCCACCGAGCACTCCATCGGCCGTGAGCAGTTCAGCTGGATGAAGCCCACCGCTTCCTTCATCAACTGCGCGCGCGGCGCCCTCATCAAGGAGAACGAGCTGGTCGAGTGCCTGAAGGACGGCACGCTGTTTCAGGCCGGTCTCGACGTGTTTGAGCATGAGCCGATCCAGGAGTCCAGCCGCGAGCTGTTCGACCTCGACAACGTTATCATGACGCCGCACATGGCCGCCACCACCGAGCAGAGCGTGCTCAACTGCTGCACCAGCGTTGCCAACGACATCGTTGCCGTCTGCAACGGGCAGGAGCCGAAGGTCAAGGCCCAGAAGCCCAAGTTCTAAGATATTCTCTCTTTGTACATAAGGAAGCAGGTGACCCTAAACAGGGTCGCCTGCTTCCTTTGGCGTTGTGCCTGCCGCGGCGTTTGTGCGATGAGACAAGAAAAAGACAGAATTTCCGCTGTTTTGACGAATTTTCGAGATTTTCGGAAGAAAGGGTGGAAATGTACCAAATGTTTGTGATACAATAAGCACAAACGGGTGAAAGCCCGCTGCACTTGTGCTTTTGAGGAGACCGACATGACGGAAAATCCGATTTTGCGAGCCTCGCTCTCGATGGCGAGCGATATTCCGCTGTACGCGCAGCTGACGGGGATCATCAAGAACGCCATTACCTCCGGCGTGCTGAACGTGGGCGACCTGCTGCCGAGCGAGGCGGAGCTTTGCGATAAATTTGAGATCAGCCGCAACACCGTGCGGCAGGCGATCGGCTCGCTGGAGGAGGCGGGCTTTGTGGTGCGTAAGCGCGGCAAGGGTACCTTTGTTGCCGACCCCAGCACGCGGCGCAAGGGTGTGCAGTATTCCTTCACGACGGAGATCTCGTCGATGGGCAAGCTTCCCTCGTCCACGCTCGTGAGTTTCGATGTGATCGATCCCCCGCCGAAGATCAAGCGCCTGATGGCGCTGGAGGATGGCGTGAAGGTCTACTGCTTCACGCGCGTGCGTAATGTGGACAACGAGCCGCTGATCCTGGAGACCTCGTACTATCCGCAGCACATTTATCCCAACCTGACGCGTGAGATGCTGGAGACGCATAGCTTCTACAGCCTGCTCTATCATGTCGGCGTTATTCCGTTTGCCGCGGAGGACACCTACGAGGCCGTGACGCTGGGCGCCTACGAAGCGAAGCTGCTCGGCTGCGCGCCGGGCGCGGCGGCGTTCCACCATCAACGCCGCACGACGATGGAGAACGGTCTGGTGTACGAATGCACATCGAGCTATATGCGCGGCGACCGCGTGCAGTTGGATGTGTGCTTCCAGAAGAGCGGGACAAGCTTCGCCCGACTGGTGGACTGAAAACCGAAAAAGCGAAAGCGCCGATGCGTCGGCGCTTTCTTTTTTGCGGCCTCGGCGGTATTGAATGTATGGAACATTTCAAATTCTTTGTACGATTGGTTCGTGAAAAAGCTGTGAAAATGGGAGAAAATGCAACTATTTTTCGTCATGCGTTTTGTGCAGAAGGGGGTACACAAAGCGCGGACGCTGTGTTACGATAGGCTTACCGAACAAGGCGGCGCGCCGCCAAAAACCCGCAACGGGATATAGGAGGAAACTCAGCTATGGCGATCAAAGTCGGCATCAACGGCTTCGGCCGAATCGGACGCGTCGTCCTGCGTATCATGATGGAGCAGCCCGAGAAGTTTGACATCTGTGGCATCAATCTCCGCAAGGCGGATGTGGATTACATGGTCTATATGATCAAATACGATTCCGTATTCCGCCAGTTCGCCGGAACGGTCGAGCGCGAGGATCAGAACCTCATCGTCAACGGCCACAGAATCCGCGTGTTCAGCGAGGCGGACGCCGCCATGATCCCGTGGGAAAGCTGCGGCGCGGAGTACATTATCGAGTCCACCGGCGCTTATAACAACACCGAAAAGGCGTCCCGCCATTTCAAGGGCGGCGCGAAGAAGGTCATCATCACCGCGCCCGCCAAGGACGAGGCCACCCCGACCTTTGTTATGGGCGTGAACAATATGCTCTACCGCAGCGATATGCGCGTGGTCTCCAACGCGAGCTGCACCACCAACTGCCTTGCTCCGCTTGCCAAGGTCGTGCAGGAGGAGTTCGGCATCGAGCAGAGCCTGATGTCCACCATCCACGCCGCTACCAGCAAGCAGAAGCCTGTCGACTCCCGCGGCGGCAGCGACTGGCGCACCGGCCGCAGCGTGTTCAACAACATCATTCCCTCCTCCACCGGCGCGGCGAAGGCTGTCGGCCGCGTCATTCCGGAGCTTAAGGGCAAGATGACCGGCATGAGCTTCCGCGTGCCGACCTCCGATGTGTCCGTGGTTGACCTGACCGCGCACCTCAAGACCAGCACCACCTATGCCGACATCTGCTATGCCATCCGTCATGCGAGCGAGACGAACATGAAGGGCATCATCGGCTACACCGCCGATCAGGTGGTCTCCGCCGACCTGGTCGGCAATCCCTGCCCCTGCATCTTCGACGAGACCGCGGGCATCATGCTCGACGATGATTTCGTGAAGCTGATCGCGTGGTACGACAACGAATACGGCTATTCCAACATGGTCGTGCGCCTGCTCGAACACATGGTCGCGGTGGACCGCGGCGAGATCATTCCCGAAAAGCGCGAGATCCCGCAGGACGCGCCGAACGGCAAGTAAACTCCCCGCCGGACGAAAAGAATGAGAAGAATGCACCGTATGGCAAAGGCCATGCGGTGCATTCTTGATACCTGGTTATGCTTGGACGGTCAGAGGGGCATGACGCCGTAGAACAGGGAAAGGAGCTCAGCCGCACCGAGGAGGATCATGCAGAAAATTCCCTTCAGACCGGGCTTTGGAATACGCAGCGGCGTGATGAACAGAAGACCGAGCAGCGTAAGCCCCGCCGCGTAGAGCGCGGAAACGCTCAGACCGAAGCGCAGGGGCAGCATCCAGAAAAGCGGCGCGACAAAGGCGGCAGAGGTGACGGGGACGCCGAGGTAGTAACGCCGATGCTCGCTCGTGGCGCTCTGGCGCTCCTCCTCCGTGACATTGAAGTAGGCGAGACGGATAAGTGCGGCGAGAATGTAGAAGAGGACGCTTCCGCGCAGCCACCATTCGCCGCCGCCGAGCGAGGCGCCGACCACGCCGGGGAGAACGCCGAAGCAGACCACATCGTTGAGGGAGTCGATCTGAATGCCGAAGCGCTTTTCCTGCTCGGTGCGGTCCTTCTTTGCGCGGGCGATGCGCCCGTCAAAGGCGTCGAGAAGACCGGAGACCATTAGGCACAGAAGCGCGGAAAAGGGGCTGGCGTTCATGGCGGAAAGAATGCCGCTGACGCCGAAAGCCAGCGAGAGATAGGTCGCAAGGACGGTATAGTCGTAAACTCCGATCATGGGCGTTCCTTCATTTCCAAACAAGATGAAAACATTATAGCAGACGGGGGCGGGCATTGCAAGAAAAGTTCGTTAAGCGCGCGCTAAGGCACGGACGGCGGGATCATGCGCCGCGAAGCCGGTCAAGGACGCGGCGGAAGCGCGCGGCATCGTAGACGACGGGAACGGGGTAGACGGGGTTCGCCTCCGCCTCTGCCCATGCGGCCATGCGGGGGAGGTCCTCCTCGCGGATAAAATCGAGGTGAGAGGGGATGCCCATGCGCTCGTTCATGCCGCGGATCGCGGCAAGAAAACCCTCCGCGCGCTCGCGCTCGGCGCCGGTCAGACCGATGAGGGCGGCAAGGCGGGCGAGCTGCGGGAAAACGGCGGCGCCGTAGTCCTCCAGTACGACCGGCAGCGTCACGGCGCAGGCAAGACCGTGGGGAACGCCGTAGAGTCCGCCGAGGGTGTGGGCAAGGGCGTGGACATTGCCGACGCCCGCGCGGGTAAAGGCGCGGCCCGCGTCGAAGGACGCGCGCAGTAGCCTTTCGCGGGCGGTGAGGGACGAGCCGTCGTGGAAGGCGACCTCGAGATAGCGGAAAATATCGCGCACGGCGGATTCGGCGAGGGCGCGGGTCTCCGCCGTGCCGTAGCTCCAGCTGAGGTAGGCCTCGACCGCGTGGGTCAGCGCGTCCATACCCGTCTGCGCGGTGATGGCGGGCGGAAGCGAAACGGTGAGCGTGGGGTCGAGGACGGCGTAGCGCGGGACAAGGCAGAGGTCGCTGACGGCGTATTTGTGATGCTCCGCGCCCGTGACGACGGCGGCGATGGTGGCCTCCGAGCCGGTGCCGGCGGTGGTGGGGACGGCGATGAAGAGCGGGAGCGGGCGGCGAACCTTCAAAAGACCGCCGAGCTGCGCGACGCTTTTCTCCGGACGGACGACGCGGGCGGCAGCGATCTTGGCCGCGTCGATGGGCGAGCCGCCGCCGAGGACGAGAAAGCTGTCGCAGCCGTCGGCGCGGTACTGCGCGGCGATCTCTTCAACGGTGGCAATGTCAGGGTCCGGCTTTACTCCGGAGAAAACGGAAAGACGGATGCCCCGCGCCTCCAGCGAGCGGCACAGGGTAAGAAAATGCTCCTCCGCGCATTGGCGGCGGCTGGCGACGACGAGGGGGCGCGACGCGCCTTCGCGGGCAAACAGATCGGGGACCCGCGCGAGGCTGCCCGTGCCGGAAAGCACGGTTGGCGCGCGCCATGGAAGCAGCCGCGCGCCGAGGGCGAAGCAGCATTGAAACACACGGCAGGGCAGGACTTGGAACGGCATGGACGGACCTCTCTTTCGTCAGGATGCTTTTATCATAAAGGGGGTCGACCGGTCGGTCAACCCCCTGTGGTTTAAGAATTTCTGAAATCAGTCGGCTTCGCCGGTCTCGATGATGCCGTAGCCGCCGCTGTTGCGCGTGTAGACCACGCAAATGGCGTTGTCATCGTCCGTGTTGCGGAAGACGAAGAAGCTATGGCCCAGAAGGTTCATCTGCAAAATGGCCTCCTCCGGACTCATGGGCTTGACGGCAAAGCGCTTGGTACGCACGATGTCAAATTCGCGCTCCTCGTGGATGTCGAACTCCTCGGGGACCTCGGGTACGATGGCATCGCTGCGAAGACCCTTGGCAAGGCGAGTCTTGTTCTTGCGGATCTTGCGGTCGATCTGGCTGACCGCCTCGTCGATCGCGCCGCGCATATCGCCGTCTGCGTCCTCACAGACCGCACGGAACAATGTGCCGTTGGCACCGCGGAGCATGACTTCCACCACACAGCGGTTCTTCTTCTCCACGGCGAAGGTCACAGATGCTTCGGGTTCCTCCCTGAAATACTTCTCCAGCTTGCCGATCTTCTTCTCGGCGTAGGCCTTGACGGAGTCGTTCAGCGAGATCTTCTTGCAGGTAAATGTGAACTTCATAACGGTTCGCTCCTTTCAATTTCTGCGAGTAGGGAAAGCAAAAAGGAAGTCTCAGCCGACTCCCTCTTCACTTTTATAAAGTATAGCACGGAACGGGAAAATAGCCAATAGGTTAATTTGTGAATTTTCTGATTTGTTGATTTTGACGAAAATGAACGCCGCGACACGCTTCGACAGCGTGCGGCGGCGTTCGACAAAAGCTCCTATTGCAAGCGGTGGACAAGGGTGGTAGTATACTCCATGGAAGCTTTCCAATATCCCACCCGCTTGGGCCGCTGTCTGATGACGGCGGCTCCTTTTTATGCCGGTGCGGAAAAAAGCGGCGCTGTGCGCCGCTTTTGCAGGATCAGTTGCTGATGTCGTAAAAAACCTTTTCGCCGGGGGAGACCACATCAAGCTGCTCGCGGGCAAGCTCCTGCAGATACTCCTCGTCGTCGGCCTTGCCGAGCGCGGCTTGCAGCGAGTCATTCTCGCGCTGCCGGGCCTCGACCTGTGCCGAGAGGGTCTGCTTCTCTGCCTGCGCGGCGTCGATCCGCTTTTGAAGGTCCAGCAGATGCGCGCCGACGAGCAGAAGCAGGGCGAGAATGAGCAGCTTCGGCAGCAGACCGCCGCGCTTTTTCGCCGCTTTTTTTTGCTCCGCCATATCGCACGCCTCCCTTTTGCTCGGCCCTGCGGCGCCCCCGCCGCGCGGACCGTCTGTAATTTCTTATTATAAGGGCGCGGCGGGAAAAAAGAAAGAGCTTTTTGGCAGATTTGTGCAGTTTACCATAATAATTTTTTGCAAGGCGGAACGGCGCGCGGAGAAGGCGGGCAAAGGCAAAGAGACTGTCTGCCCAGAAGTCCCAGAGCGGCCGGAGCAGCGGCGAGAGAAAGCCGAAGGTGAGCGCTGCGCCGACCGCGACGGCGAGGAGCGTGTAGAGCCGCAGCTCGCCGCTGCCGACGCGCAGAGCGAAGGCGAGGAGCGCGGCGGCAAGGAGCAGGGAATAGAGCGCGTCGAGCGTGTCGGTGAGCGCGCGCCGCGTGCGGCGGTGGAGCCGCACGGCGCGCAGCGCGTCATAGAGCAGAGCAAAGCCGGAGCCGAGGAGAAACGCGCGGGAAAGCACGGCAAGCTGAGACGCGATGTCGCTGCCCATGCCTTAGCCCCCGAACAGGCGGCCGAGCAGTCCGCCGGAGGAGGCGGAGGCATCCTCGTAAAAAAGCGAGTCGATGTGTCCGTCCACATGCAGCTCACCGCCGTCCAGACTGAGCTTGCCGATGTGCAGGCTCTCACCCGTGACGGTGAGGACGCCGGCGGAGGTGGACATGACGATCTCGTTTTCGTCAAAGCGCTCCACATCGTCCACGCCGGAAACGGTCAGGCGCTCGCGCCCGTCCAGCTCGATGCGGTGGGCGGCGGAGCCGCCGTAGGTCGTGTTGTCATAAGCCATAGCAAAACCTCCCATACACCATAGTGTATGGGAGGCGTGTCCGGAATATGACTGCGCGGTCAGGTGTTCGGCAGCTCGCGGTAGAGCGCGGCGGCGTCCGCCTTGCCGACGGTCTCGACCACGGAGAGGACCTCGACCGTGAGGGTGCGCTCGCCGAAGTGGAGGGCGATCCGGTCGCCGACCTTCACCTCGTACGACGCGCGGGCGACGCGGTCGTTGACCGTGATGCGGCCGAGGTCGCAGGCCTCGTTCGCCACGGTGCGGCGCTTGATGAGACGCGAGACCTTGAGGTATTTATCAAGTCGCATGGAGACGCTTCCTTTCGGGAAAAAATCAAGGGAGCGGGGTGACCCGCTCCCTTGAAGGTGTTTTAGCCAACGATGTCCTTGAGAGCCTTGCCTGCCTTAAAGGTCGGGACCTTGGACGCGGCGATCTTGATCTCCTTGCCGGTGGCGGGGTTGCGGCCGATGCGCTCAGCGCGGGTCTTGACTTCAAAGGAGCCAAAGCCAACGAGCTGGACCTTCTCGCCGTCCTTGAGGGACGCGGCGATGGCGTCGAGAGCGGCGGTAACGACGGCTTCGGCTTCCTTCTTGGAAACACCGGCCTTTTCAGCAGCGGCAGCGATGAGTTCGGTCTTATTCATGATAATAGCCTCCTGATTGTTGTTGATTCGCCGGAAGCGGGTGCCTCCGGTGGGTTTATAAACAAAAAACGACGGAGCGTTTTTCATTCATCGTGTTGCTTGGCCTCGTTCCAGAGACGGGTAAGCTCGTCGAGCGGGAGCGAGGACATCTCCGCGCCGCGGGCGGCGCAGGCGCGCTCGACGGAACGGAAACGGGCAATAAATTTCTCGCAGGTCGCGTTCAGCGCATCCTCGGGGTCGACGCCGACGAAGCGGCCGACCTTGACGGCGGCGAAGAGTACGTCGCCCAGTTCTTCAAAAAAGTTCGTGCCGCGCTCGACGGCCTCGCGCAGCTCGCGCGTTTCCTTGTCGAGCTTATCCAACGCGCCGGAAACATCGGCAAATTCAAAGCTTGCCTTGGCGGCCTTGCTCTGAAGCTTGTCCGCGCGCCAGAGCGCGGGCAGCGAGCGGGCAACGGAGTCCATCGCGTCGGCGGTGGTCTGCTGGCCCTTTTCCTGCCGCTTGAGCGCGTCCCAGTTTACCAGGACCTCCTCGCTCGTGTCGGCGGTGGCGTTTCCGAAAACATGGGGATGGCGAAAGATAAGCTTTTTGCAGATGTGGTCGGTGACATCGTCAGTCGTGAAGCGGCCCGCGTCCTCCTCGATGTGAATGTTGAAGAGGACCTGCATGAGCATATCGCCCAGCTCCTCGCACATGGCGGCGGGATCGTCGCGGTCAAACGCTTCGGCGGCCTCGTACGCCTCCTCCAGGAAGTTGCGGCGGTTGGAAAGGTGGGTCTGCACGCGGTCCCACGGGCAGCCGTCCGGCGCGCGCAGAATGCGGAGAAGGGCAATAAGGTCCTGTAAGGAGTATGTCTCTTTCCTTTCAAAATTTACCATATCTTATGTTCCAATGCAAGATTTTTCTTTGATTTTTCAAGGGTTTTCAGGGCTTTTTAGGAAATATGAAGAAGATCGGCGATCCGTCCGCCCTTGGGCAGCAGCTCCAGATCGCTGCGGCGGATGCAATGCAGCGCCAGCACGAGCGCGCCGTAGACGGCGACCGCCACGCCGATGGAGAGAAAGACGCAGACGAAAAGCGTCAGGCGCTCGCTCGAAAGGACCAGAAAGCGCGAGGCAAGGGCATAGGTCCCGCGGGCGGCAAAGGCCATGGCAAGCGACGCGAGGAGCGGGCGCAGGAAATAGCCGGGATAGTTGAGCCGGAAGTGCGTGATGCGCGAAACGGCGATGAGGTTCAGCAGCGCGGTGAGCGCGAAGCACACGAGCGTGCCGATGGGCGCGCCGTGGATATTGACCGAGGGAATGGCGACGAGATTGTAGTTGAGGACGATCTTGACCACGCCGCCGAGGAGCATCGTGAGAATGGGAAGGTTGACGCGGCCGTAGGCCTGCAGAATGGAATTTGTGATGAGCATGAGGCAGACGAAGATGCTGGCAATGCCGAGAACGGCGAGCAGCCTGCCGCCCAGCTCGGCGTTATAGCGCCGGTAGAACAGGCGGAAGATTGGGTCGCTGAGCGACCAGAGACCCAGCCCCATCGGAAACGCGAGCAGCGCCGTGACGCGGAACGAGGAGCGCACGATGCGCGCGGTCTGCCGTCCGTTGCGCTGGGCGATGGCGGCGGAGACGGCGGGGATGACCGACGCCGTGAGCGCGACCATGAGCGAGGAGGGCAGATTGTAGAGGTTCATGCAGGCGGCATAGTTGCCGTAGAGCGCGCGCGTTTCGTCGAGCGTGTAGCCGAGGGCGCTTTGCAGCTGCCCTTGCACGAGCTTGGTGTCGATGAGCGTGATGATGGAGACCATCGAGGAGGCGAGCGTGATGGGAACGGCGAGGGCAAGCAGACGGCGCAGGATCGCGCCGCCCGGCGCGCAAGGCTCGCCGCGGCGCAGCGCCGGGCGGTGGCGCAGGTAGTTGACAGCCATGTAAAGGAGGGAAAGCACTGTGCCGATGGTGACGCCCGCGATGGCGCCCGCGGCGGCGATGTAGTCCTTGCCGGTGGTCTTCAAAAGCCAGACAGACAGCGCCAGACCAAAGACCAGCTTGCAGAGGGCCTCGATGATCTGGGAGACGGCGGTGGGCGTCATGTACTGCCGCCCCTGCGCGTAGCCGCGGAAGGCGGACAGGCAGCCGACGCACACGACGGCGGGCGCGAGAGCGCGGATGCCGTAGGCGGCGCGGGGGTTGTTCAGCGTTTCCGCCAGAAAGGCGCTGCCCCACCACATGACGGCAAAGGAAAGAAGTCCCAGCACGAGAAAGACGGCCATGGAAACGCGGAAGGTGCGGTATGCCTGCCGCGTGCGGCCGCGGGTGTACGCCTCGCTCACAAGCTTGGAGAGCGCGACGGGAAGGCCCGCCGTGGAGACGGTGAGGAGGGTGGCATAGATGTTGTAGGCGTTGGAGAAGTCCGCGCTGCCCGCTTCGCCGAGAATGTTGAGCAGCGGGATCTTGAACACCGCGCCGATGATCTTGACCGCGACGATGCCGAACGCCAGCACGGCGGCGCCGCCGAGGAAGGACTGCTTGTTCTCAGTTGCCATAGAGACGCCTTTCAAGAGATCAGAAGGATTCCAGACAGGAGAGGAGAAACGCGGAAAAAACGGGGGCGGCGGCTTCGGCGGCCCCATTGACCTCCGCGCCGGAGAGCGGCTGCGGGAGAACGCCGGCCGCCATGTTGGCGAGCAGCGTCACGCCCATGACCTCCATGCCGCAATGGGCGGCGGCGATGGCCTCGGGGACGGTGGACATACCGACCGCATCCGCGCCGAGTACGCGCGCGGCGCGTACCTCGGCGGGCGTTTCAAACTGCGGACCGGGGAAGTACATATATACGCCCTCGCGCAGGGGAATGCCGTGCGCCTTCGCCGTTTCACGGGCAAGGGTCTGAAGGCGGGGGGTGTAAACGGTGGTCATGTCGGGAAAGCGCGTGCCGAATTCTTCGAGGTTCGGACCCCAGAGCGGGCCGAAGTCGAAGAGCTTGATGTGGTCCGTGAGGAGCATCAGCTCACCCACGCCCCAGTCGGTGTTGACGCAGCCGGCGGCGTTGGTGACGAAAAGCGTTTTGGCGCCGAGCAGCCGCGCGACGCGTACGGCGTAGGCCGCCTGCTCCATCGAGTAGCCCTCGTAGCAGTGTATACGGCCCTGCATGACCGCGACGCGGCGGCCGCGCAGCGTGCCGAACACGAAGCGGCCCTTATGACCCGGGGCGGTGGAGGGGCGGAAGTGGGGAATGCCGTCGTAATCGACGAAAATGGGATCCTCGACCGTGTCGCCGAGGAAGCCGAGGCCGCTGCCGAGAATGAGCAGCGCTTCGGGCTGGAGATTATGCGAGCGGGAGGCGAGCATATCCGCGCTCTCGCAGTAGTCCTCATAGGTGAAGTGCGGCGCGGCGTCGTCTGCGGTGAGGCGGGCGGAGTAGGAAGAGTAGATCATGGCAGTTCTCCTTTCTGGCGGTAGAAGTCGGCAAATTCCGTGAGGTTGGCGGCGCGTTTTTCGCTG
Source organism: uncultured Oscillospiraceae bacterium (assembly GCA_934553255.1). Lineage (GTDB taxonomy): Bacteria > Bacillota > Clostridia > Oscillospirales > Oscillospiraceae > Hominicoprocola. The sequence continues at coordinate 79,967 of CAKTEZ010000001.1, forward strand.
CGGTCGATGTATTCGCGGGGGTATTTGGCGTTGAAGGCGCGGCGGATCCGTCCGCCGCCGACCATTTTGGTCGAGCCGCCCGCGCCGAGGGAGAGAATGGAATGCAGCTCCTCCATAATGTAGACATTGTAAAGCCCCTCGCCGTCCGGCTTCGTCCAGCCGACGTTTTCAAAGCTGCCGGACATATACTTCTGGCGGTAGAGGTAGTAGGGGGCGAAGCCCTGCGCACGCAGGGCGGGATCGGCATAGTCGAGCATGGCGGCGACCTCGTCCGCCGAGGGGATACGGCTGCCCTCAAGCGTGATGCGGCTGCCTTTTTTGAGGGACAGCGTGTGAACGGTGACATTGTCCGCGCCCATGGAGAGGACCTCGTCAAGGCTGCGGGCAAAGCCCTCCGGCGTGTCCTCCGGCAGACCCGCGATGAGATCCATGTTGACATGGGGAAAGCCCGCGTCCATCACCTCGCGCATGGCGCGGCGGATGTCGTCCGCCGTGTGGCGGCGGCCGATGGCGGCGAGGACGTGATCCTCCATCGTCTGGGGATTGACGGAAACGCGCGTGACGCCGTGCGCGCGCAGGACCGCGAGCTTTTCACGGTCGATGGTGTCCGGACGGCCCGCCTCGATGGTCAGCTCGGCGAGACCGGTGAGATCGAAGCACCGCTCCAGCTTGGTGAGCAGACGGTCCATCTGCTCCGCCGTGAGGGTGGTCGGCGTGCCGCCGCCCATGTAGAAGGACTTGACGCGCAGACCGAGGGCGCGGACCGTCGCGCCCGCTTGCTCGATCTCGTCAAAAAGGGCGGCGAGGTACGGCTCGACAAGGGCGAAGGACTTCTCCACGCTCTGCGCGACGAAGCTGCAATAGGCGCAGCGGGTGGGGCAGAATGGAATGCCGACGTAGAGAGAAACATCATTGGGCAGCAGCTCCGACTGGACGCGCAGACCCGTTTCGGCGGCTTCGAGCGCAAGGCGGGCGCGCGGCGGCGTGACGGAGTAGACCTCCTGCAGTTCCGTCAGGACGGCGGCGGGGGACTTGCCCTCGCGCAGCAGCGCGACGGCGACCTTGCTGGGGCGCACGCCGGTGAGACTGCCCCACGCGGGCGTGACGCCGAGGACCTCGCGCGCGGCGCGGAAGAAGCTCAGGCCGAGCGCGTGGCGGCGCTGGCCCTCCTGCTCGTAATCCGTGCCGGAGAGCGGGCAGTCATAGCGGCCGACGGCGGTTTTTCCATCCGCGCACAGCTCGGTGACGGCGCGGACGGCGGAGCCGTCCTCCGTGAGCGTGACGACGGCCCAGCAGCGGTCCGCGGCGCGGTCCACCGCGCCGTAGACGGGGCGCTCGGCGGGGAAAAGCGTCAGCAGGCTCTGCTCGACGGCGTATTTTTCATCGTGTCCGATGAATTGCAGCTTCATGGGGGCGCTCCTTTTCCTTTCAGGATATGGCGGTACGCAGGAACATATTATGCGTCCGCTCGCGGGAGAGAACGGTGGAGTCCATGTGGCCCGGGTAGACCTTGTAGTCGCCCTCCAGCTGACCGAGGCGGCGCAGGGAGGTCATCATGGCGCGGGGGTCGCCGCCGGGGAGGTCGGTGCGTCCGCAGGAGCCGGAAAAAAGCGTGTCGCCGACGAAAAGCGCGTCACCGACTCTCAGCGTGACGCTGCCCGCCGTATGGCCCGGGGTGTGCAGAACCTCGATGGTGAGCGAGCCGAGGGGGAGCGTGTCGCCGTCATCGTAATACCGCAGGCCGTCGATCACGCCCTCAAGGGGATAGTGATAGATGCCGGAGCCGCCCGCGTCGAGCCGGTGGATATAGACCGCGGCGTCGGGATAGCGCTCATGCATGGCGGGGGCGGCAAGAGTGTGGTCGCGGTGGCCGTGCGTGAGGAGAATATAGCGCAGCGTGACGTTCTCGCGCGCGATGAGGGCGGAAAGCTCGTCGGGGGAGTCGGCGGGATCGATGAGCGCGGCCTCGCGCGTTTCCTCGTCGATGAGCAGGTAGCAGTTGGTGCCGAGCTCGCCGACGACGGTGGTGAAGATCTTCATAAAAAATTACCTCCAGCGGTGTTATTTGGGAGCCTCTAAATCCTTCGTATCCACGATCAGGGTGAACGGGCCGTCGTTGACGGAATCGACCGCCATGTAAGCGCCGAACTCACCGGTCTCGACGCGGTAGCCCTTTTCGCGCACGAGAGAGACGAATTTTTCGTAAAGCGAGATCGCAGTCTCGGGACGGGCGGCGTTCAGAAACTCGGGGCGGCGGCCCTTGCGGCAGTTGCCGTAGAGCGTGAACTGCGAGATGACCATGATCTCGCCGCCGACCTCGTCCAGTCCAAGGTTGATCTTGCCGTCCGCGTCCTCAAAAAGGCGGAGCGAGCAGAGCTTGTCGGCAAGCTTGACAGCCTGCGCCTCGGTATCGTCGTGCGTGACGGCGAGGAGAATGAGGAAGCCCTTGCCGATGGAGCGGGTCTCCTTTTCGTCGATGGTGACGCTGGCGCGCCTGACGCGCATGAGGACTGCTTTCATGACGGTTCTCCTTCTTCCTGCTTATTTGAGCTTGGCGCGCAGCGCGACGCCCGCCTCCTCGTAGCCGGGCTTGCCAAGCAGCGCGAACATATTCTTCTTATACGCCTCGACGCCGGGCTGGTCGAAGGGGTTGACGCCGAGCAGATAGCCGGACAGACCGCAGGCGAACTCGAAGAAGTAGATCAGCTCGCCGAGGGTATGGGCGCTGCGCGCGCCGACGGTAACGATGAGGTTCGGGACGCCGCCCTCAACATGCGCGAGGAGCGTGCCGTCCATCGCCTGACGGTTGATGAAGTCCATGGTCTTGCCCGCCAGGAAATTCAGTCCGTCGCCGTTCGCGTCGTCGTGCGGGACGGTGAGCTGGTCGGGGTCGGCGGCAAAGCGGACGACCGTTTCCAGAAGCGTGCGCTCACCCTGCTGGATGTACTGGCCCATGGAGTGCAGGTCGGCGGTGAAATCGACGCTGGCGGGGAAAAGACCCTTGCCGTCCTTGCCCTCGCTCTCGCCGTAAAGCTGCTTCCACCATTCCGCCATAAAGCGGAACGACGGCTCAAAGCAGGCGAGCAGCTCGATCTTCTTGCCGGAGCGGTACAGCTCGTGGCGCACGGCGGCGTACTGCCACGCGGGATTGGTGTAATCCTCCGTTTCGCAAAGAGTCTCCATCTCCTGCGCACCCGCGAGCAGCGCGTCGGTGTCCACGCCCGCGACGGCGATGGGAAGAAGCCCCACGGCGGTGAGGACGCTGAAGCGTCCGCCGACATTGTCCGGCACGACGAACTCCTCATAGCCCTCGGCGTCCGCGAGCGATTTGAGCGCGCCGCGGTGCGCGTCGGTGGTGGCGTAGATGCGCTGCGCCGCGCCCGCGCGGCCGTACTTCTTCTCCAGCTTTTCGCGGAAGAAGCGGAACGCGACGGCAGGCTCGGTGGTCGTGCCGGATTTGGAGATGACATTGACGGAGAAATCGTCCTCGCCGATGAGGTCCATGACCTCGCGCAGAGCGGCGGAGGACAGGCCGTTGCCGATGAAATAGAGGTTGGGCGTGTCCTTTTTCTTCAGGTTGTAGTTCGGGGAGCAAAGGCACTCGATCACGCCGCGCGCGCCGAGGTAGCTGCCGCCGATGCCGATGACGACGAGCGCCTTGGAGTCGCCCTGTATCTTCTTCGCCGCGGCAAGGATGCGCGCGTACTCCCCGCGGTCATACTGTCTGGGCAGGTGGACCCAGCCGATGAAATCGTCGCCCTTCCCGCCGCCGCTGAGCAGCTCGCGCTGTGCGCGAGAGAGGCGGGGGCGGAGGACTTCTTCATAGGGGTAGGAAAGAAAGGGCTTCGCGTGGGAAACATCGATGGAAAGCATGATAGAATTCCTCCTTATGGAAATTTCATGGGGTGTCAGCCCGCGGGACGGTCCACCTTCATCACGCCGCTGATCTGGTGCAGGCGGCGCATGACGGAGGAGAGCTGCGTGCTGTCGGAAACATAGATCTCAAGATGAATGAGGGCGAAGCCGTCTACCGTACTCTTGGCGTTGAGACAGGCCACGCGGGTCTGCGTGGACGAGAGCGCGGCGGACACGTCCAACACGAGGTTGAGACGGTCCTTGGCGTAAATGTCGAGCGAGGTCTGGTAGGACTCCTTGACGTCCTGTCCCCATTCGACCTTGATCCAGCGGCCGTACTCCTCCGGCTTGCGGCGGGCGGGGTCGGCGTTCGGACAGTCTGCGCGGTGGACGCTGACGCCGTAGCCGCGGGTGATGAAGCCGATGATCTCGTCGCCCGGGACGGGGGTGCAGCACTTGGAGAATTTGACGAGGCAGTTGGAAAGACCCTGCACGACGATGCCCTGCTCGCTCTTTTCCCGCTTGGGGACGGCGGGGCGGGTCCTGCCGGGATCGTCCGCGAGGGGGACGGTGGCGTCGCGCTCGGTCTGCTTCTGCTTGTTGATGGCGCGCAGCTCGTCGCGGATGCGGTTGACCGCCTTCTGCGCGGAGAAGCCGCCGTAGCCGATGGCGGCGTACATATCGTCAAGGTTGCCGAAGCCGGTCTTTTTGAGCAGGACGGGACGCAGCTCATCGCCCGTGACCTCGCCGAGAGAGATGCCGAAGTGCTTGAGCTCGGACTCAAAGGACGAGCGGCCGTTGACGATGTTCTCCTCGCGCTTTTCCTTTTTGAACCATTGGCGTATCTTGCTGCGGGCCTCGCTGGACTTGGCGATCTGAAGCCAGTCGCGGCTGGGGCCGCGGGCCGCCTTGCTGGTGAGGACCTCGACCACATCGCCGTTTTTGAGCTGGTAGTCGAGCGGAACGATGTGTCCGTTGACCTTCGCGCCCATCATGGAGTTGCCGACGGCGGAGTGGACGGAATAGGCGAAGTCGATGGGCGTTGCGCCCGCGGGGAGGTTCGTCACGTCGCCGCGGGGGGTAAAGACGAATACCTCGTCGGCAAACATATCGACCTTGAGCGTGTGGATAAACTCCTCCGCGTCCGTGTTCTCCTGATTTTCCAGCAGGCGGCGGACCCATTCGTAGTTCTGCTCGTTGGCGCTGCCGGAGATGCCCTGCTTGTACTTCCAATGGGCGGCGATGCCGTATTCGGCGACATCGTGCATCTCCTGCGTGCGGATCTGCACCTCGAACATCACGGCGTCGGGACCCATGACCGTGGTGTGGAGCGACTGGTAGCCGTTGGGCTTGGGCGTGCCGATGTAGTCCTTGAAGCGGCCGAGAACGGGGCGGTAGAGGTCGTGGATCACGCCGAGGACATTGTAGCAGTCCGCGACGGTATCGACGATGACGCGGAAGGCGAAAAGGTCAAAGACCTCGTCCATCGTTTTGCTCTGGGCGTACATCTTGCGGTAGATGCTGTAGGGATGCTTCATGCGGCCGTAGACACGGCGGAAGGGGACGCGCTCCTTTTGCAGCTTATCCTCGATCTGCTTTTGAATACGCGCCATGAACGCCTCGTGTTCGGAGGCCTTGGCCGCGAGGGATTGCGTGATCTCTTGGAAGGCGGTGGGGTCGAGGTACTTGAGCGAAAGGTCCTCCAGCTCCCACTTCATGCGCTGCATACCGAGGCGGTGGGCGATGGGGGCGTAGATCTCCATCGTTTCCAGAGATTTCTGGCGCTGCTTGTCGGTGGACTGGTATTCCATCGTCCGCATATTGTGCAGCCGGTCGGAGATCTTGATGAGGATCACGCGGATGTCCTTTGCCATCGCCATGAGCATCTTACGCAGATTTTCCATCTGCTCCTCTTCCTTGCTGGTGTAATGCACACGGGTCAGCTTGGAGACGCCCTCGACCAGATCGGCGACGGTGGGGGAGAAGCGCTTGGCGATGTCGTCATAGGTCGCGTCGGTGTCCTCGATGCAGTCGTGCAGGAGGGAGGCGATGATGGATTCGCTGTCGAGATGCAGTTCCTCCGCCACGATCTGCGCCACGGCAATGGGGTGCGTGATAAAGGGTGAGCCGTCCTTGCGCTTCTGCGCGCCGTGATGCGCGGCGGCGTAACGGTAGGCGGCGTCGATCTGGGCAAAGTCCGCGCCGGGGTTGTAGCCGCGGATCGTCTCGACCAGATGGGCGTACTGCCGCTCTACCTCGGCGGGGATCGCCTGCGGAACGGGGGTCTGTCCGATATTTCCTTCACTCATGCGCTGCCACCTCGATTCGTGCCGTCCAGCCCTTCCCGCAGCGTGCAGAGGTAGGGACTGGAATCCAGATCTACCCGCTTGCCGTCGCTGGTAAGGCGGAGGGTGATGTATTTTCCGTTCTGCTCCACGCAGATCAGGCCGCGTTCGGCGAAGACCGCCAGACACAGCGCCGCGCGCAGAAAGCTCTCCGCGCCGAGGGCCTCGGCGGAGAGACGGCGGAGGAAGGGGAGCTCGGGCGCGGTGAGCGTCCCGTTCACTTCATGCTCCAGCGCGCGCCAGACGCGCACGAACTGCTCCCGCGAGGGCAGGAGCCGCGCGGCGTCCTTCGCGCTCACGCCGCCGCCGCGGATCAGCGTGCGGCACAGCTCGAGCTGCTCGGCCTCCCGCGCGCCCGGGTCGAGCGCGCTGCGCAGATCGACGAGCTGAAGCTGCAGCGAGCGGCTGCCGCGGAATTCGTTGATCTGGAGGTAAAACGCCGCGTCCACGCGCTCGCCGACGCACAGCGGGCATTCGGCGGGCGGGACGGAGAAGAAGATGCCGTCAAAGGTAGTATGACCCTTTTGCAGCCGAAGCTTCAGATGCTTGTTCTGCCCCACGCCCTGTATGCTCTCCAGCCGCGCGCCGCGCAGGCAGAAAACGGGGCGGTTGTTGCCCGCGCCGTAAGGCTCGAGCCGCGAAAGCTCCTCGACCTCGGAAAGCGTGATGAGGGAGGGACGGTCGAGCGGAGCGTCGATCTCCAGCGAGGAGACGGGCATTTCGCCGCCGCAATGGGTGCGGACATACTGGTTGATGCGCTTGCGGAAGGCGGGAATGTTCTCTTCCTTGATGGTGAAGCCAGCGGCCAGCTCATGCCCGCCGAAGCCGACGAGCAGATCGCTGCACGCCTCCAGCGCGGCGAAAAGGTTGAAGCCGCCGTAGCTGCGGCAGGAGCCCTTGCCCATGCCGCCGGAGAGGTGGATCATGAAGCTGGGGCAGGAGAATTTTTCGGAAAGGCGCGAGGCGACGATGCCGACTACGCCCTGATGCCATTCCTCGCTTGAAAGGACGAGCGCGTTGCGCTCGGTGGGAGCAAGGGTGTCCATCTGGTCGATGGCGCAGCGGAAAATATCCTGCTCGACGCTCTGCCGCTCGCGGTTGAGGTCGCACAGCTCGCGGGCAAGGGCCTCCGCCTTGGCGGGGTCCTGCGTGAGCAGCAGCTCGGCCGCCAGCTCCGCGCGGCCCATGCGTCCCGCGGCGTTTATGCGGGGCGCGAGGACGAAGCCGATCTGCACGGAGGAAATGGGACGGGCGGTCAGACCCGCTTCGCGCAGCAGCGCGTGCAGGCCGGTGAAGTCGCTGCGGTCAATGCCCTCCAGTCCGCATTGGACGATGGTGCGGTTTTCGCCCTCCATACGCATCACATCGGCGACGGTGCCGATGGCGGCGAGGGTGCAGTAGCGGGAGAAGAGCGCGCTTTCGCGCGCGGGGCCGCCAAGGGCGAGGACCAGCTCCAGCGCGACGCCGACGCCGGCAAGGTGCTTGAACGGAAAACCGCAGTCCGGCCGGTGGGGGTCCACCACGGCGGCGGCGTCGGGCAGCACATCCTTGCATTCATGGTGGTCGGTGATGACAAGATCGACGCCGAGCGTCTTGGCGAAGGCGGTCTCCTCCACACCGGTGATGCCGCAGTCCACGGTGACGATGAGCGTCACGCCCTCCTCGGCAAGCGAGCGGATCGCGTCGCAGCCGAGACCATAGCCCTCCTCGATGCGGCGGGGGATGTGCATGAGGACCTTTGCGCCGCGGGAGCGGAGATAATCGGTCAGAAGGCAGGTGGAGGTGATGCCGTCCACATCGTAATCGCCGAACACGGCGATGGTCTCGCCGTCGGCGAGGGCGCGGTCGATGCGCGCCGCGGCCTTATCCATGTCGCGCATCAGGAAGGGGGAATAAACAAGCGAGCGCTCGCGGTCAAGGTGCGCGGCGGCCTGCTCCGGCGTGACAATGCCGCGGGAGACCAGAACGGTCGACACCAGATAGGGATAGCCTGCGTCCATCAGCGTTTCGACCGCGGCGTCGTCCACGGTCGGGACGAGCCAGCGTTCGTATTTCATGCTGTGACCTCCAATCTATGCGGCAAAAATGCCGCGGATACTAATTCAATCTAATATTATAGCAAAGACAGCCAAAAAGGTAAAGAGAAAATATAAGCCGCTGGCTGCCGCATTTTTTGATTTTTTGCGAGAAAACTATTGACAAATGGGAAATTTCTCTGCTATACTATCCCCTGTCCTGTCGGGCAGGATATGGCGGCATAGCTCAGTTGGCCAGAGCATTCGGTTCATACCCGAAGTGTCCCCGGTTCGAATCCAGGTGCCGCTACCAAACAGCACGGGATGCGAAAGCATCCCGTGTGTCATATGGCCCGTTGGTCAAGTGGTTAAGACACGGCCCTTTCACGGCTGTAACATGGGTTCGAATCCCGTACGGGTCACCATTTGCGGGCTTAGCTCAGCTGGTTAGAGCGCATGCTTCACACGCATGAGGTCACTGGTTCGAGTCCAGTAGTCCGCACCAAAGAAAAGCCTTGAAACTCAACGGTTTCAAGGCTTTTTATTTTTTGGGTACACACAAAGTACACACTTGAAATTTATCTGAGAGAAAAAACGGCTATGCCTGCTTTTTGATGATGCTCTCAAAGGCGGTGTGCGTATAGCTCGCGGCCTTTTCCAGATCGCCGGAAAGCCGATGACCGTACACGCCTTCCGTGTCCATGTCCTTGCTGTGGCCGACCACCATTTTCTTCAGGCCGATGGGCATTTCTTTATTGATCGAGACATCTGATCTGGATGCGCTGTATCATCAGGCGGCCTTGAAGCTGGGGCTGTCGGACAGCGTGATGTTTGTGCTGTACCTTGTCTATGAAAGAGCGGGGAAATGTCCGCTCAATGCGATCTGCAAGGAAACCAGCATCAGCAAGCAGACGATCAACTCCGCGATCCGGAAGCTGGAGGGCGAAGCGGTCATTTACCTTGAGCAGACCGGCGGCAGGGCGAAAACCGTATGTCTCACAGAAAAGGGCAGGGAATACGCAGAAAGCACCGTCGCGCGGCTCCTCCATGCGGAACGCAGCGCCTTTGACGGGTGGACGGCGGAGGAGATCGAACAGTATTTGCGCCTGATGGAGAAGTACAATGAGCATTTCCGCGGGCAGATAGAGAGAATGTGAGGAGGTTCATGGTGAATGTTATTACGATCAGCCGCGAATTCGGCAGCGGCGGCAGAGAGCTTGGCAAGCGGCTTGCCGACTTGCTGGGGTATGACTATTACGACAGCGAGATCATTTCGGCTGTCGCACAGAAAAGCGGAATGGACGCAGGCTACGTTGCCAGCACGCTGGACAACCACGGGTGGAAAAATCAGGCGATCACCTTCCGCGGAACGCTGGCCTCCACGGCTTATGTACAGTCCTCCAAGGTGGCGCTGCTGATCGAGCGGAAGAAGGTCATCGAAGGGATCGCCGCGCTGGGCAAGGACTGCGTCATCGTTGGACGGAACGCGGATGTCATTTTGCGGGAATATCGTCCGTTCAATATTTTTGTCTGCGCCTCGAAGGAGGCCAAGCTGAAGCGCTGCATGGAAAGAGCGCCCGAGAGTGAAAAGCTGACGGAGCGGGAGCTGCTGCACAGAATGAAGAAGATCGACGACGTGCGCTCGCAGACGAGGGAGATCCTGTCCGGCTCGGCTTGGGGTCAGCGGGATGCTTACCATGTTACCGTCAACACGACGGACTGGGAGATCAAGGAACTGGTACCGGCGGTCGCGGACTTTGCGGCGCGCTGGTTTGGGAGAAAGCAATGAAACAGCAGATTCAATTATCCGACCATTTTTCTTACGGGAGGCTGATCCGCTTCACGCTTCCGTCCATCGGCATGATGATTTTTACGTCGATCTACGGTGTGGTCGACGGCTTCTTTGTGTCGAACTTTGCGGGAAAAACGCCGTTTGCGGCGGTCAATCTGATCATGCCGTTTCTTATGATCCTGTCCACCGTCGGCTTAATGTTCGGCACCGGCGGTTCGGCGATCGTCGCCAAGACCTTTGGCGAGGGCGACCGGGAAAAGGGCAACCGTTACTTTTCGCTGTTTGTCTACGTGTCCGCCGTTTTGGGCGTGCTGTTTGCCGTGCTTGGGATCGTCTTTATCCGCCCCATCGCCTCCCGCCTCGGCGCGGAGGGGGAGATGCTGGAGAACGCGGTGCTCTACGCCCGCATTATTTTGCTTGCGCTGCCGTTCTATGTACTCCAGATCCTGTTTCAATCGTTCTGTGTTACTGCGGAAAGGCCGAAGCTGGGGCTGGTCGTCACCGTGCTGTCCGGTCTGACCAACATGGTCTTGGACGCTGTCCTCGTGATCCTGCTTCCACAGGAGTATAAGCTGGCCGGCGCGGCAGCGGCCACCGCGCTGAGCCAGGTAGTCGGCGGTGCGGTGCCTCTGGTATACTTTGGGCGGGAAAACAGCAGTATTCTCCGCTTAGGCAAAAGCCAGTTCAACGGTAAGGTGATTTTCAAAGCCTGCACCAACGGCTCGTCGGAGTTCATGAGCAACATTTCCATGAGCCTTGTCGGTATGCTCTACAATATTCAGCTGCTCAGATATGCGGGAGAGGACGGTATTGCCGCGTACGGCGTGATGATGTACATCAGCATGATCTTCTCCGCGGTGTTTTTGGGCTACTCCATCGGCACGGCCCCCATTGTCGGCTATCACGACGGGGCGAAGAACTATGCGGAACTGAAAGGACTGCTGCGAAAGAGCCTGACTATGATCGGCGTATTCGGCGTTGTAATGGTCGTTTCCGCCGAGCTGCTCGCTTCGCCGCTGGCGGGGATCTTTGTCGGGTACGACGCGGAGCTGATGCAGATGACCGTCTCGGGCTTCCGCATCTTTGCGCTGTCGTTCTTTTTCATGGGCTACGCCATCTACAGCTCCGGTTTTTTCACCGCGCTCAACGACGGCGTTACCTCCGCGATCATCTCATTTTTGCGGACGCTGGTCTTTCAGACGGCTGCGGTCATATTTTTGCCGATGCTCTGGGAGCTTGACGGCGTGTGGATCTCGATCGTGGTCGCGGAAGTCATGGCGGTCGTGTTCTCCGTGATCTTCTTCGTCGCAAAGCGGAAAAAGTACCATTACTAAAAAGCGGATGCCCGAACAGGAAAATTTGACCGCAGGACGATCCGTAGACGCTCGCGGAGCGCATGCGGTCACCGGCTCAAGTCCGGCAGTTCGCACCAAAAAAGAAAGGCACGCACCTGCGCGCCTTTCTTTTTTGCGTTCTGCCGATCTGCTATTCTTCCTTGCCGTAGAGCCATGTGCAGCCCTCGTTTACGCTGCTGACCGACCTGCGGTAAGCGCCGAGTACCCCATGCGCGGGGTGCGCCGGACGCTTGGCGTGCCGCAGGCGCTCTGCGATCTCTTCGTCGCTGACCTCAAGGTGAATGGTGTGCCGGTCAATGTCGATCTCGATCATGTCGCCGTCGCGCACCGCGGCGATCGGACCTCCGTCCCACGCCTCGAGGGAGACATGACCGATGCAGGGACCTCGTGTTGCGCCGGAGTAGCGTCCGTCGGTGACCATGGCGCAGCTCGTGTGCAGACCCATGCCGACGAGCATGGCCGCGGGAATGGACATTTCGCGCATTCCCGGGCCGCCTCTGGGACCCTCGTAGCGAATGACCAGCACATCGCCGGGTTTGATGGACTTATCCGTCATCGCCGCGCGCAGCGCGTCCTCGGAGTCGAAGCAGACCGCGGGACCGCGATGGTGGAACATCTCCGGCACTACGCCGCTCTTTTTTACGATGCAGCCGCCCGGGGCAAGGTTGCCGTGCAGCACGGCGAAGCAGCCGTCGGGATAGAGCGGATCGTCGGTCGAGTGGATGACCTGCGGATCGACCTTACGGCAGAAGCGGTCAAGAAACTCGCCGACCGTGCCGCCCGTCGCCAGACGCGCGCTGCGGTCGAGACAGCGCTCAATGGCTTTCATCGTCGCGCCCACGCCGCCGGCCTTGTAATAGTCGTACATATTGAATTTCGAGGACGGCTTGAATTTTGCAATGCAGGGTATGTTGCGTTGGATCTCGTCAAAGGCGGCAAGGTCCAACGGAATGCCCATGACGCGCGCGAGCGCACAGATGTGGAGCTGCGCGTTGGTCGAGCCGCCGGTCGCGGCGACATGGCGCAGACCGTTTTTGAGGCTCGCCTCGGTGACGACATCGGAAAAGCGCACGCCCTCCTTCGTCAGCGTGACGATGCGCTCGCCGACATCGCGCGCCTGCTTGTACTTGGCGGACGAGCAGAAGAGCATGGTTGTGCTGTCGATGGGGCATAGGCCGATGACCTCGGCGAACACGCCCATGGTGTTGGCCGTGCCGTACATTGAGCAGGTGCCGCAGGAGAAGCAGATGTTCTCGCGGAAGAGGGTAAAGGTCTCCTCGCGGATGGCGTCGATGCCGCGCTGGCCGATGGACTCCTTGAGGTCGGGCGTGACGTAAGTGCCGTCGTCCGCCTCGTAGGGCAGCATACTGCCTGCCGTGAGGAACATACAGGGCTTGTTGAGCGCCGCTGCCGCCATGAGCATACCCGGCACGATCTTGTCGCAGGAACACAGGAACACAAGCCCGTCGAAGCCGTGGGCGCTCGCCATCGCCTGAATGCTGCCCGCGATCAGGTCGCGCGAAGGCAGAACGAAGTGCATTCCCGCGCCCTGCGCCATGCCGTCACAGGGCGCGGGAACATTGAACTCCGCGGGCGTGCCGCCCGCCGCCCACACGCCCTCTTTGACGTAGCCGACCAACTCCTTAAAGGCGCGGTGACCGGGGTTGACGTCCGTAAAGGAATTGACGATGCCGATGATGGGCTTTTCCAGATCCTTCGTGCGGTAGCCGCAGGCATTCATCAAGCCGACATAGTAACCCTCCTGCGGACTTGCGGGGGAGCGGTTTCCCTTCCAGCTTTCCATCGCGGCGTCTCAGTACGCGGTGGTCATAGCGCCGTCGACGCAGATGACCTGACCGGAGATCGCGCTGTTCGCGGGGGAGCAGATGAACACCACGGAGCGGGCGTACTCGTCCGCCGTCTGATAGCGCTTCTGCGGGAAGCTCGCGGCGTCGCGGGTGTTGTACTCCTCGAGCGTGATGCCCGCCTTCTCGGCGCGAATGGTGTTGAGGTACTTGATGCGGTCGGTGTAGATGCGGCCGGGACCCATGGTGTTGACCATGATGTTGTACGGACCAAACTCACGCGCCATCGTCTTGCTCATGCCGACCACGCCCATGCGGAAGGTGTTGGAGAGAATGAGGTTATCCAGCTCCTGCTTGATGGAGGACGAGGTGGAGTTGACGATGCGTCCGCCGCCGCCCTGCTTCATGTAGGGCAGCGCCGCGCGGATCGCGGTGGTGTAGCTGTACAGGCACTTCTGGTAGCCGTCCGCCCAGTCCGCCTCGGTCAGCGCCTCGAAAGCGCCGGCCTTCGGACCGGGACAATGGTTCACAAGACCGTAGATGCCGCCGAGGTCCTCGGCGACCTTGTTGATCATCGCGGTGATGCTCTCGTTGTTGAGCACATCGTACATATAAGCGTAGGGACGGTTGCCGGTCTCTTTCTCGATGTCGATGACCGCCTGATCGAGTTCCGCCTTGAACGCCTCGCTGGTGCAGACGACCACCTTCGCACCCTCGCGGGCGAACTCCGTGGCGATGCCCTTGCCGAAGCCGGACGCGCTGGACATACAAACAACGACCTTATCCTTCAAACCGAGATCCATGATAAATTCCTCCTGATATGTAGAATTTCTTGTTAGTGCAGCTTGAGGTCCACGACGGGGTTCTTCAGCGGCTCCATCTCGAAGCCGTCCGGACCGACGATGCGGCACTCGGCAATATCGCCGTCCTGAATGTGGAACGCGCGCGGGGTGCCGGTGGAAAGTATGTCGCCGGCATACCAGCCCTGAATGCTCGAGTGCAGGGAAACGAGGCGGGACGGGATATGCGTCATGTGATCGACGGTGTTTTTCGCGTGGATCTCGCCATTGTGGACGCTTTGGACCTCAAGCTTGAGAACATCGGGTACCTCGTCGGGCGTGACGAGCTGGGGACCGAAGGAGAAGAATGTCGGGAAGTTCTTCACGATGGTCAGGTAGCGGGGGTTGCCGGGGACAAAGTCGTTGCCCTTGAGGATGGATTCCTCGGTCATGTCGAGGATCGTGGTGTAGCCGACGATGGCGCTCTCCCAGTCCTCCTCGGGAATGTCGCGGCAGTCGCGGCCCATAATGATGCCGAGTTCAGCCTCCGCCGTGGTCTTCTGCGCCTCCTTGAGCTTGGGCAGCAGAATATCGTCGTTCGGGCCGATGAGCGTGTCCGCCATCTTGAAGAAGCTGCCGGGGAAGCCCGTGGGCGCGGCGTTGCCGATGTCCTTGGCGTGGTCGGCGTAGTTCAGACCGATGCCGAAGATGCGCTTGGGGTTGCGGTAGAGCGGGGCATAGACGACCTCTTCCGTCGGCACGAGACCGGGGATGGTCTCAAGCTCTTCTTTGCCGCCCTCGTTGTACCACTTCGTCAGGCCGGGGATGTGACCCGCCCGAATGAGGCTCATCATGTCCTCTTTCCATCCGGTGCCTTTGTAGGCGTTGAGCGCGGCGACGGGCAGAATGCCCTTCTTGGTGACGATGCCGGCGACCTCTGCGCCGTGCAGCTTGATCGTTGCGAGTCTCATGAGCGTTTTTTCCTCCCTCTGTTCTTTAAACGATGCGGCCCACCGGCTCCTTGCCGGCAAGCACCGCGTTGATGTTTTCGGCTGCGATCTTGGAAACGCGCGTGGCGGACTCGACCGTTGTCGGCGCGTAGTGCGGCGTGACGATGACGTTCGGCAGCTTAAAGAGCGGGCTGTCCGGCGCGACCGGCTCGGGGTCGGTGACGTCGAGACCGGCGCCGGCAAGTCTGCCGTTCTCCAGCGCCTCAATAAGGGCGGTCTCGTCCACGATCGGGCCGCGCGCGCAGTTGATGAGCAGCGCGGTGGGCTTCATCAGCGCAAGACGCTCACGGTTTATAAGCTTGCGCGTTTCTTCGGTGAGCAGGCAATGGAGCGTCACAATGTCGGCGCGGCGCAGCAGCTCGGAAAGGTCGTCCACCTTTTCGACGCCCGCGGGGACCTCCGTAATGTAGGGGTCGTAGACGATGACATGCATATCCAGACCGTCCCTGCACATATGCAGGATGTGCTTTCCAATGCGTCCCATGCCGATCAGACCGAGCGTCTTGCCGGTCATTTCGATGCCGGGCGCGTGATTTTTGGCGGCAAAGCCGATCGAACGGTATTCGTTGGAAACGGGGATGATGTTCTTCGCCAGCGTGAGCATCAGGGTGAAGGCATGCTCCGCGACGGAAAGGCTGTTCGCGTTCGGCGTGATGGTCACGGCGACGCCTGCCTTTTTGCAGTAATCAAGGTCGATGTTATCGTAGCCAACGCCGTGCTTGGAAACGATCTTCAGGTTCTTCGCCGTTGCGAGCAGCGAGCCGGGCAGTTCGATGATACGCACGAGTACGGCGTCGGCGTCCACGATCTCGCGGCGGATCACATCCATGTCGCGGTCGGCGTAGACGACCGTGTGTCCCGCTGCAGTCAGCAGCTCGGGTCCGATGGGGTGGACCGATTCGGTGATGAGAATTTTCGCCATGGTGCTTCCTCCTTTACAGGCGCAGACCGTAGGGTGCGCCGAGCTTTAAAAGCTCCTGATAAACGGGTTCTTCTATCTCAATGCCATTGGCCTCGTTGGCTGCGCGCTTGTTGGCCTCCAGGTCGCCGGGCATTAAGATCTCCTGCACGCCGGGCGCCTTTTTCAGCGCTTTGATCTCTGCGGACATTTCGCTGACCTTTTCCTTGAAGGTCTCAAGATCGGTGAAGTGGGAAATGTCGATCGCGCCCATGAAGTGTCCCACGCCCTGCGGGCCGGTCATCTCATAAAGACCGGTGAGGTGATTGCCGAAGCCGCCGCCGGAGAGGATGCCGCTGGCAATGTCGATCATGATGGCGATGCCGCTGCCCTTGGGACCGCCGAAGGGTGTGAGCATTCCCTTGCGCCCTTCCGCCGGATCGGTGGTGGGGTTGCCGTCCGCGTCCAGCGCCCAACCCTCGGGAATGGACTTGCCCAGCTTCTGCGCCAGGATCAGCTTGCCCAACGCCACGGTGCTGGTGGCGATGTCCGTCACCAACGGGCGCGTCATGGTCGGGCAGGACAGGGACAGGGGATTGGTGCCGAGATACGGCTCCGCCGCGCCGAAGGGCGCCACATTGCCCTTGAGGTTCGCGCAGCAAAGACCCATCATGCCCGCCTCGGCCGCCATCTTGGTATAGAAGGCTGCGGTGCCGAAATGGTTGGAGTTGCACACGGCGGCAAAGCACGCGCCGGTCTCCCGCGCTTTTTCGATGCATTTGGTCATGGTAAATTTGGCTGCCGCCGCGCCCAGAGAGTTTCCGGCGTCCACCGTCAGGGAGGAGAGAGCTTCCCGCACGACGCGGACATTATTATGGGGCGACATGATCCCCGCCTGAATGCGTTCCATGTAGATGCTCAGACGGCTGACGCCATGGGTAGACATACCGGTGACCTCCGCGTCCACCAGCATCTCCGCCGTGGCCTCGGCGCAATCGCTGTCCACGCCGGAGGCGGTCATCATGTTATAGCAATATTGACGCAGAACGGAAGGAGCAAATTTTGGCATAGAATTCACCTTTTTCTTGTGTTTTAAGGGGGTTTTCCGGAACCGCCTTTATCATAGCCCAACATTTGCCGGCGGTCAAAGACTTATAAGTGACTATCATCATAGTATTTTTGCTATATTATGCTTGACGAAGTCGGCTTTTTTGCTATAATCAAAGCGGAAAGCGAGGCGGCTTGAATGGTTCAGGACCGGAATCCGGAGTATTTTCTTGCCATTGTATCGGAAAAAAGCATTTCCAAGGCGGCGGATCGGCTGCATATTTCGCAGCCGTACCTGAGCCAGTATGTCATTCGTCTGGAAAAGGCATTCGGCGTTCATCTGCTCGACCGCACCAAGTCGCCGATCGAGCTGACCGCGGCCGGCAGGGTGTACGCCAATTATCTTGAGGACAGCTCACAACTCTACGAGCAGCTTTTGCAGGACTTCACCCGTCTGAATGCCAGCCGCCGCCAGACGCTTCGCGTCACCATGAGCAACTGGCGCGCCAGCACGCTCCTGCCGAGCATTCTTCCCTCCTTTTCACAGGAACACCCTGAGGCGCATCTTGAGTTGTTCGAGCGTCCGACGAGTGAGATGTTCCGCCTGATTGAGGACAACACGGTGGATTTTGGTATTGTGAACACCAATCTTGATATGCCGGATCACCTGACCACCGAGACCATTCTCTATGAGAAGATCCTGCTTGTCGGCAACCGCCAAAATGCCGCCGCGCGAACGCTTTTGGAGGAATGCCGCGCGGGTCGCGAGCCGGATCTCTCCATTCTTGAGCATGAGCGGTTCGTGTTGCTCCGTCCCGAGATCATGCTCGCCATGCGCGTCAACAACTTCCTCGAGCGCGAGCGCATCACCGTTGAGAACGCCATCTACACCACCAACGCCACCACGGCGCTGAATCTGACGGCGGGGAACTACGGCTTCTGCTTTATCAACGAGACTGCTATTCAAACCGCGCCGAACCGCAGCGAGCTGATCTTCTTCGATCTGGACTCGCCCGACCTTGTCCATCCGCTGAGCGTGGTCTACAAGAAAAAGCGGCATCTTCTGCCCGCAGCCCGCGCCTTTGTTGACGCCGCGCGCCGCTTCCTGAAGTCGCAGTCGTGGCGCAGCGAGTGCGACTGCCGCGTGGAGCATACGGTACCCTGATGAGACGGCAGGACCGCCTTCGGAGTCATTCCGAAGACGGTCCTGCGCTTTTTATTTCTTTTTTTCGCGCGCCGTGATGCTGGAATAAAAACGCTCGCCGAGGCGGCTGCTCAGAAGACCGCGCAGCGCCGCGCGCTGCTCGGCCGTCATGGCGTCGGTCGGCACGAGGTAGAGCTGCTCGGCGGAAAGGTAGAGCATGAACACACTCGAGATCTCGATGGCCGAGGCGAGCTTTGCGAGTGCGACCGTGTTGTGTATCTTCTTTTCGGGGATCTCGACCGACAGCTTGCCTGCGTCGAAACGCAGGACATACTCCGTCCATAGAAGCGACTCGTCGCTCTTGAGGTAGCGCAGCACGCGCTGCTCCTCGCGCCCAAGCAAGAGGAGCATCCAGACAAGATACGCCGCCGCGACGTAGACGGGCAGGTAGCTCAGGGGGAATGTACCCTGCACGGCGAGAACGGTATAAAACGCCGTCGCCAACACGACGATGACGCCTACGCGGAAGGTCCCGCGGTTACGCAGAAACATGGCGTAAAGCGACGCCTGACGAAACACCTTTTTATTGACGCGGTATCGGATCTCCTGAGTTTCCATTTTATGTTCTCCTCGTCCAAATTCTTATGCTGTAGTATACTGCGTGCCGACGGAACGGTCAATGAGAAAATGCGGAGACTCCTGCCCGGAGTCTCCGCATTTTTTGTAAGAATCAAGGGGTGTTTTTATTCCTGCTTGGCCTTGTGCTTGTCCATGATGAACTTGGGGCCTTTTTCCCACTTCTTCACATTGATGAGAAGCATCGCGACGGCGATGGCAAGACCGATCAGGTCGGTCGCCGTGCCGGGAATGAACATCAGCAGACCGCCGGCAATAAATACGACGCGCTCAAGCCAGTTGAGCTTCCACAGCAGCCAGCCCTGGAAGCCGGCGGACATGATGGCAACACCAATGATTGCGCTGATGGCGACGGAAAGGATCTCGCCGACCTCGCCCTGCATCATCATAGCCGGATTGTAGCAGAACGCGAAGGGCACCATGAAGCCGGCAAAGCCGAGCTTGCACGCCTCGACCGCCGTGGTCATCGGGTTGGTCTTGGCGATACCGGCGCCGGCGTAAGCCGCAAGGGCGACCGGCGGGGTGATGGCGGACAGGCACGCAAAGTAGAACACGAACAGATGCGCCGTCAGCGGGGTAAGACCGAGCTTGATGAGGGACGGCGCGAGAATGGACGCCGCGATAACATAGGCCGCGGTGGTGGGCAGACCCATACCGAGGACAATGCAGGTGATGGCGGTGAAGACCAGGGACGGGAAGAGCATGTTATGCGCCGCCTGGATCATCATGTCGCCGAAGATAACACCGATGCCGGTGATGGAGACCATGCCGACGACGATACCGGCACAGGCGCAGCCGATGACGATGGACATGGCGCTGAAGCCGGACTTGACCATGGCGCTGGGAATGGTCTTGAGCGTAAAGCGCTTCTTCTTATCGAAGAACATGACCAAGGGGACCGCGCAGGTCGCCCACAGGGCGGAGTAGAGCGGAGAATACTGTGCGATGAGCAGGCAGTACAGCAGGACCGCGATGATGAGCAGATAGATCCAGCCATCCTTCATGACCGCCTTGGTCTTGGGGATGTCCTTGGGGTCCATGAGCGTAATGTCGGCCAGCTCGGACTGGGTGATAACGGCGACGGCGCAGCCCCAGTAATAGAGCAGCGCGGGAATGACCGCCGCAATGACGATGTAGATGTACTTCACCTCGGTGAATGCGACCATCAGGAACGCGCCGGAACCCATGACCGGAGGCAGGATCTGACCGCCGGTGGAGGCGACGGCCTCAACGCCGCCGGCAAAGGCGGGCTTGTAGCCGCGGGACTTCATCAGAGGAATGGTGAATGTGCCGGTGCCAACAACATTGGCGACGGCGGAGCCGTTGATCGTACCCATCAGACCGGAGGCGACGACCGCGCTGAGCGCGGGGCCGGACTTGATCTTACCGGTGAGGGAGATGGCGATGTCGTTGATAAAGTCGGAGCAGCCCGAGGCTTCGAGGAACGCGCCGAACATAACGAACATGAAAATGACCGTGGCGGAGACGCTCATGGTCGTGCCGAACAGACCGTCAAGGTCGGTGGCAAGGAACTTGCAGATACGCTCGAGGGAATAGCCGCGGTGCGCGATGGCCAGAGGAAGATTCGGACCGGCCAGCGCGTAGGCGATGAAGATGAGCGCGAGGACCGGCATGATGTAGCCGAGGGTGCGGCGAGCGCATTCGAGGACGATGATAACGAGGCAGGCGCCCGCGAAGGTCGCCATCCAGGTCGTCTTGCTCAGACGCTCGGTGAGGTGATGGACCTCGTCCTGCGCCATCCACACAGAGACCCACGTGAGGACGACGAGGATCATATCAAATGTACGGCAGACGGCGCGGAACGCCTTGCTGCCGGCGAATTTATCCTTGAAAACGTGCTTATAAAGAGGCTGGGTGAGCAGGATCAGCGTGAGGGCAAAGGCCAAATGCACGCCGCGCTGCACGGAGTAGTCGAACAGGCCTTTGAAGCCCGTGTAGATGTGGAAGGAGGTCATCAGGAAGGCAACAACGGAAGCCATCTTAATGAACTTGTCGCCCTTACCCTCATCGAGAGTTCTCGCTGCTGCCAGTTCGCTGTCAAGCGAGGCTACGTCGATCTCTTTGTATTCTTTGTTCTCGGACATAAGCGCATCCTTTCTGTTAAGTGGGGGGACTCTTAACGAACCCTTAATGGAAATAGGGGGGCCGGAGTCGGGTTGTCCCAACTCCGGCCTAAAATGCTTTTCGCAGGGACGGTCAGATCGTCCTTTTGATCAAGTTTTCAGAATTCCGCTATTAGATGAGGCCCTGCTCGCTGTAGTACTTCTGGGCGCCGTCGTGCAGAGGAATGGGCATCTGCGTGCAGAGGAAGCTGGGATCGGTCATGTCCTTAAGCAGGGCGTTACCGGCAGCCATCTCCGCGGTGTGCTCGTTCATGGCCTTGCACAGATCATAGACGAGGTCCTCGTCCATATCAGCGGGGACGATGATGAGGCACTTGACGCCGAAGGTGTTGGCGGTCTCCGTCTGACCGGTGTAGGTGCCGGCGGGGATGGTGGTCTGAATGTAGGCATCGTTACCCGCGAGAACGGTGTCGATCTCCTCCTGGGTCATGTCGAGGACCTGGATCTCCTTGGTGGCAGCGAGGTTCAGCTGACCGCCGATGGGCAGGCCGGCGAAGCCGAAGGCCGCGTCGAGGATGCCGTCGCCGACGGAGTCGGCGCCGTCGCCGAGGCCGAGGTTCTCAAGGCTGGTGTTGCTGGAATCAATGCCCATGACACCAAAGGCGGCGAGGGTGGCGTTCTCGGTCGCGGAGGCCGCAGGACCGACGGCAACGCGCTTGCCGAGCAGGTCATGGATGTAGGTCAGGCCGGAGCTCTTGAGGGTCACGCCGCTGAGTACGGAGGTGTAGACCGCGCCGATGACGCGCAGGTTGTCCAGCTTGCCGATATCGGCGAACTTGCCGGTGCCGTTGTAGGCGTTGAGAACGACGTCAGAGGTAGCAACCGCGACGTCGACTTCGCCGGAGGCGACATCCTGGCAGTTCTGGAAGGAACCGGTGGAGGTCTGGGTGTTGCACTTCACACCGTCAACATTGTTCGTCCAAACCTGAGAGACGGCAGCGCCGGCAGGATACATGGAACCACCGGTGTCGGCGGTGCCGAAGGTCATAATGACGTTGCCGCGGGAGGGCTTGTCGCCGTCGGAGGCGGGCTGCTTCTCGCCGCAGGCGACCAGCGCGAAGACCATTGCCAGAGCGAGGATCAGAGACAATACTTTTTTCATGCGAATATCTTCCTTTCAAAAAATTATATACTCGGCTCGCACCGAATACAACGAAACTTATTCTCCGTTCCGACCCGGGACGGAGAGGACGCCTGTCCTTTCTGCGACATATACCGAGCAAACATACGGTATACTCTGTATCTTCACGACATATTAATTTTTTATGGACGGATTATAATTCACGGCTTACGGGCTGTCAAGAGTTTCGTGGGCGGGTTTTCGCTATTTTCGATGAAATTTTATGGTCCTCGCCATTCTATACAAAAAACAATGCGTTTTTTGTGCTATTGAACGCGTCCACCCGCTGTTTTTTAAACGAAATTCGGTTTTCAATACAGTTTTTTAAATTTCCTGACGGCGTTTGCCGACCAAGGAAAGATTTTCCGCGGAGGCTTGTCGGCGGAGATCCGGCAGCGCGTCACGCGCTGCGCGCCTGCGGTCAGGCGGGAATGACCTTGCGAATGGTCAAAACGTTTTCGCCGTCCCGATAGGCGTAATCGACGCCGTCCATAAGCTCCTTTACCATGAAGATGCCAAGTCCGCCGATCTCGCGCTCCTCGGCGGAGAGCGTGATGTCCGCGTCCGGCTTGTTGAGGGGATCGAAGGGGGTGCCGCGGTCGCGGAAGCGGATCGTGATGGCGGAGGGGTTCTGCTCCGTCCGGCATTGGACGATGACCTCGCCCTCTCCCGACGGATAGGCATAGCTGGCGATGTTGACGAAAAGCTCCTCCACCGCGATCTGGATCTGAATGCGGGTGGCATCCGGACAATGCAGAGCATCCAGAACGCCGTCTACAAATTGCTGTACGGGCGCAAGCTGAGCGCAGTCCGCGGGAACGGTCAGGGTCTGCTCGCCGCCGTCCTCTTCTGCCGCCTTTTCCGGACCGCAGTAGGTGAGGCCGAGCATGGTGATGTCGTCCGCCTGCTCGGCGCCGCGCGCGTATTCAACCAACTCGGCGCGGAGATAGGGGAGCAGCTTATCGACGCTCAGCTCGCGCCCCTCGTCGCGGTTGAGCGCGTCGTGCAGGCGTTCCTCGCCGAAAAGCTCCTCGTTCGGGTCGAGCGCCTCCGTCACGCCGTCCGTGTAGAGGAAGAGCGTATCGCCTTCGCCGAGCGTGAGACGG
Organism: uncultured Oscillospiraceae bacterium; assembly: GCA_934553255.1. Classification (GTDB taxonomy): domain Bacteria; phylum Bacillota; class Clostridia; order Oscillospirales; family Oscillospiraceae; genus Hominicoprocola. Next base: position 103,018 of record CAKTEZ010000001.1, read on the forward strand.
CGGCTTTCGTACCGCATATTCTCAAGACCCGCCAAAACAAAGCCGGGGTCGAGGTGCAGATATTCATAAGTGCCGCCCTTGCGCCGCAGCAGCGGGGCGTTGTGACCGGCGTTGACGCAGGTGAACTCGCCGGTGCGAATGTTGAGCAGACCCATAAAGGCCGTGACGAACAGGCCTTCGCCGTTGTTGGCGCAGAGCTGGTCGTTGGCGCGGGCGAACACCACGTCCAGCGGCTCGCCGGTGAGCGCCTGATTTTTGATGATGGTCTTGGCAATGACCATAAACAGCGCCGCGGGTACGCCCTTGCCGGACACATCCGCTATGACGACCGCGAGGTGCGCGTCATCGACCATGAAGAAGTCGTAGAAATCGCCGCCGACCTCCTTGGCGGGGTCCATCGTGGCGTAAATATTGAATTCCTGCCGGTCGGGGAAGGCGGGGAAGATATTGGGCAGCATATCCTTCTGGATCTTGGTGGCAATGTTCAGCTCCGCGCCGATGCGCTCCTTTTCCGCGGTCACGGCGGTCAGGTCGCGGATATACGCCTTGAGGCTTTCGGTCATGGAATTGAAGGCGTCCGCCAGCGTTTCCAGTTCGTCGTCCGTTTCCACGCGGATCGCCGTGTCCAGACTGCCGCCGCTGATGCGTTCGACCTCCTCCGTCAGGTGGGAGAGCGGGCGCGTGATGCGGTCGGAGACCGTCACGCCCAGCGCGGCGGCCACCGCCATGGTGATGAGGAGCGCCGCGGAGAAGATCAGCAGCGTTTCAAGAAGGATGGAGGATATTTCTTCGCCGGCTTCGTTCGACAGCTCGGCGATCTTCGCCTGTCCCTCCTGCGCGGGATGCAGGACCTCGTCCACATCCAGCACCGTGATCACGGCCCACGGGATGTTGCGCATCGGCTCATAGGCCATGTAGACCATTTTGCCGTCCAGCTCGACCTGAGTAACGCCGCTTTTCTGAGAGGCGATCTCCCGAAGGACGCCGCGCACGGACTCCGTTCCGTCGTCCGTCAGGTTCCGCGCGCCGACGACATGGCCCTCGCCGTCCACGGTCAGGTCGCGGGACATGATGACCTGACCGCTCTGGTCCACCACGAGGGCATAGCCCGTTTTGCCGATGGTGAGTTCGGTGGCGGAGGTGCCGATGTCGTTGAGTGTGGAGCCGATGGAAATGACCGCGCGCAGCTTCCCGTCCGGCCCGTAGACCGGCCTGCCGCAGGTGACGGCAAGGCCGCGGCCGAAGGAGTCCTCAAAGACCTGCGACCAGACGAGTTTGCCCTCGTCCGCCGCCTTGCGGTACCAAGAGCGTTCGATGGGGTCGAGATGCCCCATGGAGGTCTTCAGTCCGGCGTTTTCATCGCACATGATGATAAAGCCGCTTTCCGTGCCGATCTGGGTCGTGCCGGCGCCGTCGAGGTATTCGCTCACGCCGTTCATCTGGATGGTCAGGTTGCCGATCAGACCGACCTCGTCCGCGACGGAGGCGGGCGCGGTGCGCTCGGCATAGACGATCTGCGCGGTGTAAACGCCCTGATCGTCGGCGCTCGGCGGCTCGACGCCGATGCGTCCGAACGAGGCGGGAGAGGCATACAGATCCTCGGCAGCCGCGGCGAGAATGTCCACCTGACTCATGATGCTGAGGATCTTTGCCTCCACGGTCTCTGCCGTCGAGGCGGCCTGTGCGCTCAGCTGCGACATCGCCTGCGTTTCCAGAATGGCGCGGCTGTTTTCCGCCGCCTGCGTTCCCATGTCGCCGGTGATCTCCTGCGTCTGAGCCTGCATTCGCAGAAGCCCCGACACGGAGGCGGTTCCCAGCACGAAGATGGACACAAGGGAGACGGCTATCATGGCGCGGGCAATGCGGGTGCGGATGCTGTGCTTCTTTTTTACTGCGTTTGACATAGCTGCCTCCTGATCTGCTCCACAAAGGGAGCGTATTCCGGAATGTATGGGATGCCGTCCAGCTCGACCGGCACATTCAGCGCATGGTGGAGGATCATATAGACGCCGTCCGCGGCGCAGGGAAGAAAGCCGGTAAAGAAGAAGCCGTGCCGCCGCGCGGCCTCGTAAGCGGCGGCGCTGCCGGGGCGGCTGAGGTTCAGATAGAGGTTGACCGTCTGGCCGGGCGTAAGCGTCCACATACAGCCGAGCGCGCGCAGCGTGTTCCCGCCGAGGTCCCGAAGCTCCTCCGGCAGCCAGAGCGCCGCCGCGTCATTGCCCTGACGCTTGACGGCGATGGACTGCGGTACCTTCGCGTAGGAGCCGTTTTGGAAATGATAGTGGAAGAGAGATTTGTCGAACATGTTGAGCAGGAAGCCGCAGGCGGTGAAGCCCATGCCCTTGAGAGTCTTCTGCGAGATCTTGTGGCAGCCGAGCGCGCGGGCGAACTGCCCCGTCAGCGGCTGCGCGTCCGCGCGGCGCATGGAGTGGAGCGCCAGCGGGAGCGCCAGACCGTAACCGTGGTACACGCGCAGGATCACCTGACAGGCGATCTCCGCCATGCCGGGGAAATGCTCGTCAAGCTCGTAGGCGGTGATGCCTGCCAGCACGCCCTGCGCCGGAAAGGGAGCAGAGGCGAAACGAACTGCGGCGGTCGAGCAGAAAGACCCAGCCTGCCAGCGCCGTACTCACATTGGCGAGGGAACAGCCGAGCGCGATGCCGGTCATGCCCATGCCGAGACCGGCGGCAAAAAGCAGCTCCAGTCCCGCGCAGGCGGCAGCGAGAAACAGGAAAAGCCCCATAGAGAGCCGATGCCGCCCCTCCAGCTTGAGCAGGAAGTAGGGCGGGTAAATGCCGGCGATGCCACAAAATAAATCGATAAAACGAAATTGCCCGTTCATTACCACACCTCTTGCTGCAGCCCTGATCACTCTCTGGTATATTTTGTATTCATTTTACAACAGAATGCAATTTTTTTCAAGCCATCACCGGCGCCGCTCTTGCACATATTCCCGCCGCCCGACGCATAGATTGAAGCAACTCGAATAGGGAGTGTTTCGTGCATGAAGGGTAATATTGAAGAGCGGGCCTGCGATCTGGCAGTTTACATCATAGAGAACCGCACGACGGTACGCGCCGCGGCCAAGAAATTCGGCGTCTCAAAATCCACGGTACACAAGGACCTGCAGGACCGCCTCCCGCAGATCAACCACAGCCTGTACCTGCAGGTCAAGGAGGTCCTTGAGGTCAACAAAGCTCAGCGTCACATCCGCGGCGGCATTGCCACAAGAAAAAAATACAAGGGAATTTGAAACTTTTTCAGACAAATTTCGTCTAATGGAAAAGAAATTGCCGCGAAATTCCGCACAGCCGGTCGGCTTTCCGTCCCGACGGGCTGTGCCGTCTCTTTTTTCCTCTTGTAGTCTGTTGACATAATGTGTATAATAGCCGTGTGCGACGATTTTCGACGCACGCCATACCCCGAAAGGACCGAACGAACCATGCCGAAACAAAAACCCGCAAAGCACCGCTCCGAGCGCCTTGCGGTCACGCTGCTGTCGCTTCTTTTTCTTTCGACCGCCGTTTTTGCAACGGTCAAATATATCTTCCGCGCACCGGAGATCGACACGGACAAGCCCGCCGTACCGAGCGAGGTCACGCCCGCGGATACCGATGGGGACGGCGAGGCAGACCCCATTCCCGCGGGACGCGCGCGCAAGGAATACTGCTACACCATTCTCGTCTCCGGACTGGACGACGACAACGGCGGCAGCGACACGAACATTCTCGTCCGCTTCGACGCGGTGAACAAGAGCATCGATCTTGTCAGCCTTCCGCGCGATACGCTGCTCGATCACCAATGGTCGAGCAACAAGCTCAATTTCGCCTACGCCAAGGGCGGCACGGAGCTGTTGATGAGCGAGATCGAAAACCTGCTCGGCATTCCGACGGATTTTTATGTTACGGTCAACCTCAAGGGCTTTATCGCGCTGGTCGATCAGATCGGCGGCGTGGACTTTGATATTCCCGTCAATATGGACTATGACGACCCGTTTCAGGATCTGCACATTCATTTTGAAAAGGGACCTCGCCACCTGAACGGGAAGGAGGCGATGGAGGTCGTCCGCTTCCGCAAGAACAACGACGGCTCCGGCTATGCCACCGCGGACATCGGCCGCATCGGTACGCAGCAGGCCTTTCTCAAGGCGGTCGCCAAGCAGCTCCTGCAGCTGAGCAATCTCAAGAATGTTCCCGCGATGGTGGATATTTTCTGCACCTATGTCAAGACGGACCTCGCCGCCAGAGAGCTTGCATGGCTGGGCAACGAGGCTCTGAACATCGGTTTGGAGAACCTTCGCTTCCACACGCTGCCCGGCGACGGCAGCGGCTATTACCGCAGGGAGTCCGTCTATGTGCTTGATCCCGCCGCGACGCTCGAACTGGTCAACAACGCGCTCAACCCCTATACCGAACCGCTTACCCTGGAGGATATGGACATCCTCGTACCCTGAAGAAAGCCTAAGGAATACCCGCCATGAAGAAACGCTTTTTTTTGCTTTTCTGCACCGCGCTCCTGCTGCTCTCCACCGCCGTGCAGGCGCAGGAGACTTCTGCCCTTGCGCCCGTGCCGCCCGCGGCGGAGACCTCCGCCGCACGCGCTCCGTCTCTTGCTGCGGAGAAGGAGGCGCTCCCTTCCCCCTTTGTCCGCACGCGCAGCTATGAAAACAACTTTTCCGATGTGGGCGAGAAGGCGTGGTACCGCGCGTCGGTCGCCGCGCTGTACGAATATGGGCTGACCGAGGGCGCGGGCGGCAAGATCTACGCGCCCGACGAGAGCGTGACGCTCGCTGAGCTGGCGACCTTTTCCGCGCGCGTCCGCGCACGCTACGCAGGGGAGACGATCCCCGCCGCGCAGGCGGGAGAAGCGTGGTACCAGCCCTATGTGACTTACCTTCAGTCCGCAGGACTGCTCGACACCGCCTTTGACGGATACTACACCGAGACCGCCACGCGCGCGCAGATGGCGGGCATTTTCGCCGCCGCGCTGCCGGAGGAGTGGTTCGATGCACGCAACGCCGCAGCCGTGACCGAGGGCTACGCCCTGCACCGCTATATTACGGATGTGAACGACTACACGCCCTATCAGCCCCAGATCCTCTGGCTTTACAAGCAGGGGATCGTGGGCGGCGTGGACGAGACCGGCTCGTTCCGGCCGGACGATGCGCTCAAGCGCAGCGAGGTCGCCGCGCTGGTCGTGCGGATGATCGACCCCGACGCGCGTCTTACGCTCGCGTGGCGGACGACTTCCTACCGTTCTGCGGCCGGAACAAAATGGGCGGACCTCGTCAGCGAGCCTGCGGAGGTCACGAGCGCGCCCGCGAGCGACGATGCCGCCGCCATTGACGCGCTGCTGCGCCAGATGCTCCGCGCCAACGTCAGCACGATCTCGCTCCAGTATGACGGCGGGCTGTCCGCCGACGAAACGGCAAAGCTCACCCGCGCTTTTACCACCGGCATCAAGCGCTACTGCGAGCAGATGTACAACTCCGCCGTCTGCCGCGCCTATGCCTCCGGCAAGGCGACGCTGACCTTTTCCTCCACCGCCTGCACGCCCGCGCAGCTCATGAACTACCGCGCCCAGACGATGGCGCGCGCCATCGCCGTCCACGACGCGCTGTGGGAAAGCGGCTATCTCTCCGACAGAATGAGCGAGTATGAACTTGCCCGCGCCTACTTCGTATGGCTCTGCAACAACTGCACCTACGACGAGGGGACCGTGGGCAGCCGCTCGCTCAGCCACCTCGCCTACAGCGCGTTGGTGGACGGCGTGGCCGTCTGCGACGGCTACACGGGCGCGTACAACCTCCTGCTGCGCTTAGAGGGCATCGAATGCACCTCTCTGTTCAACAGCGACCACATCTGGACCGTCGCCGTGCTGGACGGCAAGACCTACCACATCGATACGACTTGGGGCGATCAGGGTGCGCGTGCGGACTTGAGCTTTTTCGGCATGACCGAGGCCCAGTCCCGTGCCAAGCACGCATGGTAAGCGGACGACCGATAAAAAAGCAGCGGCTGCATCGCAGCCGCTGCTTTTTTGCTGTGTTGCTGTGGTCTCAGCGCTGACCCTTGTCGTAGGGGAGACCCTCCGCCTTGGGAGCGCGGGAGCGCTTGGAGGTGAACGCCAGCACGATGAGGGAAATGATGTAGGGCATCATGTTGTAGACCGGGCTGGGGAGGTTCATCGCCGTGAGGAAGTCAAAGCCCATGTAGACATTGGAAAGCGCGCGGAACAGGCCGAACAGCAGCGCCGCCAACGCGATACGCTGCGGCTTCCATTGACCGAAGATCATGACCGCGAGGGACAAGAAGCCGAAGCCTGCCACGCCGTACTCAAAGCGCCATTCGGAGACGCCTGCCGTGATGAACACGATGCCGCCGATGCCGCCGAGGAAGCCGGAGATCAGCACGCCCGCCCAGCGCATTTTGTAAACATTGATGCCCACGCTGTCCGCCGCCTGCGGATGCTCGCCGCACGCCATCAGGCGCAGACCGAAGCGGGTCTTGTAGAGCAGAACATAGGACGCGGCGAGCAGCAGCGCGGTCACGAGCATGAACCAGCTGAATTCAAACGAGCCGAAGCGGATCGTAAACGCCTGCTTCGCGCCGCCGTATTGAATGATGGAGGACACATCGTCGGGGTTCGCCGCGGTGTTGATGGCCTTGACGATGACCGTCGCGCCCGCGGTGCCGAGCAGGTTCAGCGCGGTGCCGACCAGCGTTTGATCTGCCTTGAAGTTGATGCACGCCACCGCCAGCAGGCAGGAGTAGACCATGCCGACCAGCGCGGAGATCGCCAGAACGGCAAGGATCATCACGAAAGCGGGTACATTGGGCGAGATATAGCGCATCGCCAATGCGCCGCCGAGGGCGCCCATGATCATGATGCCCTCAAGGCCGAGGTTGATGACGCCGGAATGCTCCGAGAAGCAGCCGCCGAGAGCGACCAGGATCAGAACGGAAGCAAAGATCAAGGTGTATTGCAGCAGCAATGCCATTACCGGTCGCCTCCTTTCTCCGTGTCAGCCGAGGCCTGCGCCTCTGCCGCCTTCGCCTTGAGGATCTCTTTCTCCTCGCGCTTGGCCGCGTAGGAGTTCATCACATGCTTCATAAACAGCACGAAGCCGCAGAGGTAGATGATGAGCGCCGAAATCAGGTCGGAGATCTGCGCGCAGTACATACTCTTATCCACATACGCGCCGCCCGCCGTAATGTGCTGAATGAAGAACGACGCAAGCACGGTGCCGATGGGATTCAATCCGCCGAGGAACGCCGCGGCAATGCCGTTGAAGCCCATGGCGGGGACGGAGGAGGTGGAACATTGCCACTGCTCATAGCCGGTGAGGTAGAGCATCGCCGCGCCCATACCGGCGAGCGCGCCGGAGATCATCAGGCTCAGGATGACGTTGCGCTTTTCGGCCATGCCGCAGTATCTGGCGGCATTCTTGTTGTAGCCGGTGGCCTTGAGTTCATAGCCGAAGCGCGTCTTTTCCAGTACGACCCACACGAGAACGGCCATCAGCACGGACAGCGGGATCGCGAGGCCGACATACTGGTTGTTGTTGAACAGCGCGCCAAGCCCGAGCGAGGGCAGCACGGCGGACTCGTTGATATGCGCGAGTACCTTGGTGTAGGGGCTGGCGTCCTCCTTCACCGTGGTGAGGAGCATATTGGTCAGGTACAGCACGATCCAGTTGAGCATGATGCCGGAGATGACCTCGTTGACATTGCAGTAGGACTTGAGCAGGCCAGAGATCGCGCCGAGAATCGCACCGCCGAGAATGGCGAGCAGCATACACGGCAGCCAGCTCCAACCGAGGCCGAGCGCCGCGTACAGGCTCAGCGCCACGCCCGCGCAGTACTGACCTGCTGCGCCGATGTTGAAAAGGCCGACTTTGTAGGCGAACAGGATCGCCAGCGCGCACATCAGCAGCGGCGCGGTCTTGACGAGCGTATTGCCGAGGTACTTCACTTGCGAGGAGGGACGGTTGTAGGTCATGAAGTTCTTAACGACCGTGAGAATGGCTTCGCCCGCGCCCGCGGGATTGATGAGCAGCAGCACGAGGTAGCCGAGGAACAGGCCCAGCACGATGCACACGAGCGAGGCCAGCAGCGACTGAAAGCCGTTGCTCTTGAAAATGCTCTTTTTCATGCCTTCACCTCATCTCTCTTGGCGCCTGCCATGTAGAGACCAAGCTCCTCCTGCGTGGTCTTTTTCGGGTCGAGTTCACCGACGATCTCGCCCTCGTACATCACGAGGATGCGGTCAGGCACATCCATGACTTCGTCCAGCTCCAGACTCACGAGCAGGACCGCCTTGCCCTCGTCGCGCTGCGCGACAAGCTGACGGTGGATGTATTCGATGGCGCCCACGTCCAGTCCGCGGGTCGGCTGCACGGCGACGAGCAGCTCGGGGTCTTTATCGATCTCGCGGGCGACGATGGCTTTCTGCTGGTTGCCGCCGGACATACTGCGCGCGACGGTGATGGGACCCTGACCGGAGCGTACATCGTACTGCTCGATCAGCCTCTCGGCATAGCTGCGGATGTTCTTGCGGCGGAGGAAGCCCGCCTTATCGGTGAACTCCGGCTCGAAGTAGCGCTGAAGCACCATGTTGTCCTCCAGCGTGTAGTCGAGGACAAGACCGTGCTTATGACGGTCCTCCGGAATGTGGCTCACGCCCATCACGCTGCGTTGGCGAATAGGCGCGCGGGTGATGTCCTTGCCGCAGAGCTTGACGGAGCCGGAGGCCAGCGGCTCGAGGCCGGTCAGGCCGTAGACAAACTCCGTCTGGCCGTTGCCGTCGATACCGGCAAGGCAGACGATCTCGCCGCGGCGGACCTTGAGCGAAACGTTCTTGACGGCGTTGTTCTTGTGCAGCTTGGAGGCCATGGTCATATTCTCGACCTCCAGCACGACCTCGCCCAGCTCGGACGGCTTCTTGTCCACATGGAAGCTGACATTGCGGCCGACCATCATGGCGGACAGCTCCTCCATCGTGGTGTTGGCCGTTTCGACCGTGCCGATGTATTTGCCCTTGCGCAGCACCGAGCAGCGGTCCGCGACCGCCATGATCTCGGCAAGCTTGTGGGAAATGAAAAGAATGCTCTTGCCCTCGGCGGCGAGGTTCCGCATGATCTGCATCAGTTCATCGATCTCCTGCGGGGTGAGGACCGCGGTCGGCTCGTCGAAAATGAGGATCTCGTTTTCGCGGTAGAGCATCTTGAGGATCTCGGTGCGCTGCTGCATACCGACGGTGATGTCCTCGATGAGCGCGTCGGGGTCAACATGCAATCCGTACTTTTCGCTCAGGGCGAGGACCTTTTCGCGCGCCTCGGCTTTCTGCAAAAAGCCGTGTTTCGTCGGCTCCACGCCCATGATGATGTTATCCAGTACGGTGAAGCATTCCACCAGCTTGAAGTGTTGGTGTACCATGCCGATGCCGAGGTCGTTGGCGTCGTTCGGGTCCTTGATGGACACAACCTGCCCGTCCTTTTTGATCACGCCCTCCTCAGGCTGGTAAAGGCCGAACAGCACGCTCATGAGCGTGGACTTGCCCGCGCCGTTTTCACCCAGCAGGGCATGGATCTCTCCCTTTTTCAGCTGCAGGGTGATGTTGTCGTTGGCGATAATACCGGGGAATCGTTTGGTGATATTGAGCATCTCAATGGCATACGGTGATTCCAAGACGTTTCGCCCTCCTTCCGTTTTGATGGCCCGCCGCGTTGGGGATATGCGGGGACGGAAACCATGAATATCTTACAGTATACTATACCTGTGCCGATAAAGCAAAGTCAATTTGGCAAAATCG
>CAKTEZ010000002.1 GCA_934553255.1 uncultured Oscillospiraceae bacterium
AAGTAAATGCCCATCATGCCGAGCTTGGCCATCTTTTCGACGGTCTCCATGGGGAAGCGCTCTTCCTCATCGAGTTCCTCCGCTAAAGGCTTGACTTCGGTTTCTGCAAATTCGCGGTACATTTTACGAACCAGCAGATGTTCTTTGGACAGATGGAAATCCATAGTCTTTTTGCTCCTTCACTATAAAATATTTGGATTGTCTAATTTTTCACAAATCAGTTCCGTTCTTTGTCATTATAAACTTTTTCCGTCCGTTACGCAAGGAAAACTCTCAAAGCAGCTTTCAATTCGCAAGTTTCACCAAATCCCGCAACCCCTTTTTGTTTCTTTTGCCCTTTTTATGAAAGAATCCCTTCATATTTGGAATTTCCTGTCCCCGTCCTCGGCATGGCGGGGACGGAAAAGGACTTCGGAGCGGCGCTCCGAAGTCCTTTTTTCATTTCGCGTATTCGATGACCTTGGTCTCGCGCAGGACATGGACCTTGATCTGGCCGGGATATTCCAGTTCGCTCTCGATGCGCTTGGCAAGCTCGCGGGCAAGAATGACCATATCGTCCTCGCTCACCTGCTCGGGCTTGACCATCACGCGGACCTCGCGGCCCGCCTGAATGGCGTAGGAGGTCTCGACACCGGGGTAAGAGCCGGTGATCTCCTCCAGCTTTTCGAGACGCTTGATGTAGTTCTCGATGTTCTCGCGGCGGGCGCCGGGGCGTGCGGCGGAGATCGCGTCGGCGGCCTGCACGAGACAGGCGACGATCGTCTGCGGCTCCACATCGTTGTGGTGTGCCTGCACCGCGTGGATCACATCCTCACGCTCGTGGTACTTACGCAGGAATTCCACACCGAGGGAAACATGAGTACCCTCCAGCTCGTGGTCAACGGCCTTGCCGATGTCGTGCAGCAGACCTGCACGCTTGGCGGTCGCCACATCCGCGCCCAGCTCGGCGGCCATCATGCCGGCAAGATGCGCGACCTCGATGGAGTGCTGCAGCACATTCTGACCGTAGCTCGTACGGTAGTGCAGGCGGCCGAGCAGCTTCACCAATTCGGGATGCACGCCGCGCACGCCGGTCTCCAACACCGCGCGCTCACCCTCGGACTTGATCACAGCGTCCACCTCACGGCGGGCCTTGGCGACCATTTCCTCAATGTGCGTTGGGTGGATACGGCCGTCGGCGATCAGCTTTTCGAGCGCCAGGCGCGCGATCTCGCGGCGCACCGGTTCAAAGCAGGAGACGGTGATGGCCTCGGGCGTATCGTCGATAATAAGATCGACGCCGGTGAGCGTTTCGATGGTGCGGATGTTGCGGCCCTCGCGGCCGATGATACGGCCCTTCATCTCGTCATTGGGCAGGGGAACCACGCTGACGGTGATCTCGGCGACATGGTCGGCGGCGCAGCGCTGGATAGCGGAGGCCACGACCTCGCGGGCATACTGGTCCGCTTCGTCCTTGGCGCGGGCCTCGATCTCCTTGATCTTGAGGGCGGTCTCGTGGGTGACCTCGGACTCGACCTGCTCGATCAGGTACTTCTTGGCTTCGTCCGCCGTAAAGCCGGAGATGCGTTCAAGCATCTCGGTCTGGCTGCGCTTGATGATCTTGATCTCTTCGTTCTCCTTGTCCAGCGCGGTATGCTTCTGGGCAAGGGCCTCTTCCTTCTTCTCGATCGCATCGGTCTTTCGGTCGATGTTTTCTTCTTTTTGCTGTAAGCGGCGTTCCTGCTTCTGCAGGTCGGCACGGCGTTCCTTTTCTTCCTTCTCGTATTCCTTGCGGGAGCGGAGGATCTCCTCCTTGGCCTCCAGCGTGGCCTCGCGCTTCTTGCTCTCCGCGCTCTTTATAGCGTCGTTGATGATGCGAAGCGCCTCGTCCTCGGCGTTGGCGATCTTTTCCTTGTCGTTTTTAGCCTTCTTGTTCCGGTACAGAATACAAGCAAGAATACCAATGAACAACCCCGCCGCCACGCCAATGGCAAGGCTGGTGAAATCCATTCTATTCCTCCTGTGTCCATTTTTGGAAATCTATCAAAAACGGGTAAATTGAATCAACAAACGGGAGATTCCCCTTCTCTCCCCTCCATAAATCCGTCCAATATTGTAACCTTTTTGTAAACAGGTGTCAAGAAAAAATGTGTCGCCTCTCAGCTCTCGACATATGCCTCGGCGGCATAGCCGACGTTTCCGTTGTAACGCACCACATTCCACCCCTGCCACGCATTTCCCCAAAAGCGCCCCGCGCTTTCGGGGACCCCCTCGATTTGACCGGAGCGGTTCAAAGTAAATTTCGCCCGCTCCAAGGTTTTGCTTTGCAAAACGCTTGTACGCCGCTTCCCGCGGCGGGGCGCTTTGCGCCTACGGCGCGTGGCGTCAGCTCTCGATGTACGCCTCGGCGGCATAGCCGACGTTTCCGTTGTAATGCACCACATTCCACCCCTGCCACGCGCCGTAGACCGTGACCTGCGCGCCGTTCGGCATCAGCGTGAGCGTCTGACCGGCGGCGCTTGGGTAGGCGCGCAGGCGCAGCGGCGAGCCGCTTGTGGCGACCACGCCCTGTACGACGCTCTGCGGCTCAATGAACGGCAGGCTGAAGTACTCTGTCAGCGAGCGTGCCAGTTCGCGCGCGATGGCGTCCATATTGTTCTCGACCCACGCAGCGTCGGCATAATTGTCATGATAGCCCAGCTCCAGCAGGTTTGCCGGATACTTCGGCTGCCGCACCTCGCCAAGCGCGGTGGTCGGCACGGTGCGTACAAGGTCCGGCTGCGGGTAAACGCGCCTGAGATTTGCGGCGAACAGGTCCGCTGCGCGCTCCCCCTCCGTGCTGGTCGGATAATAAAACACCAATACGCCGCGCACATTGCCTGCATTTGCGGGCGCGGCGGCGTTGGAGTGCAGGGCAAGGTAAAAATCAAACCCGCCGAGGCGGTTTGCCTGCGCGATGGACGACGCAGCCGTCATGTCCGGCGTATTGCGGACGAAGCGAATGCCGTTGGAATAGAGGTACGGCTCCAACGCGTCGGCAAGCAGGTTCATGTTGTGTTCCTCGCTGCCGCTTCCCGTGACATACGGATTGCTCTCCTGTGTGGAGGGACTCAGGTAAATTTTCGGCATGGCGACCGCCTCCTTTTCTCTCCATGCTATGAGGCAATGCGCTGTTTCATGCCGGAAGTGTCCCGCCGCGCAAAAAAGGAACGCCCCATCGGTGGGCGTTCCTTTTCTTTTCTGTGGTTAGGCAGCCAGCTTCTTGTCGCGGGCGTTCTCTGCCTTCTCAAGCAGGAAGATCGCAACAAGGATCGCAAGACCGGCGAGGTCGGTGACCGTGCCGGGAATGACCATCAGTAGACCGCCGGCAACAAGCGCGATACGAGCGATCATCTTGGTGTCACGGATCAGATAGCCCATGAGACCGGCAGCGATGGCGAGCATACCGAGCGTTGCGGAAATGGTGATGGAAACAACGCTCCAGACGGTGATATTGTCGCCAACGAAGATCATCGCATTGTTGTAAGCGAAGATGTAGGGAATGATGAACGCGGCGATCGCCAGACGGGTGGCGTTGAACGCGGTCTTCATCGGAGGCGCCTTGGCGATGGCGGAGCCTGCATAGGCAGCCAGCGCAACAGGAGGCGTGATGTCGGCGACGATGCCGAAGTAGAACACGAACATATTCGCCGCCAGAACATGCATGCCCATACCGTTGATGAGAATGGGGGCGCAGGTGGAGGCCATGATGATGTAGTTCGCGGTGGTGGGCACGCCCATGCCGAGGATGATGCAGCAGATCATCGTGAGCAGCAGCGCGATAATGAGCTGACCGTCGGCAAGACGCACGATGTAGGTGATCAGCTTGCCGCCGAGGCCGGTCATCGTGATGCACACGGAGATAATGCCGGCAACGCCGCAGGCAATACCGATGGACAGGGTGTTCTTGCCGCCGCTCTCAAGCGCGTCAACGAACTTGGACGGAGTCATGCGGTCGTCCTTGTTGACCAGGCTGACGATGATGCAGGCGATCGTTGCATAGATCGCGCTCTTCGCCATCGTCTGACCGCCGATGATCATGTAGACCAGAAGGACCAGAGGCAGCAGAAGGTACATCTTCGGCAGAAGGACCTTCCACTTGGGCAGCTCCTCTTTGGGCAGACCCTTGAGGCCGAGCTTCTTCGCCTTGAAGTGAACGCCGAGGAAGATGCCGAGGAAGTAGAGGAATGCGGGAAGAATGGCGCGGACAATGATCTTGGAATAATCATAGCCCGTCATTTCCGCCATGATGAACGCCGCAGCGCCCATGATGGGGGGCATGATCTGACCGCCGGTAGAGGCAGCCGCCTCGACCGCTCCGGCAAACTCGCCGGGATAGCCGGTCTTCTTCATCATGGGAATGGTCACGGAGCCGGTGGTAACGGTGTTGCCGACGGAGGAGCCGGAGACCATGCCGCACAGAGCGGAGGAGACGACCGCGACCTTCGCAGGACCGCCGGACGCCCAACCGACCAGCGCGTTCGCGCAGTCGATGAAGAAGTTGGCGATGCCGGTCGCCTCAAGGAACGCGCCGAACAGCAGGAACAGCGCGATGTAAGTCGAGCAGACGGAGATTGGCGTGCCGAGAATACCGTTGATCGTGTAGAAGATGTTGTACACGACCATGCGGAGACTCATGTGGCGTCCGACAAAGGCATAGAGTACAAAGAACGCCGCTACACAGAGGATCGGGATACCGACCGCGCGGCGGCAGCACTCAGCCAGCGCAAGAATGCCGATGATACCGAGGACGATCTCGATCTGATCGATCATCGCAGCCTTGCCGATGATCTGATCGTAGTTGATAACATAATAGAAATACGGAACGCATCCGGCGATCGCCAGAATAATATCGTACCAGGGCATATGGTTGGGCTTCACATTTCCCTTCTTTGCGGGGAAGACGAGGAAGGTGAACAGAACGACCATGCCGACGAACAGGCAGCGGCGGATCTGACCGCTCCATCTTGCCCAGATGTTCATCCAAACCATGAAGAGCATAAACGCCGCCAGAGAGAAGCGCAGGATCTGCTTGGGCATACCCGTCCAGATACGCACATTCGACTCTCTGTCGTATTTTTTCATAATTTCGTCGACATCGGCAGCCGTGCCGACATCGGCTTCTACTTCGGGGGCGATCGCCTGGTCGATGTTCTTTTCGACATCAGACATATTAGGATTCCTCCTTTGAATTTAAAATCAAACAGACGCGTTTCTTCACCTAAAAGCGAAAATGCTCGTAGTTGAAGTAGACGGCTGCATTTTTTCCACACAAATCACGCAGACTGATCTCTTTGCCATTGACCGTTAGGTAGTGGTCCGAAACCGTTCCAACATTATAACGCACATTGTCTCTGTTTTGATGGATATTGCGAATAACCATCGCTTTCCCTTGGTATCCGTACTTGTCAATATAGACATATTCCATCGTTTCGCCCGGGTTCAACTCGGTCTGAACTCCCGCGCCAAACGAGCAGTACTCACACTCTTCCACAAAAATATGTCCGTCGCAGATCTCAAAAGTATCTGTCAGCGGATATTGATTGACAGAGTGAATGAACGAAATGGAAAAACGATCGCCCTCCTCCATCGGATAGCGCGCGTAAACACTTCCGTGTTCATCGCGCAATGTCAGGTAGGTCTTGGGGCAAAACAAGAAAGCGACGGTCGCCGCAATAATCAATATTATTGCGGCGACCGCACAGATACATTTAGACGAAACTAAGCGCATTCGTATGCCTTACGGCCTTACATAACGCCCATTTCTTTGTAGTACTTGGCAGCACCGGGGTGGACATCGAAGGAACCGTCCAGAGCGGACTCGAGGGACAGATAGCCGAACTTGGCGTGAGAGGCCTTGAGGGCGTCGAGGTTATCGAACATCGCCTTGGTGATCTCATAGACGACATCCTCGCTGGTACTCTCGGTGGCGGTCAGAACGGCCTTAACGGCGACGCAGGGAACATCCTCGGTCACGCACTTGTAGGTGTTGGCGGGAACAATGTCCTTGACGAGGAACGGATACTCGGCTTGCAGCTTGGCGACGGCTTCATCGCTGACGGGCAGCAGGTTAAAGTCATAAGTAGAGGACAGGTCGGTGATAGCGCCGGTGGGGGCGCCAGCGGTATTGATCGCAGCGTCGACCTGACCGTTCTTGAGGGCATCGCAGCCATCGGCGAAGGAGCCGTAGTAAGGAGTGATGTCACTAAAGGTGAGGCCATAAGCACCGAGGACCTGCTCAGCGTTCAGAGCGGTACCGGAACCGACGTCGCCGACGCAGACGGTCTTGCCCTTGAGCTGGGAGATGTCAGTGATGCCCTTGGAGGCAACGATCTGGACGGTCTCGAAATAGATGCCGGCGACCCAGAGGGAGTTGGTCTCGGGCTTGCCTTCGAACATCTTCTCGCCGCCGGTACCGTTGTGAGCGTAGTTCAGAACGTCGGACTGGAGGAGGGACATCTGAACATCGCCGGCAGTGGCCAGCTGAACATTGGTCTTGGAGGCGCCGGAGTCGGTGACGGTGAGCTTGGAGAGAGTGAGCTTGTCACCAATGGTGGTAGCGAGAGCGTTACCAACGGCATAGTAGGTGCCGGAGGTGCCGCCGGTAGCCATGACGATGTCAACCGGCTTGGCAGGGGGGGCATCGTTGCCTTTGACGGGGGGTTCCTTCTGTCCGCAAGCGACAAGAGCGAAGACCATAGCGACGGACAGGATGAGGGCTAAGAACTTTTTCATACGCAATCTCCTTTTTGTTATTTCCGTTCCGATCCGCAGCCGTCCGGCATCTCCTGCGTGATGTTCTCCGGCATCCCGCGGGAGGCCGCCGACGCCCCGCATTCTCAAAAACGGACAATGTGCCTCTTCGAGGCTTCGTTATTATAACCTACTGCCGGATTTATTGCAAGGCGCTTTTGAATTTTTGTTAACATCGCTAAATCGCTTTGCCAATTTTTGTCCACATTATTCGCCCGCTTTCAAGCATTTTGCGCGTGATTTATGCAAAATTTATGCAATCGCGCCGAAAAACGCAAAAAGCAGGCGGCACACGCGCCGCCCGCTTTTTGAAGCATTTGCTGCGTTTTTTTACTTCTTTTCCTTGCTGTCCACAACGCTCTTGAGCAGGGCGGCAAAGTCGTCCATGCTCATCGCGCCGAGGTCGCCGTCCGCACGGTGGCGCGGGGAAACGGTGCCGTTTTCCATATCGCGGTCACCGACGACAAGCATATAGGGGATCTTCTCCATCTGCGCGTCGCGGATCTTGCGGCCGATCTTCTCGTTGCGGTAATCGACGGTGACGCGGAAGCCCATGTTCTCCAGCTTCTTTGCCTGCTCGGCGCAGTAGTCCGCCGCGCGGTCGGTGACGGGAAGGAAGCGGACCTGCTCCGGAGCCATCCATGTCGGCAGAGCGCCGGCGTACTCCTCGATGAGGTAGGCGAGCGTACGCTCATAGCAGCCGAGGGAGGTGCGGTGGAGGATATACGGCAGCTTCTTCTCGCCGTTCTCGTCGATGTAGTACATACCGAAGCGCTCGGCGAGCAGCATATCGATCTGAATGGTGACGAGGGTATCCTCCTTGCCGTAGACATTCTTATACTGAATGTCCAGCTTGGGACCGTAGAAGGCGGCCTCGTCGATGCCGATGGTGTAGTCCACATCGAGATCCTTGAGGATACGCGCCATCGCGCTCTGGGCGTGATCCCACTGCTCCTTGGTGCCTTCGTACTTGTTGTTGGGGTTCGCGGGATCCCACTGGGAGAAGCGGAAGGTGCATTTATCGAGCAGGCCGACCGTGCCGAGGAAGTACTTGGCGAGGTCGAGGCAGTTCTTGAACTCCTCTTCGAGCTGGTCGGGGCGGACCATGTTATGTCCCTCGGAGATGGTGAACTGGCGGACGCGGATCAGGCCGTGCATCTCGCCGGAGTCCTCGTTGCGGAAAAGCGTGGAGGTCTCGCCGAGGCGCATGGGCAGATCGCGGTAGCTGCGGCCGCGGTTGAGGTAGACCTGATACTGGAACGGGCAGGTCATCGGGCGCAGGGCAAAGCACTCCTTGGAGTAGTCGTCCGGATCGCCGATGACGAACATACCGTCGAGATAATGATCCCAATGGCCGGAGATCTTGAAGAACTCACGCTTCGCCATCAGCGGAGTCTTGGTCAGAAGGTAACCGCGTTTCTGCTCGGTGTCCTCGACCCAACGCTGAAGCAGCTGCACGACGCGCGCGCCCTTGGGCAGCAGCACGGGCAGACCCTGACCGATGGTATCGACGGTGGTAAAATACTCCAGCTCTCTGCCGAGCTTGTTGTGGTCGCGCTTGAGCGCCTCTTCGCGCTTGGCGAGGTACTCGTCCAGCTCCTCCTTCTTCGGGAAGGCGACGCCGTAGATGCGCTGGAGCGTTTCGCGCTTGCTGTCGCCGCGCCAATAGGCGGCGTTGCAGGCGGTCAGCTTGATGGCGTTGCCCTTGATGCGGCCGGTGGAATCAAGGTGCGGACCGGCGCAGAGGTCGGTGAACTCACCCTGCTTATAAAAGCTGATGTGCGCGTCGGCGGGCAGGTCGTTGATCAGCTCGACCTTGAACGGCTCGTCCTTCTCTTCCATGAACCTGATGGCTTCCGCGCGCGGCAGCTCAAAGCGCTCAAGCTTGAGCTTTTCCTTGCAGATCTTACGCATCTCGCCCTCGATCTGCTCCAAATGCTCCGGCGTAAAGGCGAAGGGCGCGAGCAGGTCGTAGTAAAAGCCGTTGTCGATGCTCGGTCCGATGGCAAGCTTCACCTCGGGCCACAGGCGCTTGACGGCCTGCGCCAGAACATGGGAGCAGGTGTGCCAATAGGTCTTGCGGTATTCGGGATTTTCAAAGGTGTACTGATTTTCTTCGTTGATTTTGACTTCTTCGGACATTTCGTTTTTCCTCCTTGTTGTTTTGAGGGTGCAAAAAAGCTTCACCCCCGACGGTATCAGGGGTGAAGCATTGTATACTCCACGGTTCCACCCTGCTTGCGCGTTCGCGCCGCTTGTGTCCGCTGTAACGGGCGAACCCGTCCCGCTCGTCGCGGGCTGCTTGGGAGTGGTACGGCCGCCGCTCACGCAGGACGCTTGCACCAAAGTGCGTCCCTCTCTGTGCGCCGCCATGCGGTTTCTTCTCCGTCGATGCCTTTTTGATGCACAGCAGTATACGCCGCCGCGGCGAATTTGTCAAGGGGCGTCCTATCGGAAAAACAGGAAAAGAGCCGGTCGAAACCGGCCCTTTTTGTTATATTTTGTTAAAAAATTACTTGCTGTAATCATAGAAGCCCTTGCCGGACTTCTTGCCGAGCTGACCGCCGCGGACCATCTTCTTGAGCAGCAGAGCGGGACGGTACTTGGGATCGCCGGTCTCCTCGAGCAGCACGTTCATGATGGCGAGGCAGACATCCAGGCCGATGAAGTCGCCGAGGGCGAGGGGACCCATGGGGTGATTCGCGCCGAGCATCATGGCCTTGTCGATGTCCTCGACGGAGGCAACGCCGGTCTCAACGAGGCCGATGGCTTCGTTGATCATGGGGATGAGGATCTTGTTGACGACGAAGCCGGGGGCCTCGGCGACCTCGACCGGCTGCTTGCCGATCTCCTCGGAGAGCTTGTAGATGAAATCGAAGGTCTCCTGCGTGGTGTTCGCGCCGCGAATGACCTCGACGAGCTTCATGCTGGGAACGGGATTGAAGAAGTGCATGCCGATGACGGGGTGCTTGAGGCCGAGACCCATCTCGGTGACGGACAGAGAGGAAGTGTTGGTGGCGAAGATGGTGGATTCCTTGCACAGCTCATCCAGCTCGCTGAGCATGGCGCGCTTGTAAGCCATTTCCTCCTTGGCGCACTCGATAACGAGGTCGGCATCGGCGGCGGCGGACTTCTCTTCAACAAAGATATTGGCCATCAGAGCGTCCTTGGCCTCCTGCGTCATCTTGCCCTTCTCGACGCGCTTCTGCAGGGAAGCGTCGAGCTTATCCTTGTGGCGCTGTGCGGAAGCGACGCTGGAAGCGTACATCAGCGTGGTGTGGCCGTGTGCCGCGAAGACCTGCGCGATGCCGCTGCCCATGGTACCGGCGCCGAAAACTGCAACTTTCATTTTTGTGTTCCTCCTATGATTTGAATTTTAAGATTCGATCAAGTAACGCTTACTTGTTGGTGAACGGTTCGTGTTTGCGCTTTTCGAGGAAGGCGCCCATGCCCTCCTGCTGGTCGGCGGTCTCGAAGCAGGAGCCGAATGCCTTCTCCTCAACGACCACGGCCTCGTCCATCGGGAGGTCAAGCCCCTCGTTGATGGCGCGCTTCGCCGCGCGGACCGCGATGGGCGCGTTCGCCGCGATCTGCCCAGCCAGCTTCTCCGCCGCGGCGTAAAGATCGGCAAGCGGATAGACCGCATTCACAAGACCGATCCGCAGCGCCTCGTCCGCCTTGATGTTGCGGGCGGTGTAAACGAGCTGCTTCGCCATGCCGGGACCGACCAGGCGCGCCAGACGCTGCGTGCCGCCGAAGCCCGGGGTGATACCGAGACCGGTCTCGGGCTGGCCGAACACAGCGGTATCGGAGCAGATGCGGAAATCGCAGCTCATCGCCAGCTCGCAGCCGCCGCCGAGCGCATAGCCGCCGACCGCCGCGATGGTGGGAATAGGCAGGGTCTCCAGCTTACGCATCATGTCGTTGCCCTGCTTGCCGAAGGTCTCGCCCTCGGCCTTGGTGAGGCCCTTCATCTGCGCGATGTCCGCGCCGGCGACAAAGGACTTCTCCCCCGCGCCGCGCACGATCAGGCAGCGTACGGTATCGAGATCCACGGCGTCGAGCGCCGCATCGAGATCGGCAAGCACCTGCGAATTGAGCGCATTGAGCGCCTCCGGACGGTTGATGATGAGATATGCGACCGCGCCCTGCGGCTCGTAGGTCACGAAAGACATAGCCATGCCCTCCCATTCTTCTTAATGTGGGTATTATATGCAGTTTCCGCGCGTTTTGCAAGAGGAATATCATTTCTTTTGAAATTATTTACATTTTGCTTTGATTTTTTGCAAGTTTTCATTCATTGCCTCTTGTTTTACGCAGTTCCTGCGGCATAATGTCCGTGTCTGACGGAAGCACTTCATTTTTCCCTTGTCATATTCTCCTTTTTCCGCTATGATAGACGAGAAATGAACACAGAAGCGAGGTATTTTCCCATGCGGATGAGAAAAAAGAAGAACCTGCTGCCGCGCATGGAGCGCTGCGCGGAGCTGCAGATCAAGGACCCCATCGCCCACCGCGGCCATTGGCGCGAGTTGATGCCGGAGGCGCGCGAGCTGCGCGTGGAGCTGGGCTGCGGCAAGGGCCGCTTCACCGCGCTTACCGCCGCCGCCGAGCCGGATGTGCTGTTCATCGCGGTGGAGATGGTGCCGGACGCGATGGTCGTCGCCATGGAGCGCTGCGCCGCCGAGGGGCTGCACAATGTCCGTTTCATCGACGCGAACGCGAATATCCTGCCGGAGTTTTTTGTCGCCGGCGAGGTAGACCGCATCTACGTCAATTTCTGCGACCCGTGGCCGACGAAGCGCCACGCCAAGCGCCGCCTGACGCACGGCAACTTCCTCAAGCTCTACCGCAAGGTGCTTCGGGACGGCGGACAGCTCCATTTCAAAACGGACAACGCGCCGCTGTTCGCGTGGTCGGTGGAGGAGATCCCGCGCTTCGGCTTCACGCTCTCCGAGGTCACGGACGACCTGCACGCGCACGGCGTCGTCGGCGTGATGACGGATTACGAGGCGAAGTTCCATGAGCTTGGCACGCCCATCCACCGGCTGGTCGCGACGATGGTCGACTGGGAGGAGCCGGAAGATGCGCCGGAGGCTTCGCCCGCGGAGGAGGAATAAACACCGCGCACAGACGCAAAAAGAGACGCTTTTGCAGCGTCTCTTTTCGTTTTCCTTTTTACGCGTTCTTCGCGAGGTCGCAAAGAGCGGTGAAAGCGGCGGCGTCGTTGATCGCCATCTCGCTGAGCATCTTGCGGTTGATCTCGATGCCCTTGACCTTCAGGCCGTGCATGAAGGTGGAGTAGTTCATGCCGTTCATCTTGCAGGCGGCGGAGATACGGGTGATCCACAGGCTGCGGAAATCTCTCTTCTTGAGCTTGCGGCCGGTGTAAGCGTAGGTCAGGGACTTCATCACGGCCTGATTGGCCATCTTGAAGTGACGGGATTTGTTGCCCCAGTAGCCCTTGGCAAGCTTCAGGGTCTTGTTTCTTCTCTTGCGCGTCATCATCGCGCCTTTAACACGTGCCATATTTGTAAGCCTCCTTAAAGCGTATCGTAATTATCTTATTTGTAGGGGATCATCTTGCGGATGGTACCGGCGACGGTCGCGTCGGCATAGCCGCCCGCGCGCAGGTGACGGGTACGCTTGGTGGGCTTCTTGGTCAGGATGTGGCTCTTGAAGGCCTTAGCCATCTTGATCTTGCCGGTCTTGGTCTTGTTGAATCTCTTTTTGGAACCGCTGTGGGTTTTCAGCTTGGGCATGGTAGTTTCTCCTTTTCGTGTATTGTGATGCGGGCTTTACTTTCCGGTTTTCGGGGAGAGGAAGATGGACATACTGCGTCCTTCCAGCTTGGGTTCTTTATCCAATGTCGCCACTTCGGCACATTGCTCGGCGAAGCGCACCAGCAGGTCTCTGCCGATGTCGGTATGCGCCATCTCGCGGCCGCGGAAGCGGACCGACGCCTTGACGCGGTTGCCGTCGGCAAGGAATTTCTGGGCATTCTTGAGCTTTGTGTTGAAATCGCCGACATCGATGCCGGGAGACATACGGATCTCTTTGATCTCGACCACATGCTGATTCTTCTTTGCTTCCTTCTCGCGCTTGCCCTGTTCAAAGCGGAACTTGCCGTAATCCATGAGCTTGCACACAGGGGGCGTAGCCTGCGGGGAGATCTTGACAAGATCAAGCCCCTGTTCGTCGGCGATCCTCTGCGCCTGAGCGGCAGACATGATGCCGAGCTGTTCGCCGGTCGCGCCGATCAGACGAATCTCGCTGTCGCGAATGTCCTCATTGAGCTGATGCACATCCTTGCTAATACCAAAGCACCTCCATTAAATCATTTTTGCAAACAAAAAACGAGCGCAGCCATGCCGCACCCGTACAACAAACGCAAAGCGCCCGCGCGCTTTTTCGATCATTGACCCCTTTGCTTTCCGCTGGAGGTGAGAACGGATGCTGCCGTTCTTCTTTGTTTTGCGTAGGTATGATACCACCGCGCGGGGCGTTTGTCAACGATAATTTGCGGAAATTTCGGTGTATATTTCCTCTTTTGGTCGGGGAGACTATTCCCCGTAGCAGAACGCAGGAAAGGAGGCGGACACATGAAGGAGAAGAACCAGAACAAGGAGCAGAACACCAACCAGAACCAGAACCAGAACGGCAATCAGAACACCAACCAGCGCTGAGCTTGCATACGGGAAGGGGGAACGGTCCTTGTGCCGTTCCCCCTCTCCCTTTCTTCCCTTCTCCCATTTGAGCAAAATCTTTTCTTGTTTTTTGCGCGCATGGTCGGTATAATAAACGGGTTAGAAGATTTTTCGAAAGGACACGGCTCATGACGGAAGCGATCACACAATGGCTGCTGGCGGCGGGTGAGGGGAAATTTCTCGCCACCATGCTCATCTCCATGCTCCCCATCGTCGAACTGCGCGGCGGTCTGCCCGCGGGCGTGGCGATGGGCCTGCCCCTGGGCGAGGCCTTTCTTGCGGCCTTTCTCGGCAATATGCTGCCCGTACCGTTTCTTATTCTTTTCACGCGCCGTATTTTCGCATGGGTCCGCGTACATATCCCGAAGCTCGGCCGCTGGGTAGACAAGCTGGAGCAGAAGGCGTGGAGCAAGAGCGACAAGGTCGTGCGGTATCAGACATGGGGTCTGCTGCTTTTCGTGGCTATCCCGCTGCCCGGCACCGGCGCATGGACCGGCGCGCTGATCGCGGCGGTGATGGACCTGCGGCTGAAAAATGCCATTCCCGCCATCACGCTCGGCGTGCTGATCGCGGGCGGCATCATCTCGCTTTTGACCTACGGGGTGGCGGCGCTGCTGTGAAAATCCTTGTGTTTTCCGATTCGCACGGCAGGGTGGAGCCGATGCTCCGCGCCGTGGAGCAGGAGGGCGCGGAAACGCTCGACGCCGTCGTTCATCTCGGCGACGGCTGGCGCGATGCGGAGGAGCTGCACCGTCTCTATCCCCGCCTCCCGCTCGAGCAGGTACCCGGAAACTGCGACCTCGGCCGCTTCGAGGACCCCGAGCGGCTCGTCTTTTTCGTCAGAGTTCCCACGCTGCTCTGCCACGGCCATACGCTGGGCGTGAAATATTCGCTGCTGCGTGCGTCCTATGCGGCGCGTGAGCGCGGCGCAAAGGCGCTGCTGTTCGGCCACACGCACACGCCGCTCATCGACTGCCACGACGGTCTGTGGCTCATCAACCCCGGCAGCATCGGCGACTACCGCCGCCCGACCTACTGTGTGCTGACGGTCGAGGGCGAGCGGCTCTCGCCCGCAAACCGTCGCTTAGATTGAAATTCTTATTTGGAGATGGTCCCTCATGTTTTCCGAACCGCTATTCGCCCTCACGCTGAGTCTGCTGCTGTGCCTGGAGCCTGCCGCGCCCGCGGCGGAGACCTCCGCTGCCAAAGCGCCCGCTGCCCCTGCCGCGGAGCAGCCCGCGCTGAGCGAGGCAGAGCTGGATGTGCTGGCGCAGACACCCGCGAATACGCTGACCGGACCGGCGCTTCTGGAGGCGCTGGCAAAGCTGCCGCACTACGATGTGACCCGCGCGGAGCGCTATCTTTCCTGCGGCACGGGCGGCTCGTGGACGCTCGAGCAGGTGCTTCGCATCGTGAACACGGACAACGACCTGCCGCGCTTCACCTCCGCCGTGGACGCAGACCCCGCGGACGGCAACCTCATTCTCGTAAACAAATACAGCCGTCTGGCGAGCGACTATGTGCCGGACGACCTTGTGACGGTCGAACCGGCCTACTCCAACTTCGGCAAGCTCAAAAGCGAGGCCGAGGACGCTTTCTGTAAAATGGTCGAGGCCATGTGGAACGAAGCGGGGCTACGGCTGGTGAACGCCTCGCCCTACCGCAGCTATTGGACGCAGAAAAACCTGTACGCCCGCTACCGCACGCAGTACAGCGAGGCGGTGACCGACCGCTTCTCCGCCCGCGCGGGCTACAGCGAGCATCAGACCGGTCTTGCGCTGGATGTCATCGCCCCCGGCGGCACGCTCAACGGCTTTAAGAACACAAAGCAGTTTCAATGGATGCGCGACAACGCGCACCGCTTCGGCTTCATCCTCCGCTACGGCGACGGCATGGAGTACATCACCGGCTACAAGTTCGAGCCGTGGCATTACCGCTATATCGGCACGGAGGCCGCCGCCTTCATCTATGAAAACGACCTGACATTTGAGGAATATTACGCCTACTATGTAAGAAAATAGCGCTTCACGGCGCAGAAAAAGGAAGCTCCGGCGGCTGCCGGAGCTTCCTTTTTCTGCGTTTTCCTTATTCCACGGTGACGGACTTTGCGAGGTTGCGGGGCTTGTCGATGTCGCAGCCGCGCTGGAGGGCGATGTAATACGCGAAAAGCTGGAGCGGCACAACGCCGAGCGAGGGCAGGAGCATTTTCGCCGTATCGGGAATGGTGAGGACATGATCGACGGTCTTCGCCATTTCGCCGCGGTGACTCTCCGTGGTGAGTGCCAGCACATCCGCGCCGCGCGCCTTGACCTCCACGACATTGCTCATCGCCTTGTCGAAGAGCGGACCGTAGGTACCCAGCGCGATGACAAGGGTCCCATCCTCGATGAGAGAGATCGTGCCGTGCTTCAGCTCGCCGGAGGCGTAGGCTTCGGAGTGGATATAGCTGATCTCCTTGAGCTTGAGCGAACCCTCCATGCCGAGGGCATAGTCAAGGTTGCGGCCGATGAAAAAGACGCTCTCGTGGTGGAAGTGCTGCGCGGCGTACTTCTGAATGTCCTCGCAGCGGTCCAGCGTTTCCTTGACCTTATCCGGCAGGAGCGAAAGCTCGCGCACCGCTTCGGCATACTCCTCCTCGTCCACCGTGCCGAGGAGCCTTGCAAAGGCAAGGCCGACCATGTCCAGCACGGCAAGCTGGGTAGAATAGGCCTTAGTGGTGGCCACGGCGATCTCCGGCCCCGCCCAGGTGTAGAGTACATCGTCGCTCTCGCGGGCAATGGATGAGCCGACCACATTGACGATGGAGAGAATGTACGCCCCACGCTTTTTCGCCTCGCGCAGCGCGGCCATGGTATCGAGCGTCTCGCCGGACTGGCTGATGATGATGACGAGCGTCTTCTCATCAATGACGGGGTCGCTGTAGCGGAACTCGCTGGCAAGGCAGACCTCGACGCTCCGGCGCAGCAGATGCTCCAGATTGTACTTGCCGACCATGCCGACGTGGTAGCTTGACCCGCAGGCGACGATGAAAATGCGGGTGAACGCCGCGATCCTCTCCGGCGGGAGCTTGAGATCGTCGAACACGATCTCGCCGCCGCGCAGACGCGGCGCGATGGCATGGCGCAGCGCGTCCGGCTGCTCCATGATCTCCTTGAGCATGAAGTGCGGGTAGCCGCCCTTTTCCGCCGCGCTGACCTCCCACTCGATGTGGTGATGCTCCTTTTCGATGGGCTGCTGCATGGCGTTATAGAGCTGGATGCCGCCGCGTGTGAGTACGGCGATCTCACCGTCGTCCATATACACCACATCGCGGGTATGCTTGATGATGGCGGTCGCGTCGCTCGCAAGGAAGCTGCACCCCTCGCCGAAGCCGAGCAGCAGCGGCGCGTCCTTACGCGCGGCAATGATGCGGTCCGGACAGTCGGCACAGAGCATTCCGAGGGCGTAGGCGCCCTCGATGCGGCGCAGCACACGGCCGACGGACTCAAAGAAGTCGCCGCACTCGTTGTAGTAAAACTCGAGCAGCTGCGCCACGACCTCGGTATCCGTTTCGGATCGGAAGGTCACGCCCTGCGAAACGAGAAATTCCTTGATCTCTACATAGTTTTCGATGATGCCGTTGTGAATAACGGCGAACTTGCCGCCCTCGCTGACATGCGGGTGGGAGTTGATGTCGTTCGGTGCGCCATGGGTCGCCCAGCGGGTATGGCCCATGCCGATCGTACCCTCCACATCCGCGCCGCCGTGAATAAGGTCGCTGAGGACCTTGAGACGGCCCACGGATTTATGGACCTGAAGCTCGTGCCGCGGGGAAACGACCGCAATGCCCGCGCTGTCGTAGCCGCGGTATTCCAGACGGGCAAGGCCGTCCAGCAGAATGGGGGCAGCCTGCTCGCTGCCAACATATCCAACGATACCACACATATTAAAAAATTTCTCCTTTATGTTCTCAAAATAGACGGCGAACCGCACGGCTCCGCCGCAGGGCGCGGTACGCCCTGCCGATCAAAAGGGGAAACGCACAGAATACTTCACCTTTCCGTTCCGTCACAGCCCCTTTGTTCCGCGGTCGCCCGCGTATTTGTCGGCTGTGTGCGCGCCGGAACCGCACGGGGAGGCATCCGCCGAAAATTCGATCACCTCCCGCCTCGTTGTCCTCTGCAAAAGAGGCTCATGGCGCTTATGTCGGTTTTTCTCCGAAAATCTCCTTTCTCCGTCTGTGCTTGAAAAATATACCTCCACCGTCCGGATAAGACGGAGGAATGCAATAAAATGTTCCCGCGCGGGGCAAAGTAAGGCGAACGATCTTTGCAAGGAGGCTTCGCCATGGCCACCGCGTTTATACGCACGATCCTTTTATACTTCATCATCATGCTCGGCCTGCGGCTGATGGGCAAGCGCCAGATCGGCGAGCTGGAGCCGACCGAGCTGGTACTCACGATGCTCATTTCCGACCTTGCCGCCGTGCCGATGCAGGACTTCGGCATTCCGCTCATCAACGGCGTGGTGCCGATCGTGACGCTGCTGGCGCTCTCGATGCTGCTCTCGTGCGGCTGCATGCGCTCCATCCGCCTGCGGCGGCTGGTGTGCGGCAGTCCGACCACGCTCATCAAGGACGGACAGCTGCAGCAGGCCGCCATGCGCTCGAACCGCTTCACGCTCGACGAACTGGTGGAGGAGCTGCGAAGCCAGGGCGTGACCGACCTTACGACCGTGAAGTACGCTATTCTGGAAACGAACGGACAGCTCTCCGTGCTGCTCTATCCCTCGGAGCAGCCCGCGACGCCCCGCCAGCTGGGGCGGGCGGTCAAAGACGACTTGTTCCTGCCGACCATTCTCATCAACGGCGGGCGCGTGCTGGAGGATAACCTCGCCTACTGCGCCCTTGACCGCACATGGCTCGCGCGGCAGCTTGCCGCGCACGGCTTCCGCGACGCGCGGGAGGTGCTGCTGCTGTCCATCGATGGGGCGGGCAAAGTCCTGTGCATCGGAAAGGAGGCGGGCAAATGAAGCATTGGCTCGCTCCACTGCTCGCTCTCGCGCTGCTGCTCGGCGCATCGCTCTGGAACGCGCGCACCGTCGCGCAGAGCGTGGAGGACTGGTGCGCCGCGCTGGAGACCACCCTGCCCGCCGCCGAGACGGAGGACTGGGACACGGTGCGCGAAACGCTCGACCGCGTTTACGACGCATGGAACGCACGGCAGACCTACTTCCACATCATGGTCGAGCATGCGGAGCTGGACGCGGCGGAGGCTCTGTTTGCCGTGTCGCGCAGCTATGCCGAAAGCGAGGAAGCGGCGGAATTCCGCGCCAACACCGCGGACCTGCTCACGCAGCTCACGCTCCTGCGCGAGATGGAGGCGGTCTCCATCCGGAATATTCTGTAGACCCTCTCAGGTCTTGTCGGCAAGAAGCTTGTTCAGTTCGTGCATGAAGGTGTCGATGTCCTTGAACTGGCGGTAAACGGAAGCGAAGCGGACATAGGCGACCTCGTCCACGCTGCGAAGCTTATCCATCACCTGCTCGCCGATGGCCTCGGTCGAGACCTCGCGCTCGAGGGAGTTCTGCAAATTCTGCTCGATCTCCTCGCTGATACGCTCCAGTTCGTCGAAGGGAACGGGGCGCTTTTCGCAGGCGCGGATCATGCCGCGCAGCACCTTGCTGCGGTCGAAGCTCTGGCGGCTGCCGTCCTTTTTGATGACGACCATCGGCAGACTTTCCACCGTTTCATAGGTGGTAAAGCGCTTTTCGCAGGACAGGCACTCGCGGCGGCGGCGAATGCTGCTGCCCTCCTCCGCCGGACGGGAATCCACGACCTTGCTTTCCTTATAGCCGCAATAGGGGCATTTCATCGTCTGTACACCTCATTTTCTTTCGTTTGGGTACTCTGCCATTGGTATTGTAGCACACTCCCTTGTCAATTGGTAGACATAATTTTCACTTTTTTCAAAATATTGGGGCTTTCTTTTCGTCAAAGGCATAGATGATGTACTCCTGCCCGCCGATGGTCTGCACGCGGGCAAAGCAGAAAAGCTCCGGCAGCGGCCACGGCTGCGCGGGCGAATACGGGAGAGCATATTCCGCCCGCCCGTGCGCTTCGCGCCGGAGAGCATGGGAGAACGCCAGCTCCCAGCGTCCCATGGAAAAGCGTGCCGCCGCGCCCCTCTGCCAGACGCCGCGCCCGTCCGTTTCCCTGCCGTATTCCATGCACCCGCCTCCCTCCGTGCCTCTCCGGACAGAAAAACTGCCTGTACAGTCTATGCACAGGCAGCTTTGTTTATTTCCGTTTTACTTTACCTCATATGTCCCGCGGACGAGGACCTTGGTGGTGGCGGCGGTCGCCTTCACCCCGCGGTCCGAAATGGTCATCATATAGAGATGGTTTTTCACAAGGCTCCTGCCGTTTTCCAGGGTCGATGCCGAGGTCGCGTCAATAAGGCCCGGGCTGGACGGCGAAACGGCGGCCGCCGTGCCGACGCGCAGCATGACCTCGCAGCCGATGGCGCCGTAAAGCGTCTGGCCGTTCGTCATCGTCACGACCACAAAGCTGTCCACCGTGCCGGAGGCTTCGCCCTCTGCGGGCGTCTGCCCGCCGTACTGCTCCTCCAGCCGCGCAAGGTCTGCGTCCACCTGCGCGGCGAGCGCCTTCGCGGTCTCGCCCTCGCGCGCGGCGAGCTTTTCGTCCACCGTGCCGAGCAGCTCCGGCAGGAACTTTCCGTTGAGATAGCTGAGCGTCACGAGCGGGTCCTCGGATGTACCGGCCGTTCCCGCAGCCATGACGGAAATGCTCAAAAGCGTCAGGCTCGTGAGCAGGAGCGTAAAGAGCCGCGTGAGGGCCTTGTGCTGTTTCTTCATGTATGTACCTTCCTTTTCTTCCGTGGAGCGGTGGGGACTCTCGCCGGAGGAGAGAGGGCGGTGCGTCCCTCCCCCCTGCGGCTCTATAGCAGCTGCGTGTTCTGCAGCCCGAAGCTCACCGCGATGGCCGCGTCAATGCGTTCCATCAGCTCGCCGTCCACGCGTCCCATGCGTTCGCGCAGCCGGCGCTTGTCAAGCGTGCGGACCTGCTCGAGCAGCACCACGCTGTCGCGCGGCAGGCCGTGGTCCGGCGCGGAGAGCGAAATATGCGTCGGCAGCTTTGCCTTGTTCGTCTGGGACGTGATGGCGGCGGCGATCACCGTTGGGCTGTAGCGGTTGCCGGTGTCGTTTTGAATGATGAGCACCGGACGCACGCCGCCCTGCTCGCTCCCGACCACGGGAGAGAGGTCGGCGTAATAAATATCGCCTCGTCTGACATTGGTATCCACGCTTCGTTCACACTCCGAGAAGAAGTTCCCGCGCTCGGTCGGCGGGTCACTTTCATTCTCCCACACTCGGGCGGGATTTATACGAAGTGCGCGTCAATTTCTCCGCATCCCACCCGCGCTATCCTATGCCGGAGGCGCGGAGGCGGTGCTTATCCGAGGAGCTGGAGATTGTGGTCAACGCATTTGCCGCCGAGGTAGTAATACCGCGGCACGCGCTTGCTGACGGCGCAGAGCAGCTCGTAGCTGATGGTGCCGCATTGCTTTGCGGCGGTCTCGATGAGCTGATGCCCGCCGAACACCTCGATCTCGTCGCCGACCTTGAGCTGCGGGAGGTCGGTCGCGTCGATCATGCACATATCCATGCAGATGCGCCCGACCTGCTGCGCCTCGCCGTAAGGCGTCAGCACGCGCAGCTTGCCGGAGAGCGCGCGGAAGAGGCCGTCGGCGTAGCCGATGGGCAGCACCGCGATGCGGCTGGGTCTTGTCGTGAAAAACCGGCGGCCGTAGCTGATGGAGGTGTTGGGGTCAAAGTCCTTGATGGTGGAAACGGTGGTCTTGACGGTCATAACGGGCTTCATGCCCATCTGCTCGGCAAGGTCGCCCGTGCCGTAGAGAATGATGCCGCAGCGCACCATGTCCCACGCCCACTCGGGATAGCTGGCGATGCCGCCCGCGTTACAGCAATGGTGCAGGCGGAATTGGAAACGCCCCTGCGTCTCCGCCGCGTCGATCATGCGGAGGAAGCGCTCGTGCTGGATCTTCGTAAATTCCACGCACTCGTCCGCCGCCTCGTCGCTGACGCAGAAGTGCGTGAACACGCCCTCCACATCCAGCCCGGGCAGCGTAAGGACCTTCAGAATGTCGCGCAGGCTCGCGTCGAAATGCGCGTCGTCGCATTGGAAGCCGAGGCGGCCCATGCCGGTGTCGAGCTTAACATGGACCTTCATCGTTCCGCCCGCGCGCACGGCGGCAGCGGAATACGCCTCAGCGATGGCAAGGTTCGGCACCGCCTGCGTCATGTCGTTTTTCAGGATGCGCTCCGCTTGCTCGGCCGGGGTAAAGCCCAGCATCAGGATGGGAAGCGTGATCCCGTTCACGCGCAGTTCCTCGCACTCGTCGAGGTTCGACACGGCGAGATAGCCCGCGCCGAGTTTTTCAAGGTGCCTCGCCACACGCACCGCGCCGTGGCCGTAGGCGTCCGCCTTCACCACGCCGAGGAGCTTTGCTTTCGGACCCACCTGCTTGCGTATGGTCTCAAAGTTGTGCGTCAGGTTATCCAGATTGATCTCCGCCCAGGTCCGCTTCAGTGTACTCTCCATTTTAAGTTCACTGCTTTCCATATCGGTGTAACGGCGCGTGCCGTCCGCTCCTATTCCGCGGCGGCGCTTCCGTCCGATGCCATTGTATCACAAAAAGTGAAGCTCGTAAACTCTATAAATGCGGCAATCTCCTCATTTTCCGCGATTTCGGCGTACAGCGGCGCGCCGTCCGGCGTGAACCAGACCGTATAGCGCAGCGTACTGCCGCTCGCTTCGCTTTCAAGCGAAAGGCGGAGCGTGCGCTCCGTATCGCCGAGGGTCTCCTCGTTCTGCTCCAAAAGATACCCATCGCCCACCGCGCGCAGCGTCAGCGGGACGCAGTTCACGGCGCTCAGGCCCTCGACCGCGCCGCCCGCGTCGAGTACCAGCCCATCGTATTCCAGCTTGAGCGCGTCGGCGCTCAGGCGCGCCGTCACCCCCGCGAGCAGCTCGGGCGCAAGCACGGTGACGCGCGTCTCCTCCCCGTCCGCGTCAAAGCGGAGCGTGTAGCGCGCGTCGCCCTCCTCGCGCGGGAGCGCGACCTCAGCGGCGGCGGAGTAAGCCGTGAGCGCGGCATAGCGCCCGCGCAGCTCCTCCGCGCGGGCCTCATTCTCCCCCGTGCGGCAGGCGGGGAGGGAAAGCAGCAGCATTCCGGACAACACGAGCGCAGCAAATTTCCGCATGGTAAGTCCTCCATCGAACAGCATCGTTTTTCCATGGATATGCCCCGCGCGGCGCTTCTATGTGCATTTTAGCGCGGCGGCGCGCCGCCGTCCATGGAAAATTCTGGCAGAGGCGGCGCCGAAAAACGGTTGAAGCGCGCGGCGAACTGTGTCATAATAGGCGCAGCAAATGCAATTCGGAGGTATCCCCATGAAGAAAAAACTGCTGACGCTTCTCTGCGCCCTCGCGCTGACCGTTTCTCTCGTTCCCTGCGCGCAGGCGCTGGAGGGCGAGGGAACGCGCGCCGCGCGGGCGCTCTCCTCGCTCGGTCTCGTAAGCGGCACGGGGCGTGGATATGCCGCCGCCGACGACGCCACGCAGGAGCAGGCCGCCGCGCTGCTCGTGCGTATGCTCGGCGCGGAGAAGGCCGCCAACGCCGACCGTCGCTGGTGCGGCTGGAAAAACATTCCCACCTGGGCGCGGAGCGCCGTGAACTACTGTGCCTACCACGCCCTGCTCTCCCCGGAGGAGTATGCGCCGAACGGCGCGCTGGACGCGGAGGTGTGGTGCGCGATGCTGCTGCGCGCCCTCGGCTACGGCGGCGAGCTTGGCGTCAGCCCAGCGCGGATGGCGCAGCGCATCGGTCTCGTCCCCCGCGCCCTCAGCGGATCGCTCACGCGCGGCGATTTGTTTGAAACGGCGCTCGGCGCGCTGACCTATCCCACCGCGGACGGTCACACGCTGCTCGGCGTTTTGCTGGACAGAAAGCTTTGCTCCGCCGACGCTGCGGATACGCTTGGGCTGCGGGGCGAGCGCCTGACCGCGCGGCAGACCGCCGACCGCTACCTCTCCGCCGTGCTGCGGCTTGAGCTGTATAACGACGAGGCGATGCAGGCCGCCGAGGAGGAGCGCACATCCTCCTCGAACGCGAGCGCGTTCCTCATTTCGCCCGACGGCCTTGCCGTGACGAATTACCACTCCATCGACGGGGCGGTCTACGGCACGGCAACGCTCGTCACCGGCGAGGTGTTTGCCATCGAGAGCGTCCTCTACTACGATGCGGACATCGACATCGCGGTGATCCGCATTTCCCGCGCGAATACGCTCGGTGAGACCGCCGCGCGCTTCAACAGCATCGTGCTTGCCGGAACGGACGAGGTGCGCGTGGGCGATGTGGTGTACGCCATCGGCAACCCGCTGGGTCTTGGGCTCGCGATGAGTCAGGGCGTGGTGAGCGCCACGGCGCACGACGCCGATCTCTCCACGCTGCCGTGCATCGTGAGCGACGCGACCATATCCCGCGGGTCGAGCGGCGGCGCGCTGCTCAACGAATACGGCCACGCCATTGCCGTGACGACCGGCGCGTACACCTACGGCAACAATATGTACCTCGGCGTACCGGTCGATCCCGCGATGACCGCCGACCTGACCGGCGAGGGCATGACGCTCCGCGAGGTCGGCAACGCGGTCCTTGCCGCGCGCGAAGCCGCCGAGGAGGCCGCCCGCCGCGAAGCAGAGGCACCGGAAGGCGCGCCCTCCGGTGAAGACACGCCCGCCGGCCATGCGGAGGGTCCGCAGGAATAACGCACGCAAAAAAGGAACGCCGCCCGACGGACGGCGTTCCTTTTTGCGTTTTGGTCGTTTGCGGGCGGCTCACTTTCTCTTATAGCCGCGGTTGAGACGCATCTCGAGCGCGTCCAGCTCCTCGTACAGCTCCTCGGGTACCTTGCCGATCTTCTCGTAGTAGGCGCGGGCGTCCTCGCACTCCTGCAGCCAGAGGTCGCGGTCGACGGAGAGCAGGCGGCGCATATCGTACATGGACATCTCAAGGCCCTCCATGTCGATGTCGTGCGTGTTCGGCTCATAGCCGAGGGCGGTCTCCGCCGCGCCGATCTCATCGTCCGCGCGGGAAATGATCCATTGCAGCACGCGCATATTGTCGCCGAAGCCGGGCCATGCGAAGTGGCCCTCGTCGTCGGTGCGGAACCAGTTGACATTGAAGATCTTGGGCGGCTTGGGGATCTTCTTGCCCATATCCAGCCAATGCTGCCAGTAGTCGCCCATGTGGTAACCGCAGAAGGGCAGCATCGCCATGGGGTCACGGCGCACGACGCCGACCTGACCGGTCGCGGCGGCGGTGGTCTCCGACGCCATGATGGAGCCGACGAAAACGCCGTGCTGCCAGTTGAAGGACTGGTAGACCAGCGGAGCGGTCTTGGCGCGGCGGCCGCCGAAGATGATGGCGCTGATGGGAACGCCCTCGGGATTATCGAACTCGGGACTCAGGCACGGGCAGTTGCGCGCGGGCGCGGTGAAGCGGCTGTTGGGGTGCGCCGCCTTTTCGGGGCTTTGCGGCGTCCACGGGCGGCCGCGCCAGTCGATCGCGCGGGCGGGCGGGGTCTTGTTCAGTCCCTCCCACCAAACGGTGTTGTCGCTCAGGTCGAGCGCGACATTGGTGAAGATGGTGTCCTTATGCGTGGAGATGAGGGCGTTGGGGTTGGACTTCATGGAGGTGCCGGGTGCGACGCCGAAGAAGCCGTTTTCGGGGTTCACCGCCCAGAGGCGGCCGTCCTTGCCGACGCGCAGCCACGCGATGTCGTCGCCCACGCACCAAACGCGCCAGCCCCAGCGCTGCAGGCCCTCGGGCGGAATGAGCATGGCAAGGTTCGTCTTGCCGCAGGCGGAGGGGAAGGCGGCGGAAATGTACTTGATCTCACCGCGCGGGTTCTGGATGCCGAGGATGAGCATATGCTCCGCCATCCAGCCCTCCTGGCGGCCGAGGTTGGAGGCAATGCGAAGCGCGAAGCACTTCTTGCCCTGGAGTACATTGCCGCCGTAGTTGGAGTTGATGGAAATGATGGTGTCGTCCTGCGGGAAGTGGACAATGTACTTGTTGTTTTTATCGAGATTGCACTGGCAGTGCAGTCCCTTGATAAAACCGGTATCGTCGCCGAGCGCGTCGCACACGGCCTTGCCGATACGGGTCATGATAGCCATATTCAAAACGACGTAGATGGAGTCCGTCAGCTCAAAGCCGTACTTGGCAAACGGCGAGCCGATGATGGACATGGAATACGGAATGACATACATGGTGCGGCCCTTGTAGGCGCCGTCTGCCAGAGCATACATCTTCGCGTACATCTCCTTGGGGTCCATCCAATGGTTGGTGGGACCGGCGTCCTCTTCCCGCTCACAGCAGATAAAGGTGCGGTCCTCGACACGGGCGACATCGTCCGGATCGGTGCGGTGGAGATAGCAGCCGGGGAG
Source organism: uncultured Oscillospiraceae bacterium (assembly GCA_934553255.1). Taxonomy (GTDB): domain Bacteria; phylum Bacillota; class Clostridia; order Oscillospirales; family Oscillospiraceae; genus Hominicoprocola. The sequence goes on from CAKTEZ010000002.1 coordinate 26,011, forward strand.
CTTATACTCGTTGAGCTTGATGAGGATGCCCTCCTCGACAGCCTGCTTCCGCAGCGCTTCGAGCTGTTCCTCCTCACCGGTGATCCAAACGATCCTGTCCGGCTGGGTGATGGCGGCCATCTCGTCCATCCAGGACAGAACGGCCTCGTTGCGCGTCAGGGCGCTTGCCGCGTCCATCCACTTCAAAGCGGTCTTGCTTTTGGGTGTTGTCATCTCGTTTCTTTCCTCTTCAGCATATCCGCGAGGCAAATGAAAAAATTTTTACCCCGTGGCTGTGTGGTTCGCTGTCATCCCCGCGGGGAGAGGGAGCTGACCGATGCACAGAGAAAAATTGCTATTGAGAGTCCTCCTGTTTCAAAAGTGTAGCAGAAAGGACTATCAATAGCAATAATGATTTCCATCAATATTTTCTATAAATCGACCCGCTTTGTCAAGTCGGCACGCGCTCCGCCAATGTGCGGGCAAGGCGGGCGAACGCCTCCAGCCCCAGCTTTTCGCCGCGGACCGTCGGCTCCAGCCCTGCGGAAACGACCGCCTCGGCCACCTGCTCCTTGGTGAGCTGGCTTCCGAAACCGGTCATCAGGCTGTTGACGAGCGTTTTGCGGCGCAGGGCAAAGGCGGCGTAGACCACGCGGAAGAAGAATTTCTCGTCCTCCACCGCGACCGGCGGCGTCTTACGCAGCACGGCGCGCAGCACCGCGGAGGTGACCTTCGGCTGCGGCTGGAAGCACTCGCGTCCGACCTCGAAGAGCAGCTCCGGCTTGGTGTGGTACTGCATATAGACCGAGAACGCACCGTAGGCGGCGGTCCCCGGCGCGGCGCACAGGCGCTCGGCGACCTCCTTCTGCACGAGGACCGTGATGCTTTCAAAGCACTTCGCTTCCACGAGTGCGGTGATGGCAGGGGTGGTGATGTTGTAGGGCAGGTTGGCACAGACGATGGGCGTCAGCCCCGCAAAATTTTCCCGCACGAGCGCGGGAATATCGGTCTTTAGAATGTCGGCGGAAACGACCTCGAAATTTCCGTAATTCGCCATCGTCTCGTCGAGGATGGGGAGCAGCGTCCTGTCCAGCTCGACGGCGACGACCCTGCTCGCGCGGCGGCAAAGCTCATGGCTGAGCGCGCCGATGCCCGGACCGATCTCCAATACACCGTTTTTCTCTCCCGCGCCGCTCGCCTCGGCGATGGCGGCGGGGACAGACGCGTCGATGAGGAAATTCTGTCCCATAGACTTGCTGAAATGAAAGCCGTGACGGCGCAGCAGCGTCTCAATGGCGGCAATGTCGCAATGCTCCATACCGTTTCTCCTTGCGCGTTGATGGATCGGAAATATTTTACCACAGCGGCGCGAAAAAGAGTAGCATTTTTTTTGCGTCTGTGCTATATTCGGCAAAGAAAGAAAAAAGGAGCGCATCTCATGGAACTCACACCGCAGATCTTACTGGTCGTTTTGCCGCTGATCTTCCTCGGCGGCTTTGTGGATTCCGTCGCAGGCGGCGGCGGACTCATCACTCTGCCCGCCTATCTGATGGCGGGCATCCCGCCCCATTTCGCCATGGGTACGAACAAGGTCGTCAACGGCTTCGGCACGGCGCTCGCCTCGTTCAAATACTTCCGCGGTGGCAAGATCCGCCTGCGTCCCGCCCTTATCGCCGGCATCGGCGCGCTGGCGGGCGCGGCGGTCGGCACGAAGATCGCTCTGCTCATTCCCGAAGACATTCTGAAGGTCCTGATGCTCGTCGCCCTCCCCTGCGCCGCGGTGCTGCTGATGCTCAAGAAGGACTTCGGCAAGGAGAGTGACGCCCCCGCGCGGGAATACGCCCCGCGCGAGGAGGCCGTACGCGCCGCGCTGATCGGTCTCGGCCTCGGCTGCTACGACGGACTCATCGGTCCGGGGACGGGGACCTTCATGATCATGGCGTTCACGATGGCGCTGTCGATGGATCTGCTCACCTCATCCGGCTGCGCGAAGGTGGCGAACCTTGCGTCCAACATCGCCTCGGCGGTCCTGTTCATCTTCAACGGCAAGGTCCTTTGGCTGCTGGCAGTTCCCGCGGCGGTATGCAATATGCTCGGCGCCTACTGCGGTGCGCGCTACGCCATGCGCGGCGGCAGCACGAAGGTGCGCGGCATGATCTTTGTCGTGCTGGGTCTCCTGTTCGTAAAAATGCTCTACGAGCTGCTGTTCTGAGCAGGCTTTGCCCCGACAAAAAGGGAAGCTGTTTTCTCAGCAGCTTCCCTTTTTTTTAATCGAGAAAATAGGCGGTGGCGCTGCGGCGGCCGAACTGGATGCACTCGTCGTAAGAGTCCATAAAAAGGTCGATCTTCGCGCCGCGCACGCCCGTATCCTCCGCACGGGCCATGCCGTAGGTGTAGGAGCCGGAGGCGGTGGTGATGAACATATTCGTCCCCAGCGGAATGACCCGTTTATCCACCGCCACGCAGCCGCGCCGGACGGTCGTACCGGTCGCGGTGATGGTACCGACGCCGTCGTACCCCGTGGTGTACGCCGTGCAGGTGACCGCCATCGAGCCGGAGAAATGCAGCGCATCGCCGGAGTTCATCAAAAGGTAGCCGCTGCCGTCCGCATCCTTCACAACGGACTTGACGGTGTCGCCCGCCTGCGCCTGCGTGACCAGCGTGCCGATGTAGGCGTATTCCGTGACGCTGGTGTTGTTCTCCTCCGCGACCGCCTGACGGGAGACCAGCTCGCCGTCGGCATAAACGACCTCGTACACCACGTCGCGCGTACCGTCAAAGCCCTGCTGCCAAACCTCCACCTCGCCCTTGGGGAGGCGGAAGGTCTCGGTGTAGACTGTGGTATGCTCCGCCTTCTCGGTGCGGCTCTCGTAATAGGTCAGGCTCGCGGCGATCTCCGCGGTGATCTCCGGCTCGGAAAGGTCCACCTTGACCAGCTCCATCGGGCCGACCGTCAGACCCATGCGCCGCAGCAGCGCGGGCAGCGTTTCGCCGGTGCGTGTGGTCGCGTAGGAGCGGCTTTCCTTCTGTGTGACTGTGACCTTTCGCCCGCCTTCAAAGGCAAACTCCGCTTCGCCGCTCTCCCCGCCCACGACGATCACGCGATCCGCGGTGAGCGGCTCGGCGACCTCGGCCGCCGCGGCTCCGCCGTCGGCGATCAGCTCCAGCGCGCTTGCGCGCAGGGCGGGTACCGTGTCCACCGTCAGCACCAGACACAGCAGCATGGCGAACAGCGCCTGCCGTCGGCCAAGCGGAAAAAGGGTCCGCTCTTTCCAGTTTGCTAACATAGATACCTCCAGAGTTTCTGTGCGCCGGACGGTAGGGCCGACGCGTTGAAATGGTTACATTTGTCATTTTATTGTAACCGTTTTGTAACTTTTTAAAACTCCGAGGAGTATACCCTATTCCGTCTGCTTTGTCAAGTCCACGGTGTCGAACCGCATTTTTCACGCAAAAAGCAGCTGTTTTTCTCTTTATTCTACCTGTTTTTCAAACGCGCAGGAGGGGGATCCGTTCAAAAAGAACGGATCCCCCTCCTGCTTTTTCTGGCGAGGGTGTGTGAGGATCGAACTCACCCGGGAGGCTCCTGACCCCCCGCGAGCGGTTTTGAAGACCGTGGGGCACACCAGCACCCAGCCACCCCCATAGGAAACGCTATTGAGAAAAGCCGCGGTCCGGACGGCGCAGGTCGCCCTCGCGCCGCGTAATGTGCGAGCGGTCGAGGAATTCCAGAATGACCAGCGCTCTGTCGCGCGAGATGCCGAGCGCATCGCGCAGCTGCGCGAGCGTCAGCGTTTCGTACGCGGCAAAATGCGCGAGAACGGCGGCGCGGACCGCTTCATAGCCCGCACGGCGCAGGTACACGCCCTGCGTGACGGGGACAAACTCACCGTCGGTCGTCAGGCTTTCAAAGACCTGCCGTGCCTCGGCGCGGTCCTTAGGCGGAAATCGAGAGAGAATATCCGCTGTCGTTTCCAATGCAACAGGCGCGGCGGGCGCACGCTCCAGCAGAGCGGTACGCAGCGCGAGCTGACGCCCTGTCAGGCGTACCGCAAAGTCCGCGAGCGCCCGGCGTTCCCCGCTGCGCCGCAGCTTTCCCTCTCCCTCCAGCAGAGCGAGAAGGGCGTCGGCCGCCGCGCGGTCCGCCGTGCCGAAAAGCTTCTGGCGCAGTTCGGCGGCGCGGATGCCCGCATGGAGCGGGTTTTTTGCATGGTATTCCGTCAGCAGCGCCTCGGCGCGCGCCCAGAGTGCGTCGAGCGCGGCGGAGGCGATATAGCGTCCCGCGAGCGGTTCGGCGATCCGCCCCGCGGCAAGAAGCTCGGAAAGGGTCGGTGCAAGCGCTTCCTCCGTCTCGCCCAGACGCGCCGCCAACGCGGGTGCGGTCGGGAGCGCCGCGCCGAATTCGGCAAGCCCCTGCAGCGCGCGCTCCGCGGCGCTGCCGCTCTCGCGCACAGCGAGCGCCCGCAGCACGGCGGCGTCGCCGCGCTTGTGGTGCAGGGGCGCGTCGTCGAGAACGACGCCGCCGCCGATGGTCTCCAGCGGCGAATAGAAGCGAAGCACGAAGCGGTCGCCCTTTTTGGCCGCAATCGGCTCGGTCAGGCGAAGCTGCGCGAGTCCGCTCTCTCCATGGGCGAGGCGGTCGGCGTCCAGCAGCACGACGCGCGCAAGCTGCACGGACGCGCCGTGGCAGAGATGAACGCGCGAGCCGTTTTCGATGCTGCGCGCCGCATCACGCAGGCAGCGCAGCCGGACATCGAGCAGCAGCGTGGGACGGACGCTGCCCCGCTTCACCGCCGCGTCGCCGCGGCGGATCTCTTCCCTTTTCAGGTCCGCGAGGTTGAGCGCCGCACGCTGGCCGGCATAGGCGGCGTCCACGCGCTGCCCGTGGACCTGAAGTCCGCGGACGCGGGCGCACACGCCGCTCGGGGCAAGCTCCACCTCGTCGCCGAGACGCACCGCGCCCTCAATGACCGTGCCGGTGACGACCGTGCCGAAGCCGTCCACCGAAAACACGCGGTCAATGGGCAGGCGGAACGGGGCGCGGATATTTTTTTCCTCCGTCTGCCGTACGAGCGCGTACAGCGAGCGGCGCAGGTCGGCTATCCCCTGTTCGGTAACGGACGAGACCTCAACGACGGGGCAGCCCGCGAGAAAGGTCCCCTCCGTGCGCGCGGCAACATCGGCGCGCACGAGCGCGCGCCAGTCATCGCCCACGAGGTCGCACTTCGTCAGCACGACAAGGCCGCTGCGGACGCCGAGGAGCGAGAGAATGTCCAGATGCTCCACAGTCTGAGGCATAACGCCCTCGTCCGCCGCGACGACGAGCATCGCAAGGTCGATGCCGCCCGCGCCCGCAAGCATATTCTTTATGAATTTTTCGTGGCCCGGCACATCCACCACGCCCGCGCAGCTGCCGTCCGGAAAGTCGAGCCGTGCAAAGCCAAGCTCAATGGTGAGACCGCGGCGTTTTTCCTCCGCCAGACGGTCGGTGTCCACGCCGGTGAGCGCCTTGACGAGCGCCGTTTTGCCGTGATCGACATGTCCGGCGGTGCCGATGATGATATGCTTCACAGATCCTCCTCCGCGACGGCGGCGGCAACGGCGTCCAGCTCGTCCGCGCGGAGCGTGCGGACGCACAGCAGCAGCCTGCCCTGCGCGATGCGCGCCACGACGGGACACGCACGGCGGCGCAGGCGGCGCTCCAATTCGTCCACGCCGCAGCATCGCGGCGCAACGGCAGCGGCATAGCCCGCGAGCGTCTGCGTCGGCGCGCTGCCGCCGCCCACGCGGTCCTCCGTCTCCGTCATGTCGGCCGTCACGCCGCGCGCGGCAAGACGGTTACAGAGATCCTGCGCGCGGGCGCGCAGCTCCTCCGGCGCCTCGGACAGCTGCGCGAGGACCGGAAGTTCGGCAAGGGCGCGGCCCTCGGCATAGGCGCGCAGCGTTTCCTCCAACGCGGCAAGCGTCATCTTGTCCACGCGCAGAGCGCGGGCAAGGGGATGGCGCTTGAGCGCGTCCACATAGTTCTTTTTCCCAACGATCACGCCCGCCTGCGGGCCGCCGAACAGCTTGTCGCCCGAACAGGTGACCACATCCACACCCGCGCGGATCGAGTCCTGCACGGTCGGTTCGCCGCGGATGCCGAGCGTTTCCATCGCCAAAAGGCTGCCGCTGCCGAGGTCCTCGAACACGGGCAGGCCGCGGGCATGGGCAAGCGCCGCCAGCTCCTCGCGGCTCGCGCTCTCGGTAAAGCCGACGATGCGATAATTGCTGGTGTGTACCTTCATGAGCGCGCGGGTCGGCTCGCCGATGGCGGCGGCGTAATCCGCGATGCGGGTCTTGTTGGTCGTGCCGACCTCGCGCAGCACCGCGCCGCAGGCGGCCATGATGTCCGGCACGCGGAAGCTGCCGCCGATCTCGACCAGCTCGCCGCGCGAGACGACGACCTCGCCGCCCGCGGTCAGAGCGGAGAGAAGCAGCAGGACAGCGGCAGCGTTGTTGTTGACGACAAAGGCGCTCTCCGCGCCGGTCAGTCGGCAGAGCAAGCCCTCGACATGGGTGTTCCGCAAGCCGCGCCCGCCGCTTTCCACGTCGTATTCCAGCGTGGAATAATGCTCCGCCGCGGCACACGCCGCGGCAGCGGCGCGCGCGCTCAGGCAGGCGCGGCCGAGGTTGGTGTGCAGCACGACGCCCGTGGCATTGAGGACGGGGCGGAGCGAGGGCGTACGCAGGCGGCAGACCTCCTCTGCGGCGGCGGCGCAGAGCGTCGGCGTCTTCGGTATCTCCGATACTCCGCCGGAAAGCACGCTCGCGCGCAGCGCGTCGAGCGTGTGGCGGACCGCCGCCGTCACGGCGGCGGCGGGCGCGTCCGGACAGAGCGTGCGCACGGGGGCAAGCAGCTCGTCCACCTTGGGGATATGCCGCAGCAGAGACTTGTCCATTGCTTCGCGCTCCTTTCTTATTCCGCGTCCGCCCAGCCGTTCGCGGCGATCTTCGCAAAATAGGTCATGGCCTCGACCGGATACTCGCCCACAGCGGTCTCGCCCGTGAGGAGCAGATAGCCCGCGCCGCTCCTCGCCGCCTGATAAACATCCGTGACCTCGGCGCGCGTGGGGACGGCGGCATGGTGCATGGAGTGGAGCATCTGCGTGGAGAGCATGAACTCCCGCCCCGCCGCGCGGCACTTGCGCGTGATGAGCGCCTGCGCGCGGGGCAGCTCCCAGAGCGGCATGGCGTTCCCGAGGTCGCCGCGGGCGCAGACGACCACGTCCGCAAGCGGAAGGATCTCATCGAGCCTGTGCAATCCGGTCTGATTTTCGATCTTGGCAAATATTTTCAGGTCCTCCGTGCCGGTCTCGCGCAGGGCGGCGCGCACGGCGCGCAGATCGTCCGCACCGCGGACAAATGGCTGCATGAGCGCGGTGACGCCGTATTCCCCCGCATGGCGCAGGTTCTCCCTGTCCATCTCCGTCAGCGCGGGCGCGGGCAGCTCGCGCCCCGCGACGGCAAGGCTCTTGCGGGAGGACAGTATGCCGCCGCGCTCCACGCGGCAGATCATGCCCTCTGCGTCCAGCACGCGGAGAGAGAGGGCGCCGTCGTCGAGCAGCAGCTCGTCGCCGCGCAGCAGATTCCCGCGCAGACAGGACGGGACGGGAAAGGCCGCGCCGAGCGTCAGCTCATCGCCCGTGTGCAGCGTCAGCGGCGCGGTGAGCGCGCCGATGCGAAGCTCTGGGCCTTGCAGATCGATAAGCAAGTCGCAGGAAACGCCCTCCTCCGCCGCGGCGCGGCGGAGCGCATCGATCCGGTCGGCGCTTTCGGCAAGCGTGCAATGGGAAAGGTTCAGGCGCATACCGGACATACCCGCGCGCAGCAAGGCGCGCAGCGTGTCCGTATCGGCGCAGGCGGGGCCGAGGGTCCCGTAAAGCTTTCCGGTCATGGGGTGTCCTCCTTGGGGTGGAAATGGTCGTACACCGCGCGGCCCGCGGCGCGGCCCAGCTCGCTTTGCAAGGCAGGCAGCTCCGCCGCGCGGATCGCCTTGACGCTCTTAAAGCGGGCGAGCAGCTTCCGCTTCCGCACCTCGCCGATGTTTGGAATATCGTCGAGCGCGGAGGCGACGGACGAGCGCGTGTGGCTCTCGTGGTGGTAGGCGATGGCGAAGCGATGCGTTTCCTCCTGGATCTGCCCGATGAGGGCGAACACGGCAGGGTCGGCACGCAGATCGATCTCATGCCCCGCGGCAGTGGTGAGGGCGCGGGTGCGGTGGCGATCGTCCTTGACCATGCCGAATACGGGAACGGTCACGCCGAACGCCGCGCAGACTCTTTCCGCGACGGCGGCGTGGGTCATGCCGCCGTCGATGAGAAACACATCCGGCAGCGGAGCAAACTTCTCGTCGCCGTCCGCATAGCGTTGCAGGCGGCGGGTGAGGACCTCCTCCATCGAGGCGTAGTCGTCGGGATGGTCCGTGACCGTTTTCATTTTGAAGCGGCGGTAATCGCGCTTGAGCGGCCGCGCGTCCGCGTAGACGACCATGGACGCGACAATATCGCTCGCGCCGGTGTTGGAAATATCATAGGACTCCATGCGCTTCGGCACGGCGCGCAGGGCGCACATGGCGGCAAGGCTTCTGAGCGTTTTGTCCTCGCGCTCGGCGGCGGTGGTGACGCGCTCGACCTCCTCGCGGGCGTTGCGCTCCGCCATGGCGAGCAGCTCCGCCTTTTCGCCGCGCTGCGGCACGCGCAGCACGACGCGGTGTCCCGCGCGGGCGGTAAGGACCTCTTCCAGTTCGGAGGTCCCCTCCACGGCAAGGGGAAGCAGGATCTCCCGCGGCAGCACGCCGCGCGAGAGGTAATACTGCAAGAGAAGCGCCGAGAGCGTGTCCGCCTCCGTCTCGTCCGTGGGCGCGGCAAAGAGGTTCGTTTCGCGTCCGGTCACGCTGCCGTCCTCGACATGGACGATGGCGCAGCCGGACCTGGCCGCGCCGGTGTAAAGCCCCCAGACATCCGTATCGGCGCAGACGCCTGCAATGACCTTCTGGCGCTTGCCGAGCAGTTCGATGGCGGCGATGCGGTCGCGCAGGACGGCGGCCTGCTCGAAGTGCAGCTGCTCCGCCTCCCGCTCCATCTCCGCCTTCAGCTCGCGTTCAAGCGTCTTGTAGTGACCGGAGAGGAGCGAACACGCCTGCTCGATGCGCTTTCGGTACTCCGCCGCATCCGGCTCGCCGCGGCAGAAGCCGTCGCAGCGGCCCATGTGGTGATTGAGGCAGGGGCGCTCCTTCCCAATATCGCGCGGGAACCGGCGCGTGCAGGTGGGCAGGCGGAACGCCGCGCAGACCGCGTCGACGGCGGTGCGGGTCTCGCCGCGCGCGCCGAAGGGGCCGAAGTAGCGCGCGCCGTCGTCCGCCGTTCGGTTGGCAAGCGTGAAGCGCGGGTATTCCCCGCCGGAGAGCCGGACAAAGGGATAGCCCTTATCGTCCTTGAGCAGAATGTTGTAATGCGGCTGGTGCTGCTTGATGAGCGAGTTTTCGAGGATCAGCGCCTCAAACTCGCTGGAGACGAAGATGGTGTCGAAATGATCGACCTGCGAGACCATGCGGCGGGTCTTTTCGTTGTGGCCCGTACCGAGCTGAAAATACTGGCTGACGCGGTTTTTGAGCTTTTTTGCCTTGCCGACATAGATGACCTTTCCGCTCGCGTCCATCATCAGGTAGACGCCCGGGGCGAGCGGCAGGTCGTTTGCCTTTTCCAGCAGCTGTTCCTTCGTCATGGTCTCCCTCCCTTCCGGTGGAAAAAGGCGGCTTCGCCGATGCGAAGCCGCCTTCCCCTGAACCGTGATTATTATTCGCCGAAGTTGCCGGAAACCAGCTCGCAAAGGGCGGCGACGGCTTCCTTTTCGTCTGCGCCGTCAGCCAGCAGCGTGATGGTCGTACCCTTGGTGATGCCGAGAGACAAAACACCGAGCAGGCTCTTGGCGTTGACGCGGCGCTCATCCTTCTCGACCCAGATACCGCTTTTGAATTCGTTGGCCTTCTGGATGAAGAAGGTCGCGGGACGCGCGTGCAGACCGACTTCGTTGTTGATCGTGACTTCCTGAGTAACCATTCTCTACTTCCTCCCAAATCATACTAACGGGATATTACACATATTATACCATCTATGCGCCGTTCGTCAATCTTCTTTTTTACAAACTTCTGGAAAAAGGCGCGGTTTCGTTCAGGCAGTCTGTCGAAAGTGTCCGCCTGTCCGCAGTTCGCGGACAAGCCCTACTTGAACTCAACGATCGTCACGCCGCTTTCGCCCTCACCGTAGGCGCCGAGGCGGAAGGACTTGACCGTTTTGTTCCTCCGCAGGGAAGCCTGCACCGCCTTTCGCAGCGCGCCGGTTCCCTTGCCGTGAATGATGGTGACGGTCTCCAGATGGGCGCGCTGCGCCGCGTCAAGATAATTCTCCAACACGCTCTCGGCCTCCAGCGTTTCCATTCCACGCAGATCCAGCTCGCGCGAGGCGGCGGACATATTCAATATGCGGCGGGACGGCTGCGGTGCGGAGGCCGCAGTCTTTTTCAGGGCGGCGCGCTCATCGTCCTCGATCAGACGCACTTCGTCGTTTTTGACGGTCATGGAAAGGACGCCCGCGCGAAGCACCAGCTTGTCGCCCTTGACGGCGGCGACCTCGGCAGGGCGGCTCGTGCCGGGGATCTCCACCAGATCGCCCGCGCGGATGGGGCGGGAGGGCGCGGGGATCGGCTCGCGCGAGTCGTCGCGCACGCCCGCGCGCTCGCGTGCGGCATTCAGCTCGGAAACGATCTCCACGCGCTTTTCATTCATCGCCTGCGCGTCAAGCTGCTTTTTCTGCGCCTTCCGCAGCGCGTCCAGTTCGCGAAAGGCGGCGTCCGCTGCGCTCTTGGCGTCGGCAAGGATACGCTTGGCCTCAGCCTCGCCGCGGCTGCGGGCGTTCTCCTTCGCGCGCTCCATCTGGGCGCGGAACTCGCGGGCGCGGCGGGAGTCCTCCTCCTGTCGTGCGTGCAGGCGATCGATCTCCTCCTTCTCCTTTTCCAGCTGCTGGCGCTTGATCTCAAGCTGGGTCAGCACATCCTCAAAGCGGATGCTTTCCGCGTCCATCTGCGCCTTGGCGGTCTCGATCACGCGCGGGTCAAGACCGAGCCGCGCGGAGATGGCGAAAGCGTTGGACTTGCCGGGAATGCCGATGAGAAGCTTATAGGTCGGGCAGAGCGTTTCCACATCGAACTCGCAGCTGGCGTTCTCAACGCCCGCCGTGGTCATGGCAAAGGTCTTCAGCTCGGCGTAATGCGTGGTAGCGGCGACCTTTGCGCCGCGTGCGCGGACATGCTCGATGACCGCGATGGCAAGGGCCGCGCCCTCGACGGGGTCGGTACCCGCGCCCAGCTCGTCGAAGAGAACGAGGGAATTGCCGTCCGCCTCGTCGAGGATGCGGACGATGTTGCTCATGTGGGCGGAGAAGGTGGAAAGGCTCTGCTCGATGCTCTGCTCGTCGCCGATGTCGGCGAGAACGCCGGTGAATACGCTCACCGCGCTGCGGTCGCCCGCGGGGATGTGCAGTCCGCACTGTGCCATCAGGCAGAGGAGGCCGAGCGTCTTGAGGCTGACGGTCTTGCCGCCGGTGTTGGGGCCTGTGATAACGAGAGTATCGAAGCTTCGGCCCACCTCAATGTCGATGGGAACAGCTCTGGCGGGGTCGAGCAGCGGATGGCGGGCGCGGCGGAGGTACACGCTGCCGTCCGTTCGGATCTCGGGGCGGGCGGCGTCCATCTGGTAGCTCAGCTCGCCGCGGGCAAAAATAAGGTCAAGGTGGACGAGAATGTCATAGTCCCAAAGAATAGCTTCGGCAAAGCCAGCCGCCTCGACGGAAAGGGCAAAGAGAATGCGCTCGATCTCCTTTTTCTCCTTGGCCTCCAGCTCCTTGAGTTCGTTGTTCGCCTGCACGACGCCCATCGGCTCGACGAACAGCGTCGCGCCGGAGGCGGAAATGTCATGGACAAGGCCGGGCAGGTCGCCGCGGTGGTCCGCCTTGACGGGGACGACGAAGCGTCCGTCGCGCTGGGTGATGAGCGCCTCCTGCAGAGTACTCTTGTAGCTGGGCGAGGAAATGATCTTCTGCAGGATCTGCCTGCCCTTGGCGCTTGCCGCGCGTTTGTGGCGGCGAATGTCCGCCAGCTCCGTGCTGGCAGCATCCGCGATCTCGTCCTCGGAGAGAATGGAGGTCGTGATCTTGTCCTCCAAAAAGCGGTTGGTATGAAGCGAGGCGAACATACGGTCGAGGACCGTACCCTCGCCCTGATCGGCCTCGTAATACTCCCGCACGCGGCGGGAATTCGTAAGCAGCCCCGCGACGGTCAGCAGCTCACGGGGGTTGAGCATACCGCCGCGCTCGGCGCGGGCAAGCGCCTCGCGCACATCCTTCACGCCGGAAAACGACGGGCTGCCGCGCAGGCCGATGAGGGCGCGGGCGGCGTCCGTTTCGTCCTGCAGGCGGCGCACCTCGTCCGCGTCGGTGGAGGGCGTCAGGCGCAGCGCGCGTTCCTTCGCCGCTTCGCTGACCGCTTTTTGCGAAAGCCGCTCGAGAAGCTGCGGAAGCTCAAGCACGCGTATGGATTTTTCAAACAATTCGGTCATGGTGATTTCCTATGTCAGTTTTATGGATTTGTAAAAGTCAAGCGTTTTAAAGCGGCGCTCGAGCTGCACGGCGGCAAAGGCCTCGCAGGCCGCATTCAGCCGTGCGAGCGAGGGCGGCTCAAGCGTGAAGGACAGCAGGCGCTTCGGCGGCGCGCCGATGATGTGCCGCATGGCGGCAAGCGCGCCCGCGTCGAGCGGGACGCCGCCGGACGGCCCCGCGCACTCTTTGCACAGCACCACGCCCTGCGCCGCGTCGAACGTCGGCTCGTTCGGGTCGGTCCTGCCGCACATGGCGCAGTCGTCGAGCAGCGGCTCATAGCCGGAGAGAGCAAGCAGCCGCAGTTCAAAGGCGGCGCGGACGAGTTCATTCGGGCGGTCAAGGCTGTCGAGTGCGTAGAGCGCGTTGAGCAGCAGGGAAAGGACCTCGCCCGCAGGCATGTCCTCGGTCGTGACCGCCTCGGTCATCTCCGCAAAGTAGGACGCAAGGGAGAGCTTTTCGATGTCGGCGCGCAGGCCGTCAAAAAGCGTCAGAGTGGATGCCTCGTCCAGATAGTGCCAGTTCCCGCGGCGGTAAAGCACCAGTTCGGAAAAGGCGAGGTGCTGGCAGGCCGCGGAGAGCTTGCTGCTGCGCCGCCGCGCGCCGCGCGCGATAACGGCGAGCCTGCCATGCTCCGCCGTGAGGACGGTAAGGATGTAGTCGGCCTCTTTTGTCTCCGTCGCGCGGAGTACGAGGCCGTTTGTCACAAGTTTATCGGGCATCGGGCGGCTGCTCACACTCCTCCGTCTGCTTTGCCAGCATATAAAAGGTCGGGTTTCCGGTTTGCAGAAAAAGCTCGTAATAGCCGTTGTCCATGCGCTTCACCTCTCGCTTTTAGCATGAGGAAAAGCGCCGGGAATATGGCTGGAAATTTTTTATTGATCGTTGTAGCCAAAGCTTCGGATATAGTTCATATTGTCACGCCAGTTTTCCTTGACCTTGACCCAGGTCTCAAGGTAGACCTTCGTCCCCATGAAGCGCTCAATGTCCTGCCGCGCCTCGGTGGAGATCTTCTTGAGCATCGCGCCGTTCTTTCCGATGATGATGCCCTTGTGGCTCGCCTTTTCGCAATAGATGGTCGCATCGACCTCAATGACCTCGTCGTCGCGCTCGATGAAGCGCGTGATCTCAACGGCCGTGCCGTGCGGGATCTCCTTGTCGAGGTTCCGCAGCAGCTTTTCGCGCACGATCTCGCCCACGACCTGACGGTCCGGCTGGTCGGTGGTCATGCCGTCCGGAAAGAGCTGGGGGCCTTCCACGGCGTACTTCTTGAACTCGTCCAGCAGCTCGTCCAGCCCGTCGCGCGTGCGCGCGGAGATGGGGAAAATGCCGTCGAAGGCATACGCCTCGCTGTAGGCGGCGATGACGGCGAGCAGGTCGCCCTTGTTGGCGACGGTGTCGATCTTATTGATGCACAGAAGGGCGGGCAGACGAGACTGCCGGATCTTCTCGATCAGCTCCTGCTCCGGAATGCCGACATGCGGCACCGGCTCAACGAGGAGCGCGACAAGGTCCACATCCGCGATGGACTCGCGCGCCACCTTCACCATATAGTCGCCCAGACGGCTGCGCGGCTTGTGAAAGCCGGGCGTATCGAGCAGGACGAGCTGGGTGTCGCCCTCGGTCACGACGCCGTAAATGCGGTTGCGCGTGGTCTGCGGCTTATTGGAAACGATGGCGATCTTCTCGCCGACGAGTGCGTTCGTCAGGCTGGATTTGCCGACATTCGGACGTCCGCAGAGCGTGATCATGGCGGTTTTCGTCTTTTGCATAGGTGATCCTCAACTTTCTTTCGTGTTGAACCATTTCAAGTCCGGCATCTTAACGCTCCAGATTGAGCGTCTTCATAATGGCTTCCTCGTGTTCGCGCATCTGCGCCTTCATGGGGCCTTCGTCCAGATGGTCGTAGCCGAGCAGATGCAGCACGGAATGGACGGCGAGGTAGTTGATCTCGCGCTCAAAGCTGTGGCCGAACTCCTGCGCCTGTGAGCGCGCGCGCTCAACAGAAATGCACATATCGCCGAGCGGCACGGTGCCGCTGCCCGGGTCGCAGTCCTCCTTCGTCGGATGCTCGCCGGGGGCGAGGGTGAACATAGGGAAGCTGAGTACATCGGTCGGCAGGTCGATGCCGCGCATCTGCTCGTTGATCTCCTGAATGCCCTCGTCGTCGGTGAGCAGGACGTCGATCTCGCACGGCAGCTCCACGCCCTCAGCGTCGAGCGCGGCGGCAATGGTATGGCGCAGCATGGGAAAGAGACTGTCCTCCGGCAGTCCGCAGACCTCGCTCTCCACGCTGATCGGATGCTTGTCCATCGTTTACTCCCCCTTATCTTTTCTTCGGGCCGCGCGCGGCCTCATAGTCCTCGTACGCCTTGATGATGCGCTGTACCATGACATGGCGCACCACATCCTGATTGGTCAGCTCGCAGATGCCGATGCCCTCGATGTTTTTCAGCACGCGCACCGCCTGCTTGAGTCCGCTCAGCTTATCGGCAGGCAGGTCGATCTGCGTCGCGTCGCCGGTGATGACCATTTTTGAGCCGAAGCCCATGCGCGTGAGAAACATTTTCATCTGCTCGCAGGAGGTGTTCTGCGCCTCGTCGAGAATGATAAAGCTGTCGTCGAGCGTGCGGCCGCGCATATAGGCGAGAGGCGCGACCTCGATGTTGCCGCGCTCGAGATATTTCTGGTAAGTCTCCGCGCCGAGCATATCAAGCAGCGCGTCGTAGAGCGGGCGGAGATAGGGATCGACCTTGCTTTGCAGGTCGCCGGGCAGAAAGCCGAGACGCTCGCCCGCCTCGACCGCGGGGCGGGTCAAAATGATGCGGTTGATCTTCCGCTCGCGGAACGCCGCGACCGCGGCGGCGACGGCAAGGTAGGTCTTGCCCGTGCCGGCGGGGCCGACGCCGATGGTGACGGTGTTGTGCAGAACGGAGTCCACGTACTCCTTCTGGCCGATGGTCTTGGGCTTGATGGGGCGGCCCTTCGCGCTGATGCAGATCACGTCCTGCGTCAGCTCGCCGATCTTGTCCTCCTGCCCCGTGCGGGCAAGACCGATGACGTAGCGGACATTCTGCTCGTTGATGGCCTCGCCGCGGTTTGAAAGCGTTAAAAGCGCGGCGAGCGCCTTGCACGCGAGCATAGTGTCCTCCGGCTCGCCGTTAACGCGCAGCTCGCCCTCGCGGTTGGCGACGGTAACATGAAATTCCGATTCGATGAGACGGATGTTTTCGTCGAACGAGCCGAAGAGGTTGATGGCCTGTTCCAGACGTTCGATGCTGATGCGCTGTTCCATAGAAGAAGCGTGTCCTTTCGTGAAGCCCCGCGGGCGCGGGGCGGGAATACTCATTCGGTCAGGATCGGCACGACGGCGCCGATCTGCTCCAGACATTCGGCGGAAAGCGTGACGAGCAGCCAGTCGCCCTGCACCGCCGAGGCGGTGCGCGCGGCGGTCACGGTGCCGTCGATGTGCGCGAGAAGATAGGCGGAAAGCAGGCGGGAGCCGATATCCTCGGCCTCTTCGCGCGTCCGCGTGACGGTGACGACCTCGTAGGGGCGGAGGACCGTTTCCTCCAGCGCCAGCGGCGACGCCATGCCCGGAATGGGCGACAGTCCGACCCTTCGTATTATTTTATCACAACCGCTATGCAAATTGCTACTCCCTTTTGCGCCAAATTTTACCCGTTTCGTGCCGAAAAGGAGCGCCAGGCTGTGCTTTTCCGCTCCGGTGTACCGCTTCGTCTCGCAGCGCAGCGGGATCTTCGCGGACAATTCGTACCATGTCCGTCCCCAGACCTCGCCGCTGCCCGCGAGCAGGCGGCTGGGGACGCTGGGGCGCTCGGGTCCCTCGGTCTGCACCGCGCCGGAAATGAGCAGCTGCCCCGCCGTGACGGTCGTTCCCCTGAGGACCATCGCCTTGCCGTCGTAGGCGCGCACCTCGGTGACGAGCGCGTCGCGCTTCGCCACCACGTTCGTCGGCGTAAGATCGTCGGCAAGCTTCGGCTTCGGCACGCGCTCGCGCACGCTGACATAGGCGCGGCAGCCGCGCACATTGACCGTCAGCCACGCCAGCTCCGGCAGATCCGGCAAAACGCGGTTGCACAGCTCCTGCGGACGCAGGGAATAGGCGAAGCTGCCGCGGCGCAGCCCCTGCTCGGCGAGGACACGGAGGATCCTTTCCGCCGGAACGGTCTCGTTTCCGCTCACCGCAAAATCCCAGACGAAAAAGGAATTGACAAAGAAAAGCGCGAGCGCGAGCGCAAGCCCCGTCAAGAGCACATAACGGCGGCGGAAGCGGCGCAGGAAAAAGGGCGCGCCCGCGGTGCGCTCAACGGTCAGCGCGGCGTCGAGCGGCGCAAGGAGCGGCGCGAGCCGCCTGCGGTCCGCGCCGGAGACGGTAAACGAAAGCGCCGCGGCGCTCTCCCAGCGAAGGTCGGAAAAGGCGATGCCGTGCGCGCCGCAGAGGTTGAGGACGCGCTCCGGATAGGCGCAGTCCACGCGCACGCGCACCGTCCCGCGCAGCAGTCCCGCGGCAAAGTTCATCGCTCCGTCTCCCCTCCGCTACCGCAGAAATTCCATGCCGTCGATGCGCCCGCCGATACGCAATTCACGGTCCGTCATGCCCTTGAGCGTCAGACCCACGCCCGTCACGCGCAGCACCGCGCCGCCCACGCTTACATCGATCAGCTCCGTGCCGTAGGCAAGCAGCCCCTCGTGACCCTCCAGAAAGAGCTGGCGGTCGCCGAGCAGTTCCATGTGGCTCAGACCCGCCGCCACATCGCCCGGCAGATCGAACAGCTCCGCCATGCGGGCAAGGTATTCCCTTCCGTTCGCTTCCATTGCGCGCCTCCCAACATTGTGTTCACACGATGGTATGAGCGCGGGGGCAAAAACTTGCCTGTCCCGCGCTTGCATTTTCCCCGCCGCGCTTTTATACTGGATACGGATCATCATCGAGGAGGCAGACCATGGAACAGAACATCTTCCGCGCCGTCCATTCGACGCTTATTTACATCGAACGCGGCGGCGAGTATCTGATGCTGCACCGCACGAAGAAGGAAAACGACCTCAACCACGACAAGTGGATCGGTGTGGGCGGCAAATTTGAGGATGGCGAAGCGCCGGAGGACTGCGCCCTGCGCGAGACGCGGGAGGAAACGGGCCTGACGCTCACGCGCTGGCGCTACCGCGGCATCGTCACCTTTCTTTCCGATCTTTATGAAACGGAGTATATGCACCTCTTCACCGCCGACGGCTTCACCGGCACGCCGAAGGAATGCGACGAGGGCGAGCTTGCCTGGATCAAAAAGAGCGAGCTTCTGAAGCTGCCGCTCTGGGAGGGCGACAAGATCTTCCTGCGCCTGCTCGACACCAACGAGCCGTTTTTCTCACTCAAGCTCAAGTATGAGGGCGACACGCTCGTACTCGCGCAGCTTAACGGAGCGCCGCTGGAGGTGGAACGATGAAGCCGAAGCTGCTCGTGAGCGCGTGTCTGCTCGGCGCGCCCTGCCGCTACGACGGAAGGAGCAAGCGGAACGAGGCCGTATGCGCCCTTGCCGAAGCGTTTGAGCTGATCCCCGTCTGCCCCGAGGTGCTTGGAGGGCTGCCCACGCCGCGCACGCCGAGCGAGCGGCGGGGTACGCGCGTGGTGAGGAAGGACGGACGCGATGTGACGGTGG
This sequence comes from uncultured Oscillospiraceae bacterium, assembly GCA_934553255.1. GTDB lineage: Bacteria > Bacillota > Clostridia > Oscillospirales > Oscillospiraceae > Hominicoprocola. Next base: position 44,357 of record CAKTEZ010000002.1, read on the forward strand.
AATACCGCCGCGGCGCGGAGGCGGCGTTGGAGACGGCGCGGCGCGAAGGCGCTGCCGCCGCCGTACTCAAGGAACGCAGCCCAAGCTGCGGCAGCGGCGAGGTCTACGACGGCACATTCACCGGCACGCTCACCGCAGGCGACGGCGTGACAGCGGAGGTGCTGAAGGCGCACGGGTTCGCGGTCTTCGGCGAAAGCGGGGAGAGTCTGTCGGGGCTGCGGCGCAGCCTTGGTCAATCCACCTAAAAAGCCGCCGTCTCTTTTGGCGCGTGTCCGTCTTGTTTTTTTGTTCGGAGCATTATATAATTTATGTGGTTTTACAGACCCTTCCCTTGGGCGGCAAGGCTTACTCGAAAATATGAGGAGGAACGTTCCATGAAGTTTTCCAGCAAGGTCGAAAAATGCGGTCAGTCCCCCATGCGTAAATTCCATCCCTACGCGGTGGCAGCCAAGGCGCGCGGCATTAAGGTCTACCACCTGAACATCGGTCAGCCCGATGTGCAGACCCCTCCCGCTTTTTTTGAGGCGATCCGTAAGTTCGAACAGCCCGTTCTGGAGTATGCTCCTTCCCCCGGTATCCCCGAGCTGATCGACGCCATCCAGGGCTACTACGACAAGCTCGATATGCACTTCGATAAGAGCGAGATCTACATCACCACCGGCGGCAGCGAGGCGCTCTCCATCGTACTCCAGTGCATTCTTGACGACGGCGACGAAATTCTCATTCCCGAGCCGTTCTATCCCAACTACAACACCATGGTCCGCACCTGCGGCGCGTCCATCACGCCCATTCCGACCTGCCCCGAGGAGGGCTATCACTACGCCGAGCGCGCGAAGATCGAGCCGCTCATCAACGAGCATACCCGCGCCATCATGGTCACGAACCCCGGCAACCCCACCGGCGTGGTGCTGACGGACGACGAGATGAAGATGCTCGTTGACCTCGCCAAGAAGCACGATCTGTTCCTCATCGGCGATGAGGCGTACCGCGAGTTCGTCTACGGCGGCGAGCCGCTGCAGTCCTTCGGCTCCTTTGCCGAGGAAGCGCCGGAGAACATCGTCGTCATCGACACCGTTTCCAAGCGCTTTTCCGCCTGCGGCGCGCGCATCGGCTGCCTCATCACCAAGAATAAGGAGCTGCTGGGCCACGCGCTCAAGTACTGCCAGTCCCGTCTTTCCGTCGCCACGCTCGACCAGGTCGCGTCCGCGAACCTCTATACCGTCGGTCCCGAGTACTTTGCCGCCGTGCGCGACGAGTACAAGAAACGCCGCGACACGCTCGTGCGTAAGCTGCGCGATATCCCCTGCGTCATCTTTGACTGCCCGAAGGGCGCGTTCTACCTGATGGCGGCTCTGCCCGTGGACAATGCCGACACCTTCCAGCGTTGGCTGCTCGAGGAGTTCAACGACAACGGCGAGACTGTCATGTTCGCCCCCGGCGCGCCGATGTACGCGACGCCCGGCAAGGGTCTCAACGAGGTCCGCATGGCCTACGTCCTCGAAGCCGAGAAGATCGAGCGCGCCATGGACATTCTCAAGAAAGCCATCGAGGTCTATAACGCGAAATGATCCGCCATATCGTCATGTGGAAATTCCGTGAAGGCACGGAGCGGGAGCAGGAGGAATTTCTCGCCCGCCTTGCCGGTCTTTACGGCGTGATCCCCCAGATCAAGCGCAGTCAGGTGTCCCGCAATGTCGGGCCGGAGGGCAACTACGACGCCGTTCTCTGCGCCGAATTCGACAGCATGGACGATGTTGCCGCCTACCGTGACGACCCGCGCCACAAGGCCGTGAGCGCCCTGTGCAAGTCCATTCGTGTGGACCGCGCAGCCGTGGACTACGAGATCTAATGCAGGAGAGCCGACCGCCGGTCGGCTCTCCCTTTTTGCGGATATTTCCGGCGCGCCGCGCATAGCCTTTCCCCGAAGGGGGCGGGAGAAATGCTGTACGACGGACTGCTGCTGGGGCTGCTCGCTCTCGGCGGCGCGGGACTGGTCCTCTTCCCCGCCGAGAGCGCCGAGGCGGCGCGGGAGGGACTGGCGCTGTGTTTGGAAACGGTGCTTCCGTCCCTCTTTCCGTTCTTCGTTCTCTCGTCGCTGCTCGTGCAGAGCCGCGCACCGCGCCTGCTCTCCCGCGCGCTGGCAGGCTTCATGCGTCCGCTGTTCGGCGTGAGCGGCGCAGGAGCGAGCGCGCTGGCGCTTGGGCTTCTGGGCGGCTATCCGGTCGGCGCACGGACGGTCGCGGAGCTGTACGGGCGCGGCGAGGTGCGGCGGGACGAGGCGGAGCAGCTGCTTACATTCTGCAACAACTCCGGTCCCGGCTTTTTCCTCGGCGTGTGCGGCACGACGGTCTTCGGCAGCGCGCGGGCGGGAGCATACCTCTACCTGATCCATGTCCTCTCGGCATTCGGCACGGGCATACTGCTGCGGCGCTCTCTCGAGCCGCCGCGCGGGCGGACGAGCGCGGGGCGCGGCGCTCCGTTTGACCTCGCCGCGGCGTTTCCCGCCGCGGTGCAGGAGTCGTTTGCCGCCGTGTGGAGCGTGTGCGGCTTCGTGGTGCTTTTCAGGGTGCTGCTACGGCTGCTGACGCTGCTGCCGGTGCTGGCCGGACTTCCGGTCCTGCCGCGCGCGGCGCTGTACGGCTTTGTGGAAATGACGAACGGCGTGGCGGGACTGCCTCCCACGCGCGCGGGCTTCGTCCTTTGCGCCGCCCTCATGAATTGGGGCGGGCTGAGCGTACAGGCGCAGACGCGCGCAATGCTCGCGTCCAGCGGTCTTTCCGCGCGGCGCTGCCTTCTCGGAAAAGCGGTGCAAGCGGCGTTCGGCGTGCCGCTTGCGCTGCTCGCGGCGGGACGGCTTTTCTGAAAAGCCTTGCGCCGCGGCGCGGAGGCGTATATACTGAGGGTGCGGCACACGCCGTACCCTTTTGCGCTTACGAATTTACGAAGAAAGGCAGGCTCGTGCCATGCCGGAGATTTTCCCCATCACCGATTTTGCCGCGCCGGAGCTGGATGTTTACGCGCGGCTGACCGAAAACCAGCTTGTCAACCGTGAGGACCCCGCACAGGGGCTGTTCATCGCGGAAAGCCCCAAGGTCATCGATCGCGCGCTGAACGCGGGCTATGCGCCCGTCTCCTTCCTGATGGAGCCGCGCCACGCGGAAACGCAGGCACGCGAACTGCTCGCGCGCTGCGCGGGCGTGCCGGTCTACACGGCGGAGCTGGAAGTCCTGAAGCAGCTCACCGGCTTCCCGCTCACGCGCGGTATGCTCTGCGCCATGCGCCGCCGCCCTCTGCCGACGGTGGAGACGGTCTGTGCGGGCGCGAAACGCGTCGCCGTGCTGGAGGATGTGATGAACCCCACGAACATCGGCGCGATCTTTCGCTCCGCGGCGGCGCTCGGCATGGACGCCGTGCTGCTCACGACCGCGTGCAGCGACCCGCTCTACCGCCGCGCCATTCGCGTGAGCATGGGAACGGTCTTTCAGGTGCCGTGGGCGTATCTCCCCGCGGGTGGGGCATGGCCGCAGACGCTTCGCGCCCTCGGCTTCACGACCGCCGCGATGGCGCTGTGCGACGACTCGCTGCCCCTCTACGACGCGCGGCTCAGGGAGGCGGAACGGCTTGCCGTCGTGTTGGGGACGGAGGGCGACGGTCTCGCCGCCTCGACCATTGCCGCGTGTGACTGCACGGTACGCATCCCGATGGCACACGGCGTGGATTCGCTCAATGTTGCCGCGGCGAGCGCGGTCGCGTTTTATCAGCTCGCAGTACTTGCGGGACTTCCCAAATGAAGAAAAAGCAGCTCTCGCGAGCTACTTTTTCTTTAATACCGCTTGTCCAGATATTCGATGACGTCCGCCACCGCGCCGTCCCGACAATGGGAAACGATGCGCGCGCCGGACTCCAGCACGGCGGGAATGGCGTTCGCGGGCGCGAACGGGACCGCGCTGACCGCCAGCATGGGCAGGTCGTTCCCGTGGTCGCCGATGCAGTAGACATCTCCCCGCGCCACACCGAGCAGATCGGCCAGCCGCAGCACCATGCCGCCCTTCGTCGCGCCGCGAACGGTCAGCTCAAGCAGATGCGTGCCGGAATAGATCAACTCATATTCCCCGCTCCACGGCTGTTGACGGATAAAGGCGCAGACCCTTTCCAGCACCGGCAAGTCCTCTTCAAAAAGGATCTTGATGATGGGCAGATCGATCTCGGACACATCCCGCACCGTCTGAGTCGCCGTGCGCGTAAGATGCTCGTGGCTGCGGATGTAGTCGTTGGGGTTCATGGCGTGGATGCGGCGGTCATCGTGATAGACCTCGAAGGCGAGGTTTGGGAATTCCCGCAGCAGCACGCGCAGATGGTCGTAGATGCGCTCGGTAAAAAAGGCGGTGAAAAGATACCGCTCCGCACGGAAATCGTAGATCGCCGCGCCGTTGGCGATGACGGCGGGCGCACTCATCGGCACATCCTTCGCATAGTCCGCAAAGGCAGGCAGCGCGCGGCCCGTGGAGATGGCGAACAGACCGCCGTTTTGAATGAAATACTCCAGCGCCTCGCGGTTGCGCGGACACATGGGCGGCAGGTCGGTGCCGTTGTCCAGCGCCTCCTGCGTACACACGAGCGTATTGTCAAAGTCGCTGGCAAGCAGCACACGGTCAAACTTTCCCATAACGCGCCGCCTTATTCGCCGGTCGGCGCGGTCGGCGCTCCGCCGTTTCCGCCGCTGCGGCGGCGTCCGCGTCCTCCGCGGTGGCGGCTACGGCGGCGTTCACCGCTCTTTTCGGCGCTTTTCTCCGCATCCTTCTCCGGACGCTTCGCCTTACCGCTCTCCGCGCTCTCCGGCTTCGCCTCGGCGCGGTTCTCTCCGCCGCGTCCGCGGCCGCCGCGGCGGCCGCGCCCTCCGCGGCGGCGGCGTTCGCGCTTCTCGCCGCTCTCGGTCAAAGCGTCCGCGCCGCTCTCCGTCTCGGTCTCCCCTGCACGCACGGCAGGCTCGGAGATCTCGAGCGCGCGGAACACGGGCGAAGGCGCGCTCTCCAGCTCGCTCTCGGCATCCTGCTTCACGAAGCGCTTGGGGCGCTCAGCGGGGATCTCGATGCCCTCGCGCGAACCCTTGCCGTTGCGAAGCACGCAGACCTCGCAGTTGTGGTAGCATTTCTGTCCCTCGGTCGAATCGTCCAGCCGGATGTTGACCGTCTCGCGCACAAGGTTCACGGCGCTGACGTTGCCCGGGCCGTCCGGCGTGAGGACGAAGGAATCGTTTTTCGGCATACGCTTGGCCGCGTCCTCATAGGCGTTCTGCTCATACTTCAGGCAGCACATAAGGCGGCCGCACGCGCCGGAAATTTTGGTGGGGTTGAGGCTGAGATTCTGCGTCTTGGCCATCTTGATGGACACCGGCACAAAATCATCCAGAAACTGCGCGCAGCAGAACGGACGGCCGCAGATCCCGAGACCGCCGAGCATCTTCGCCTCATCGCGCACGCCGATCTGGCGCAGCTCGATGCGCGCGCGGAACACGCCCGCAAGGTCGCGCACCAATTCGCGGAAGTCCACGCGCCCCTCGGAGGTAAAGAAAAAGACGATCTTGCTGCCGTCAAAATTGCACTCCACGCGCACGAGCTTCATATCCAGCGCGCGCTCGGCGATCTTCTTCTGGCAGATGCCGAAGGCCTCCTTCTCGCGCTGACGGTTGTACTCCATCGTGCGCTTATCGTTCTCCGTTGCGACGCGCACGAGCGGGCGCAGCGGGGAAACGACGGCCTTGTCGTCCACCTCATGGTTTCCCGTCAGGCACTGGGCAAACTCTGTCCCCTGCGCCGTTTCGACGATGACGAACGCCCCCGCCTCGACCGTGACGCCGTGCGGGTCAAAATAATACTCCTTGCAGCCGCCGCGAAAGCGGACGCCAATTACTTCAGTCAAAGGATTTCCTCCAATTCAACGGCGAGGCCGCCGAGCAGCGGACCGACGCCGACATTATAGTTGCAATGATCCCGATAAGTCTCCAACAGTTCTATTGTGCCGAGGATCTGCGCTTTTGTCAAGCGGGAAGTCGTGAGAATATGCAAAGTTTCTTCGTCATGCGGCGTCTGCGGCGGCGCGCCGCAGAGCGCGCAGAGCGCGTCGGCAAACAGCACGCGTGTCTGTTCGAAGAGCGCGCCGAGCGCCTCGCGCGAGAGCCTCGCCGTCTCCAGCTCCACGAGAAAGGCGGCGCGCGCCGTGCCGTTCCCCTCCGCCAGTACCCGCGCGAAAGAGAGAGCGCGCTCGTCGCCGCCGGTCTCCGCGCTGCTCGGCGGGAGCTTGATCTCCACGCAGCGCGAGCGGATGGTCGGCAGCAGCGCGCTGCCGTTTTCCGCGCAGAAGAAGAACGCCGCGTAGGACGGCCCCTCCTCCACCGTTTTGAGCAGCACATTCTGATCCTTTTCGTTCAGCACCGTGCAGTCGGGGAACAGGTAGACCTTGCACTTTCCCTCGTTCGGACGGATAAACGCGTCCGAACGGACAGCGCGGATCACATCCACCGCGATCTCCGTATGCTCGTCGTCGCGCACGGTGGTCACATCGGGGTGAATGTCCGCAAGCACCTTGCGGCAATGCGCGCAGGCGAGGCAGGGCTTGTCCGCCCCCGTGCATTCCAGCGCGGCGGCGGCGTAGCGCGCCGCGCTCAGGCGGTCGCCCGCGCCGGAGAAGATCAGCGCGTGGCCGAGCGCACCGCGCGCGGCGGCGGCGCGAAGGCGCGCGGCGGTATTCGTTTTTGCAAAGCGCGTCAGCTCGTCCATAGTTCCCTCCGCGTCCGTTTTCTACAGTATAACGCAAACGGACGCATAGTGCAAGAAAAAGGAAACGACCCATTTCCGGGCCGTTTTCCGTCTGTTTCTCTATTTCTCGGTTCAGGCCGCGTCGCCGGAGTAATCGCTGCCGCGGTAGTAGCCGCCGCCGAAGAAGTTATTAAAGAAATCCCAGGGGTTGTAGTAATAGCCGCCATTGCTCGTGTCCGGCTGCGCGTTGCTCTCCTCGGTCAGGTCGCTCTTGGGCGCGCTGTCAAAGGTCAGCTCCACGGTCATCGTGCCGCCCTCGCGGTAAATGGTGAAGGTGGCGGTGTCGCCCGCGCTGTAGCCCTTCTTGGCGGCCACAAGGTCCTCATAGCTCGTGATGGTCTTGTCGCCGATCTTGGTGATGACATCGCCCAGCTTGAGTCCTGCCTTGTCCGCCGCGCTGCCGTCCTCGACGGAGTAAACGAACACGCCCTTGCTGATGTCATAGCGGTACTGCTGCGCCATGGTGGCGGTCAGCGTACCGGCGGAGATGCCGAGATACGCCTTGTTGGTGATGTATCCGTTGGTCATGATGTCCTTGACCATGGCGATGACATCGTTGATGGGAATGGCAAAGCCGATGCCCTCGACCGAGGTGTTGGAGTAGCTTGAATACTTCGCGGACACGATGCCCACGACCTCGCCGTAGCTGTTAAAGAGCGGACCGCCGGAGTTGCCGGGGTTGATGGAGCAGTCCACCTGTATCATGTTGAACGGCGTCTTATCGACGGTGATGGCACGGTCCACGCAGGAGACGATGCCCTGCGACATGGAGAAGGTCAGCTCACCGAGCGGGTTGCCGACGGCGGCAATGGCCTCGCCGATCCTCAGCTTGCTCGAATCGCCCAGCACGACGCTCTGGAAGTTCGTTCCCTCGATCTTGATGACGGCGATGTCGTATTCCTCGTCGCCGCCGACGATGACCGCGTCATAGTCCGCGCCGTCGTAGGTCGTGACCTTGACGCTGTCCGCGCCCTTGACCACATGATAATTCGTGAGAATGTAGCCGTCCTTCGTCAGGAAAAAGCCGCTGCCGCTGGCGGCGGACTGCGTGGTCTGCCCGAAGTAGTTCACCGAGGTCTCCGACACATTGATGCTCACAACGCTGTTGACATTCGCGGCGTAGACCTCCGGCATGGTGAGCTGCTGCTTGCCGTCCACCTTGACCTGACGGACCTCGGCGACCTGACGGTCGGAGACCTCGATCTGCGTTGTGCCGCGCGCGGAGGTGACGGCGTGGTGCGTCACGCCCGCGCCGACCATGCCGCCGAGCAGCGCGCATACCAGCGCCAGCGCCGCAAGCTTCAGGCCGAAGCGGTTCTTCTTCGGCTTTTTCTCCTCCCACGGCTCGGCTCCTGTCCCCGTGTGCGGGACCTCGGTATAGTCCGCATTCTGCACGCGCTCCGCCTTGTCGCCCTTGCGATAGCTGTAGTGGTACAGATTGTTCTCGTCTTCGTAATACATACAAAAGCCTCCTTGCATGAAGCATTGGTGTTTCTCTTGATGTTACCGATGATACCGCGCGTTTATGTCCATTTCATGAAGCGGAGACGGATTTTTTTGAACTTTTTCTGAATATGCAATGAAGACTTTTTGAAGAATGCCAAAAGCGGAAAAAATCACTTGCGCGGAAAAGTGGGATATACTACAATAAAGCCAATTTCAGGAAGTGAAAGGAGCGCCGCCATGCTGAAGATCGAAGGGCTGAAGCTCGCATTGGGCGAGAGCGAGAGTCTGCTGCGTTCCCGCGCCGCGGCGGCGCTGCGCGTCAAGCCGGAGGCCATCCGCACGCTGCGCCCCCTGCGCCGCAGCATCGACGCGCGTGAGGGCGTGACCTTTATCTACACCGCCGCCGTCTCGCTCGACGGCGAGGAAAAGGCGCTGCGCCGCGCGAAAAACAAAAACATCAGCGTCTATGCGCCCGCCTATTACGAGCTGCCGCCGATGGTCGCCGCCCCCGCCGCGCGGCCCGTCGTCGTCGGCGCGGGACCCGCTGGGCTGTTTGCCGCGCTGGTGCTCGCGCGCTGCGGCGCGCGTCCCATCGTACTCGAGCGCGGCGAATGCGTTGAGCAGCGCCGCCGCGATGTCGAACGCTTTTGGGCGACGGGCGCGCTGAACGAGCGCTCCAATGTCCAGTTCGGCGAGGGCGGCGCGGGGACCTTCTCCGACGGCAAGCTCAACACCGGCACGAAGGATGTGCGCCACCGCTATATCTTAGAGACCTTCGCCGAGTACGGCGCGAGCGGCGACATTCTCCTCGACGCGAAGCCCCATGTCGGCACGGACCGGCTCTATATCGTGCTGCAAAACCTGCGGCATGAGCTGCTGTCCCTCGGCGCGGAGGTGCGCTTTGGTCATCGGGTCGTCGGGCTGGAAGCAAAAAACGGGCGGCTCGCCGCCCTGCGCGTCGCCTCGCCGGAGGGGGACTACGCTCTGCCTGCGGAGCAGACCGTGCTTGCCCTCGGCCACAGTGCGCGGGACACCTTTGAGGCGCTGCATGCCGCCGGCATCCCCATGGAGCCGAAGGCCTTTGCCGTGGGCGTCCGCATCGAGCATCGCCAGAGCGACATGGACGCGCAGCAATACAAGCAGTACGCGGGACATCCCTCGCTTCCGCCCACCTCGTACAAGCTTTCCGCTCACACAGCGGCGGGACGCGGCGTGTTCTCGTTCTGCGTCTGCCCCGGCGGACAGGTGGTCGCCGCGGCGAGCGAGGCGGGCCGCGTGGTCACAAACGGCATGAGCGAGCTGGCGCGCGACGGCGAAAACATCAACGGCGGTCTGCTCGTTTCCGTCACGCCGGAGGATCTCGGCGGCACGGACGCGCTTGTGGGCGTTGCCTTTCAGCGCAGACTGGAGGAGGCCGCCTACACCCTCGGCGGCGGAGGCTACGCCGCTCCCGCACAGACCGTCGGCGATTTCCTCGCGCGCCGTCCCTCCACCGGCGCGGGGCGCGTCGCGCCGACCTACCGCCCCGCCGTATGCTGGTGCGACCTGCACGAATGCCTGCCGGATTTCGTCTGCGAAGCGCTGGAGGAGGCGCTGCCTCTGCTGGAGAAAAAGCTGCGCGGCTTTGCCGCGCCCGACGCGGTGCTTACCGCGGTGGAGACGCGCTCCAGCTCGCCCGTCCGCATCACGCGCGACGAAGCCTGTCAATCCCCCGCTCTGCGCGGGCTGTACCCCTGCGGCGAGGGCGCCGGCTATGCCGGCGGCATTCTCTCCGCCGCAGCGGACGGTATGCGCTGCGCGGAACAGATCATAAAGGAGCTTACACAACATGGCTAAAAAAATCGGCATCATCATCGACTTCCGCAACGCGCATTACGAGCGCGTGCTGACCGAGACGGCGGCGCGCTGCGGCTACGCGGTCGAGTTCTTCCCCTCCAGCGCCGCGGCGGTCGGAAATGTGGACGACTGCGAGATCCTCTACGGTCATTGCTCGCGCAAGGTCATTCAGAGCGCAAAGAGCCTCAAATGGTATTGCTGCTGCTGGGCGGGCGTGGATCACTTCTGCGACGAGAGCATCTATCAAAATCCCGACTGCCTGCTCACCAACTCCTCCGGCGCCTACGGCACCACCATCTCTGAGCATCTCATCATGGTCTGCCTGATGCTGCTGCGCCGCCAGATGGAATACACCGAGATCATCCGCGAGGGTGGCTGGGAAACGCTCCCCGGCGGCATTCGCTCGCTGCACGGCGCGCGCATCACGGTCCTCGGCACGGGCGACATCGGCACGGAGTTTGCCCGCCGCGCGCAGGCCTTCCACCCCGCGTGCATCACCGGCGTACGCCGCACGGTCAGGCCCTCCGATCCCGCGTTCACCTCCGTCCACGCCATCGCGGAGCTGGACAGCGTTCTGCCCGAAACGGAGCTTCTCGTGATGGCGCTGCCCTCCACCGCGGAGACCGTGGGCATCCTCTCGCGTGAGCGCCTTGCGCTGCTGCCGAAAAATGCTTATGTCGTGAATGTCGGCCGCGGCACCGCCATCGATCAGGAGGCGCTCTGCGACGCGCTCAACGCCGACCGTCTCGCGGGCGCCGCGCTCGATGTGGTCGTACCCGAGCCGCTGCCTGCCGACCACCCGCTGCGCCGTGCGAAAAGCCTTCTTCTCACCCCGCATGTCGCGGGCAACATGACCCTCGGCTACACCTGTGACAAGAGCGTGCAGATGTTCTGCGACGATCTGGAAAACTATGTTTCCGGCCGTCCGCTCGTGCATCTGGTCGACCGGAAGAGAGGCTACTAAAATATGACCTTCTCCCCCAAGACCCTTCTGCTGCGGTTCGTGCAGGGCTTCATCATCGGCGCGGGCGGCATTCTGCCCGGCATCTCCGGCGGCGTGCTGTCGGTCATCTTCGGCATCTACCGTCCGGTGATGGAGGTACTCGCGCACCCGCTCGATGGGCTGCGCCGCCATCTTTCCCTCCTGCTGCCGGTCGGCGCCGGCGCGGCGCTCGGCTTCCTGTGCGGCGGCGGACTGATCCTTATGCTTTTCGCCAGTTCCGAGAAGCTGGCGACCTGTCTTTTCATCGGTCTCATCCTCGGCACGCTCCCGAGCCTGTGGGCCGAGGCGGGCGCGCAGGGGCGCGGAAAGGCCTCGTACTTTTCCTGCGCGGTCAGCTTTCTTGCCCTCTCCGCCATCCTGCTCTACGCGCAGTACGGCGCGTTTTACACCGTGAAGGAAGGCTTCCTCGGCTTTCTTTTCTGCGGCATTCTGTGGGGTCTGAGTCTGATCGTGCCAGGCATGACCTCCTCCTCGATCCTGATGGCGGTCGGCTTGTTCACGCCGATGGCCGAGGGCTTTGCACGGCTCGATATGACCGTGATCCTGCCGTGGCTGCTCGGCATGGCGCTCATCGTGCTGACGCTTGCCCGCGTGGTGAACTGGTGCTTCCAGACGCATTACCCGCTTTTCTACCACGCCGTGTTCGGCATCGTTCTGGCCTCGACCGTCGTCATCATTCCTCTGCACTACGACGGTTCGCGCGATGTACTTACCTGCCTGCTTGCCGCTGCTCTCGGCGCGCTTGCAGCATACTTCAGCGCAAGGATAAAGCCTGCGGAAGAAAAAGAAGCATAAGAAAAAGGACGCTCTCGCGTCCTTTTTCTTTTCTACATTCTCCTCCGTCTGCGGTACAGCCGTGCGAAGCGGCGCAGCAGCTCGTCGTAGAGAAACAGCAGCACCGCGCCGAGCGCGAAGGTCGCCGCGATGAGCCACGGGGCGGTCGCCGCCAGCTCGCGCGTCACCGCGTCGAGCCGGAGGACAAAGACGATCAGCGCGTACATCGCGCCGACGGTGAGAATGTACAGCCCCAGCTTGGAGAGAAAGCGCAGCGCGCGGCTGCCGACCGCGTCGAGCCTCGGCTGCACGAGCGGGTAATAGCCCAAAAAGCAGAAGAGCAGCGCGGACTCCTTATCCGGTCCGAGCAGCAGCCCCAGAAGGGCGGCGGCGCAGAAGCAGCACCACGCATAGCTCCCACGGCATTCCTCGCGCACAGGCAGTAGGCAGGCGGACGCAAGCAGGGGGCAGGCATACAGCGCCAGCGGCAGCACGCCGCCGAGAAAAAGGAACAGCACCGCCAGCGCGCCGAGGATACTCGCAAGCGCCAGCTCCCTCGTCTGTTGTCTCATGCAAACACTCCTTACGGAAAAGCGCCGCCTGCGGGCGGCGCTTTCGGTTTATTCGCGGTCGGATCTCTCCGCGCCGTTCTCGGCGGGCGTTTCATCGCCGTCCCCGGCGGAAGGCTCCTGCGCGGGCGCTTCGTCCGCGGGCTTCTTTTCCCCCGCGTCCGCGCCGCTTTCCGTATCCGGCGCGGCGGGCTTGTCCGGCGTCTCCCCATCCAGCGGCGGCATTTCGATCTTCTCGCTCGTCATGGTGATGTGTCTGGCGGGCGCCTCGATGGTACTCGGCACGGAGGGGCGGAAGCCGCCGTCCGCCTTGCGGGTCGAGGCATAAGCGTCCTCCACCGTCGCGGGGTCGCGTCCTTCGAGAATGGCGACCATTTCGCCGCCGGTGATCGTTTCCTTCTCCAGCAGATAGGCGACGACCTTGTGCATATCGTCGATATTCTCCTCGATGACCTTCACCGCGTCGGCATAGCACTTTTCCAATATCTCCTTGACCGCCTTATCCATCACGGCGGCGGTATCCTGCGCGCAGTCAAGACCGTAGCCGCCGTCGAGATACTGGTTGCGGAGGCTGCCGAGCGCCATCATGCCGAACTCATCGCTCATGCCGTACATGGCGACCATGTTGCGGGCGATGTTCGTGGCCTCCTGAATATCCTGCGACGCGCCGTTGGTCATCGTGTGCATGACGACCTGCTCGGCGGCGCGGCCGCCCATGGAAACGGCGATCTTCGCCATCAGCTCGTCGCGGGTGCGGAGGTTGGTCTTGTCCTCCTCCGGCATGAGAAGCGTGTAGCCGAGGCTGCCCTCGGTGTGCGGGACGATGGTGATCTTCTGCACCGGCTCGGCGTTCTTCTGCTTGTAGGCGACCATCGCGTGGCCGACCTCGTGGTAGGCGACGAGCTTCTTTTCAAACTCGGTGAGTACACTGTTTTTCTTCTCGCTGCCCGCGATGACGAACTCGAACGCGGCGAGCATATCCTCCTGCGTGACGAGCCTGCGCCCCTTCCGGACGGCGCGCAGCGCCGCCTCGTTGACAATGTTGGCAAGATCCGCGCCCACGCAGCCCGCAGTCGCCAGCGCGACCTTTTTAAGATCGACGTCCTCGCCAAGCTTGATGCCGCGGGTATGGACCTCGAGCGTGGCGATGCGTCCCGCAAGGTTGGGGCGGTCAATGGTGATGCGCCGGTCGAAGCGGCCGGGACGCAGCAGCGCCTTATCCAGCACCTCGGGACGGTTGGTCGCGGCGAGAACAATGATGCCCTTGCCGGGGTCAAAGCCGTCCATCTCGGCGAGCAACTGGTTGAGCGTCTGTTCGCGTTCGTCGTTGCCGCCGCCGAAGCGGGAGTCGCGCGTCTTGCCGATGGCGTCGATCTCATCGATAAAGATGATGCAGGGCGCGACCTTGGAGGCCTCGGCGAACAGGTCGCGCACACGGCTCGCGCCGACGCCCACAAACATCTCTACGAAGCCGGAGCCGGAGATCGAAAAGAACGGCACATTCGCCTCGCCCGCCACGGCCTTGGCGAGCAGCGTCTTGCCTGTACCCGGAGGGCCGACGAGCAGCGCGCCCTTGGGCAGCTTCGCGCCGATGTCGGTATACTTCTGGGGGTTGTGCAAGAAGTCGATGATCTCCACAAGGCTTTCCTTCGCCTCGTCCTGCCCCGCCACATCGGCAAAGGTGACGCCGGTGGTCTTTTCCATATAGACCTTTGCGTTGGCCTTGCCCACGCCGCCGAGTCCGCCGAGTCCCCCGCCGGTCTTTTTGCTGATAAAGCGCATCATCAGCAAAAACGCGCCGACCATCAGGGCGGTGGGCAGAACATAGTTGACCATGATGAGCATGAGCCACGAGGTCTCCGGCTCATCGGGCATATAAAACTTGACGCCGTGTTCGTCGAGCAGCGCAAGCAGATCCGGATCGCCCAGCCGCGTAGTATAGAGCGCGTAGTCCTTGCTGTAGGTCTTGCCCTCCTCGTCGGTGTAGACGAAGCCCTCCACGGGCGTGAGGTTCAGGTCCTTTTCCGTGATCTCGACCTCGGCGATCTTGTCCTCGCGCACCAGCTCCAGAAATTCATCGTAGCGAATGAATTTCGTGGTCTCCGCCTTGCGCGCCGTATCCATCGCCGAGAGCATATAGTTGAAGCCGATGGTCAGCACCAGCGCCCAGATAAGAAGGGACAATACGCCCTTGCGGCGGTCGCCCCCGTTCTGGTTTTTGTTGTTCTTGTCGTTCTGATCCATGCGTGTCGTTCCTTTCGGTATCGTAGACCGCGAAGCGCGGCGGCTCTTCCCATTTGTATCTCGTATTTTAGCATAGCCCCCGCGGTTTCACAAGCGGAGCGGTATGAATTTTCGGTGAATTTTTGGTTTCTTTCCTCTTTATCTTATTCTCTGCGTGTGGTATAGTGTGTTATGTATACGAATTATGACTGGGAGGATCGGTTTATGTCGAACGATTATCCAAAAGAGAAGAAAACGCCCCGCGGGGGCTTTGACCGCGGCGCAGAGAAGCCGCGCGCCCCGCGCGAGCGGGAAAATGCCCATCCGCGTGTGAACGAGCGCATTCCCATGCGCGAGCGCGACGCGGAGGCCGACGGACTGATCGAGGGGCGCAACGCCGTGACCGAGGCGCTGCGCGCCGGAACGCCTATTGATAAGATCCTGATCGCGCGCGGCGAGACGGACAAAACGCTCGGCCACATCGCCTCGACCGCCCGTGACGCGGGCATCGTGGTGGTCGAGGCCGACCGCCGCAAGCTGGACTTCATGAGCGCGACGCACGCCCACCAGGGCGTCATCGCCATTGCCGCCGTGCGCGAATACGCCAGCGTGGAGGATGTTCTTGCCATCGCCCATGCGCGCGGAGAGGCTCCCCTGCTCGTCGTGTGCGACGAGATCAGCGACCCGCACAACCTCGGCGCCATTATCCGCACGGCGGAGTGCGCGGGCGCGCACGGCGTCATTATCCCCAAGCGCCGCAGCGCGGGGCTGACGAGCATCGTCGGCAAAACGAGCGCGGGCGCGGTGAGCTACCTGCCCGTCGCGCGCGTGCCGAATATCCCCGCTCTTCTCAAGGACC
Organism: uncultured Oscillospiraceae bacterium; assembly: GCA_934553255.1. Classification (GTDB taxonomy): domain Bacteria; phylum Bacillota; class Clostridia; order Oscillospirales; family Oscillospiraceae; genus Hominicoprocola. The sequence continues at coordinate 59,882 of CAKTEZ010000002.1, forward strand.
TGCAGAAGCAGGGCATTTGGGTCTTCGGCACGGCCGCCGAGGGAACGACGGATCTCTACCGCGCCGACCTCAAGGGTCCCGCCGCCATCGTCATCGGCAGCGAGGGCGACGGCATGGGCCGGCTCGTGCGCGAGGGCTGCGATTTCCTCGTCAGCATTCCGATGAAGGGGCATATCTCGTCGCTCAACGCCTCGGCCGCCGCGGCCATTCTTCTCTATGAGGCGGTGCGTCAGCGTCTCGGCTGACGCCATGCCCGCAGCACTCCGAAAGTCCGCGCGTTCCCGCGCGATGGAACCGAAACGATATGGAACACAAGAACGATCTGGAATTTGAACAAACGCTCGCCGAGTCCGAATGGCTCCTGCGCGACGCGGCCCGCAGCGCGTCGGACGAAGCGGAACCGACGCTGGAGAGCATTCTGGCGGAGTTCGGCTCCGGCCGGCCGCAGAGCGAAGCGCCTGCCGAGGACATCTCGCTGCCCGCCGCGCCGGAGCCCGTCCGCGCCGAAACGCCGCGGGATATTGCGCCGCCGTCTCCCTCCGCCGGATCGGAGGGCGCGCCCGCGCCGGAGGAGACCGTGAGCCTGCAGGATGTGCTGGAAAGCACCGTGCAGTCCGTGTTGGACGAAGGCGCCGCCGAAGCGCCCGAGCTTCTGCCGCCGAAGCGGCGCGGCCTGTTTTCCCGCAAAAATCTGCGCGACACCGAGCCGCTTTACTCCGACGCTTCGCCCGAAGCGTCGGTGGCGGACGAACCGGAGGAGGCCGCGGACTTCTTCGCCGCAGACTTCGGCGAGCAGGACGCCGAGCCGGAAACGCCCGCCGAGGCGCTGGCCGCCGACTACCGTGAGAGTGCGGGCGCGGGCCGAAGCAGCGCGCAGGCCGCGCTGTTTGTCACGGCGCTCGCATGGCTCGCCCTGCTGCTCGACCGCTTCGGCGTCATGCCCGCCCTCTTTGCCGAGGAGCGGCTGCTGAACTGTCTGCCCTTTTTCATCGCCGAGCTGCTCGTCTGCATCCTCGGACGCGATGTGTTCGTTTACGCCGCCGAGCAGCTTCGCGCCGGGACCGTCACCTACGAGCTGCTCTCCGCGCTCGCCTGCACGGTCACGCTCGCGGATACGGCGCTCGCCTTCTTTCTGCCGGAGCGCGCCGCGCTCGCCGCGCCGTTCCACGCGGTCACCATGCTCGGCATGACCGCCGCGCTCTGGGGACGCTGCCTGCTCTTTTCCGCGCTGCACGACACCTTCCGCGTCGCCGCCGTCGGCGAGCCGGACTACCTCGTCACCGTCACCGCGGGCGGAGCCGCCAAACGCCGCGGCAGAGCCGCCGGCTTTACCCGCTGCGCGCAGCACGAGGACGCCGCCTCCCATTGGCAGAGCGTTCTGCTGCCGCTGCTGCTCGCCGCCTCATTCGTGTTTGCCGTACTCTCCACGCTGCGGCAGAAAAACTGGCTGCTCTTCGCGTGGAACTGGAGCGTTCTGCTCACGGCGGTCAATATGCTTGCCTTCCCCCTGTGCTATTCCCTGCCGTTCCGCCGTCTGACGCGGCGCTTCGTCAAGTCCGGCAGCGCGCTGGCGGGCTATGTCGGCGCGAACCGCCTGCGCCGCAGCAACTGCGTCATCCTCACCGACACCGACCTCTTTCCGCCCGGCACGGTCAGCCTGAACGGGCTGAAGATCTACGGCGAGGAGAGCGGCAAGGTCATCTCCTACGCCGCCACGATGGCACACGCCTCACAAAGCGGTCTGAGCCGCCTGTTCGATGCGCTTCTGGAGAGCGAAGGCAGGACGCTCGAGCCGCTCGATAACCTCAGTTTTTATGAGGAGGGCGGCGTTTCCGGCCTGATCCATGGCGAAACGGTCCTGTTCGGCACGGCATCGTTCTGCCGCAAGATGCACATTCCCATGCCGAGCGGCGTGAGTCTCAAGACCGGCGCGTTCCTCGCGGTGGACGGCGCGCTCGTCGCCGTCTTTGCCGTGAAATACCTCGCCGCGGAGAATGTGGACTGGGCGCTCCACGCGCTCAGGCGCAACCGCATCACGCCCGTCCTCGCCGTGCGCGACGGCAGCATCACGCCCACGCTTTTGAAGCGCAAGTTCAACACGGACGCGCGTGCCGTCTACCCCACCGTCTCCACGCGCCTCGCACTCTCGGAGCCGGACGGCGAACACCCCTATGCGCTGCTCTACCGCGAAGGCCTGATGCCCTATGCGGAGATCGCCGTAGGCAGCAAACGCCTCGTTCACGCCGTGCGTACCGCCGCCGTGATCTCGCTGGGGAGCAGCATCATTTCCGCGCTGCTGGCGTTCTACCTGACCTTCGTGGGCGCTTACGGTGCGCTCACGCCCGTTTCCATGCTGGTGTATCTTCTGCTCTGGGCGCTCGCCGCGCTCATTGAGGGCATCTGGGTGGACCGGTATTGAACGATACGGCAAAAAAACAGGGAAAAACGCTAAAATTATAGTTGTATTGGCAGAAAATTTATTATATAATTGGGCTGTTGAAGTGACTTCCCGCAAGGGAATTACGATCTGGAAGGAGACATACCCCTATGAGTGCAAAAGACATTCGCAACATCGTGCTGCTCGGCCACGGCGGAAGCGGCAAGACCACGCTCGCTGAGAGCATGCTGTTTATGACCGGCGGCACCGACCGCTTCGGCAAGGTCACCGACGGCAACACCACCTGCGACTACGACGCGGAGGAGATCAAGAGAAACATCTCCATCTCCCTTGCCGTCGCGCCCGTGAAGTACAAGAATATCAAGATCAATGTTCTCGACGCGCCCGGCAACTTCGACTTTGCCGGCGAGGCCCTCTCCGGCATCCGTGCCGCCGAGTGTGCCGTACTCGTCTGCGGCGCGAAGGACGGCCTGTCCGTCGGCGCCGAGCGCTGCTGGAAGATGCTCGGCAGCAAGCCCCGCATGATCTTCATCAACCGCACCGACGAGGAAAACAGCGACTACAACGCCTGCTTCGAGGCACTCAAGGGTAAGTTCGGCACCGCCGTCGCCCCCATCGTCGCCCCCATCATCGACGGCAGCAAGAAGGTCACCGGCATCGTTGACCTGCTGCACAACAAGGCCTACGAGGTCAAGGGCGGCAAGGCCGCCGAGTGCGCCATTCCCGCCGACATCGCCGATGAGGTCGAGACTCTGCGCGCCGAGCTGATGGAGGCCGCCGCCGGCGCCGACGAGGAGCTGATGGAAAAGTTCTTCGAGACCATGGAGCTTTCCGCCGAGGAGATCGCCAAGGGTCTGAAGATCGGCGTGCGCGACGGCAGCGTCGCCCCCGTTCTCTGCGGCAGCGCCATCTCTGGTCTCGGCGTTGAGATGCTCCTGCAGACCGTTCTCGATCTGGTCCCCGTCGCCACCGATATGCCCGCCGAGGCCGCGCAGGACGACGACGGCAACGCCATCGAGGTCGCCTTTGACGAAAACGGCGCCACCGCCGCCATCGTCTTCAAGACCGTGTCCGACCAGTACGGCAAGTTCTCCCTCGTCAAGGTCGTCCGCGGCAAGATCACCGGCGATATGTCCCTCTACGACACCACCACCGGCAACACCGAAAAGCTTGGCCGTCTCTACACCCTCAAGGGCAAGAAGAACGAGGAAGTCAAGGAGATTTGCTGCGGCGACATCGGCGCCATCGCCAAGATGGACCGTGTCAAGACCGGCGACACCCTCTGCGACCCGAAGAACATCGTTAAGCTGGCCGGTATGCCCTATGCCGAACCCTGCTACTCCCGTGCCATCGCGCCCAAGACCCGCGGTCAGGAGGAAAAGCTCGGCACCGGTCTCAACCGTCTGAACGAGGAAGACCCGACCTTTACCGTCGTCAACAACGCCGAGACCCATCAGATGGTCGTTTCCGGCGCGGGCGACATCCAGATCGATGTGCTGGTGAGCAAACTCAAGACCCGCTTCGGCGTGGACGCCGAGCTGGACACCCCGCGCGTTCCCTACCGCGAGAAGATCCGCAAGACCGTGCAGAAGCAGGGCCGCCACAAGAAGCAGACCGGCGGCAGCGGCCAGTTCGGCGATGTTTGGATCCGCTTCGAACCCAACGAAGAGAGCGAAGAGATGGTCTTCGCCGAGGAAGTGTTCGGCGGCAGCGTTCCCAAGAACTTCTTCCCCGCCGTTGAAAAGGGCCTGCGCGAAGCCGTTATCCACGGTCCGCTTGCCGGTTATCCGGTCGTTAATCTCAAGTGCGTGCTGTACGATGGCTCCTACCATCCGGTCGACTCCTCCGAAATCGCGTTCAAGACCGCCGCGAACCTTGCCTACAAGGCCGCGATGCCCGAGGCGTCCCCCGTTCTGCTCGAGCCGGTCTGCGAGCTGAAGGTCACCGTTCCCGATCAGTACATGGGCGATATTCTCGGCGACCTCAACAAGCGCCGCGGCCGCGTTATGGGCATGAACCCCACCGGCGACGGCGAGCAGATCATCGAAGCCGAGTGTCCCGAGGCCGAGCTGATGAGCTACGCTATCGACCTGCGTTCCATGACCCAGTCCCGCGGTTCCTTCACCATGCACTTCGTGCGCTATGAGCAGTGTTCTGCCGACGCACAGGAGAAAGCCGTCGCCGCAGCCAAGGCCATGCAGGAAGCGGAATAAACCTCTAACAAGCGAAAAGGAAAGCTGTCCGGCGGACAGCTTTCCTTTTGCTTTATTTACACAAATAGCTGAACCAGCCCTCGCTCTCGTGCGCTTCCGCGATCGTCCAACCCGCGGCGCGGAGCGCGTCCGCGACCTCGGCCGCACGGTCATCGATAATGCCGGAGCAGAGGAACTGCCCGCCCGCCTTCAACAGCGGCCGCACCTGCGGCGCGAGCGCGATGATAACATCCGCCACGATGTTCGCCACCACGAGGTCATAATCTCCGCCGAACTCACGCGCGAGCCTTTTGTCGCTGAGTACGTCGCCCGCGCGGACGGTGTAATGCTCCCTGCCGATGCCGTTGAGCGCGGCGTTCTCATAGGCAACGCCCACGCACTTTTCGTCGATGTCGCAGGCAAAGGCGTCCTTCGCCCCCAGCAGCAGTGCCGCGATGGAGAGAATGCCGCTGCCGCAGCCGAGGTCCAGTACCTTTTCGCCGCCGTGGATGTGCTTCTCCAGCGCCTGAAGGCACAGCCGCGTGGTCGCGTGGCTGCCCGTTCCGAAGGTCAGCCCTGGGTTCAGAATCAGCCTCACGCGGTCCGTCGGCTTCGCCTGCTCCCATTCCGGAATGACCAGCAGCCGCTCGCCGATCTCCATCGGCTTATAGAACTGCTTCCAGTTGTTCTCCCAATCCGCGTCCTCCACATTTTCCAGCGTGAGGAGCAACGGCGCATACTCGGGGTGCTGTTTTTTGAGTGCCGAAAGCGCAACGCGGATCTGCCCGAGCGTGGAAAAGCCGCTCTCGCTTCCCTCAAGGTAGAAGGTCACGCGGCATTTGCCGTGCTTTTCCTCCAGCAGTTCGTCGTCCACATAGTCCCAATACTGGCGGTTGTTCTCCAGAAAGCTTTGAAAATCGCCCTCGTCGTCAATGACAAGGCCCTCCACGCCCTGCTCGCTCAGCAGCTCGCTGATCGGCTCCAGACCGGCGGGCGCGGTGTCAATGTGCAGCTCCAACCACTTCATCGCTGCGTACCGACGAAGAACAGGCCCAGCGTGCCGCAGCCGGTGTGCGCGCCGATGACGGGACCGATGAAGTCCGCGCGGACATCCGTTACGCCGAAGCGCTCGCGCAGCAGCTCCTTGACATAGTCCACAGAGTCAGGGCAGTTGGCGTGGCAGATGAACATCGGCTGGTTCTTGTCCGGCTCGACGCCCAGCGCCTCCACCTGATCGACCAGCGCGCGGAGCGCCGCCTTCGTCCCGCGCTCCTTGCTCATGGGAATGAGCCGCCCCTCGCTGTCGGTGTGCATGACAGGCTTGATGCCCAACACCGTGCCGACCAGCGCCGCTGTGGCGCTCACGCGGCCGCCGCGCTTGAGGTGGTTAAGATCGTCCACGATGAACCAATGGCATTGGCTTTGGAGAATGCCCCTGACATACTCCGCCAGCGCCTCGATGCCGCAGCTGCTCGCGCGGCGCTGCTGCACCGCGCGGTAGAGCAGCATACCCTGTCCGCGCGAGGCGGAAAGGGAGTCGATGACGATGATCTTCGCGTCCGGATACTCACCTCGCAGATCCTCCGCCGCGATGCAGGCGGACTGATAGGTCGTGGAAAGCGCGCTGGAGAAGCAGATGCAGAGAATGTCCCTTCCCGCGTCCAGTTCCTTTCGCATAGCCTCGTCAAACTGACCGACATTGACCGCGGAGGTAGTGCAGTCCGCGCCCGCGGCGATTCTGGCAAAAAAGTCCTCGGGGGACATCTCGGCATGGTCGGGCATATTGAGATAGGTCTTGCCCTCCATCAAGAAGGAGAGCGGCAGGACCGTCAGCCCCAGCTCGCTGACCTCCTGCTGACTCAGATCGCAGCAGCTGTCGGTCATAATGATATAATCACGCATAGTATTCCTTTCCGAGCCGTCCGTTTCCGGCAGGCCCTTTGGGGTAAAGCAATTTCAATCTCCGAAAGAATGGCAGTATTGTAGCAGAACATTAAGATAATATCAAGAATTTTCTGTAAACAATGTCTTTCGCTCACTTTCCGACGCAGAAGCGCTCAAAAATACGCGCGACCATGTCCTCCCGCGCGGTGCGTCCGGTCAGCTCGCCGAGCGCGGCGAGTGCCCCTTCGCTTTCGGTCAGCACCACGTCCGGCGTCAGCCCCGCAGTAAGCGCGTCCTTCGCCGCGCGGACCGCGTCCAGCGCGCGGCGGACGGCTTCGGCCTGCCGCGCGTTCGTGAGCAGCGTGCCGCCTGCGGGCGACGCGGGATAAAGCCTGCGGATCGCCGCCTCGAGCGTATCAAAGCCTTCGTGCGTCACGCTGGAAAGAGCGACGACCGCTTCGGGCGCACGCCAGTCCCCGTCCGGAACCGCGCCCATCCCGCCGCCGAGGTCAGACTTGGTCACAAGCAGCAGCCACGGCTTGCCGCTCCTCGCGGCAAGCGCCAGCGGGGCGAGCCTTTCCGCCGCACGCTCTTCCGGCAGCGGTGAAGCGGCGCTTCCGTCCAGCAGCGCAAGAACGAGATCCGCGCTCTCGACCGCGCGGCGCGAGCGCTCCACGCCGAGCCGTTCCACGGCGTCGTCCGTCTCGCGGATGCCCGCCGTGTCAATGAGCCGCAGCAGCACACCGCCGACCACCGCCTTTTCCTCCACGGTGTCGCGCGTCGTGCCGGGAATATCGGTGACAATGGCGCGGTCGCAGCCCACGAGCGCGTTGAGCAGCGAGCTTTTGCCCGCGTTCGGCGCACCGACGATCGCGGTCGCCACGCCGCTTTTCAGCACACGCCCGCGCGCAAAGGTGCCAAGCAGCGCCGCGAGCGTTCGCTCGCTCTCCGCGAGCGCCCGCTCTGTCTCGGCAAGGGTCAGATCCTCGATGTCCTCGTCGGGATAGTCCACCACGGCGTAAAAGCGGCTCGTAAGGTCCAGTAGCGCGTCGTAGACCCGCTCCACAGGACGGCGCAGCGCGCCGTCCACCTGTGCGGCGGCGTTCCGCGCCGCTTCAGCCGTCTCCGCGTCGATGAGGTCGATGACCGCCTCCGCCTCGGTGAGATCCATTTTGCCGTTCAGAAAGGCGCGCTCGGTGAACTCTCCCGCCCGCGCCTGCCGCGCGCCCGCGGCAAACGCCGCGCGCAGCACCTCCTGCAAAACGACCGGCGAGCCGTGGCAATGCAGCTCCGCGCTCTCCTCGCCCGTATAGCTGTGTTCCGCGGAGAACACGACCGCCAGCGCGTGGTCAAGGGTGCGCCCTTCGGCGTCGCGCACCGTGCCGTAGGTCATGCGCCGCGGTAGAAGCGCCGCAGCCGAGCGCCCGTTCATCGGCGTGAACAGCGCCGCAAGCACGCGCCGCGTCTGCGCGCCGCTGATGCGGACGATGCCGACCGCGGCGGTTCCCTGCGCGGTGGCGATGGCAGCAATGGTGTCGGGCATAAGGCGTCCTCCTTGATGATAGCCTGTGTTTTTCTGTATCATACCACAAACCGGAGAATTTGAAAAGAGGCGCCGCCTGCCGATGGCAGGCGGCGCCTTGTTTTACATTCAAATTCCGATTTCGCTTACTGCTCCTTGGCAGCCTCGGCCTGCTGGGCTTCGATCTCAAGGAGAGCGTCCTTACGGGAGAGGTTCCAGCGGCCCTTCTCGTCGATCTCCATGAACTTGACCCAGATCATGTCGCCGACGGTGACCACGTCCTCGACCTTCTCCACGCGCTTCTTATCGAGCTTGGAGATATGCACCAGGCCGTCCTTGCCCGGGGCGATCTCCACGAAGGCGCCGAACTGCATCAGGCGCACGACGCGGCCGTAGTACAGCTTGCCGACCTCGGGGACAAACACGATGTCGTCGATGCACTTCTTCGCGGCGTCGCAGGCGGCGGCGTCGGCAGAGGCGATGTGGATGGTGCCGTCGTCGTCGATGTCGATCTTCGCGCCGGTGTCGGCGACGATCTTCTGAATGACGGAGCCGCCCTTGCCGATGACCTCGCGGATGCGGTCGGGATCGATCTTCATGGTGATCATCTTGGGCGCGTAGGGGCTGACCTCGGGACGCGGCTCGGCGATGCAGGGCAGCATAATCTGGTCGAGGATCTGCACGCGCGCGTCGTAGGTGATCTCCAGCGCGTTCTTGATAATGGCCATGGTCAGGCCGTCGTTCTTGAGGTCCATCTGAATGGCGGTGATGCCCTTCTTCGTGCCGGCGACCTTGAAGTCCATCTCGCCGTGGAAGTCCTCAACGCCCTGAATGTCGATAAAGGTGGTAAAATCGTCGCCATCCTGAATAAGGCCGCAGGAAATGCCGGCGACGGGCGCCTTGATGGGTACGCCCGCGTCCATCAGAGCCAGCGTGGAGCCGCAGATGGAGCCCTGCGAGGTGGAGCCGTTGGAGGAGACGACCTCGCTCACGACGCGGATGGCGTAGGGGAACTCCTCCACGGGCGGAATGACGGGCAGCAGCGCGCGCTCGGCGAGAGCGCCGTGGCCGATCTCGCGGCGGCCGGGGCTGCGGGCGCTCTTGGCTTCACCGACGGAGTAGCCGGGGAAGTTGTAGTGGTGCATATAGCGCTTCTCGGTCTCCTCCCAGATGGTGTCGAGCTTCTGGTTGGCGGAAAGTGTGTCGAGCGTTGCGACGGAAAGCACCTGCGTCTGGCCGCGGGTAAAGAGGCCCGAGCCGTGGACGCGGGGCAGCACGCCGACCTCGGCGGCGAGAGGACGAATTTCGTTCTTCGCGCGGCCGTCGACGCGGTGGCCTTCGAGCAGCCACGCCTTGACGATCTTCTTCTGGAACTTGTAGGTGAACTCGTCGAGGTACTGGTCCATATCGGGGTACTCTTCAAGATACTTCTCGTGCCAGTGCTCGATCATCTCGTTCCAGCGGGCCTCGCGGACATTCTTATCGTCGGTGTCCATGGCGGCCTTGGCTTCGTCCATGAAGCTTTCAACGATCTTGTCGAACAGCTCCTGATTGAAGTCGGCGTGGGGGTAGTCGAACTTGGGCTTGCCGATCTCGGCGACCATGTGGTTGATCAGCTCGATCTGCTTCTGGTTCTCGTTGTGCGCCAGCTCGATGGCCTTGTACATGGTGTCGTTATCGACCTCGTTCGCACCGGCCTCGATCATAACGACCTTCTTGCCGGTGGAAACAACGGTTACGTCAAGGTCGGAGACCTTGCGCTGCTCGCTCGTGGGATTGAGGACCAGCTCGCCGTTCACAAGGCCGACCTTCAGCGCGCCGACGGGACCGTTCCACGGAATGTCGGAGATAGCGAGGGCGGCGGAGGTGCCGATGAGCGCGGCGACCTCGGGAGAGCAGTCGTGATCGACGGCCATAACGGTCGCCATGATGGACACGTCGTTGCGGAAGTCATAGGGGAAGAGCGGGCGGATGGGGCGGTCGATGACGCGGCTGGTCAGGATGCCCTTTTCGCCGGGGCGGCCCTCACGGCGGTTGAAGCTGCCGGGGATGCGGCCGACGGAATACATCTTCTCTTCAAAGTCCACGCTCAGGGGGAAGAAGTCGATGCCGTCGCGGGGACGGGCGGACGCGGTGGCACACACCAGCACACGGGTGTCGCCGTAGCCGACCATAACGGCGGCGTTGGCAAGCTCGGCAAGCTTGCCAACCTCGAGCGTCAGCGGGCGGCCCGCGAGGTCCATTTCATACTTGTGGTAGCCGGGGAACCGGCGATGGGTGATGATGGTTGACATGATCGTACTCCTTTTCAGATTTCATTGGTCGGGAGCCTTGTCCAACCCTTTAGCACTTGAGCTCAGCCGCGAAAACTCGCGGACAAGATCAACTGCTAAATGCGGGCGTCGGCTCCCATTTGGCGGGAAACGCGGGGCGGCAAGATAGCAAAACACGCGGGGAAAGAATATTCTTCCCCCGCGCATAATGTCTCTTACTTACGGATGCCGAGCTTGGCGATGATGGCACGATAGCGCTCGATGTCCTTCTTCATGAGGTAGTCGAGCAGGCTGCGGCGCTTACCGATCATCTTGTAGAGGCCACGACGGGAGTGATTGTCGTGTGCGTGGACCTTGAGGTGCTCGGTGAGCTGGTTGATGCGCTCGGTGAGGATAGCGATCTGGACCTCGGGCGAGCCGGTGTCGCTCTCGTGCGTACGGTTGGCTTCGATGATAGCGGTCTTCTGGTCTTTGAGCATCATAATTGTGTTTCCACCTTTCGATAAAATTCACCCAAGGCTGAGCGGCGGGACAGGTGATGATCCGCGTCCTAAGCCCGGGTATGCTCTTTCGCGCGCCTTCACGCGCTTTGTTATCATACCACGCCTTTTCCCTATTGTAAAGAAAAACTTGCGAAAATATTCCCATTTTCCGTGTTTTTCCCGTACATGGCAGAGCGAGGGGCGGACCGCAAGGTCCGCCCCTCGGAGCAGAACAAGATATGGTATCAGTTGAGCTTGCCGGACTTGATGCCGTCGAAGTGTTCCTTCGTCAGCTTGATGACGACCGGGCTGAGGAGCAGCACGGCGATCAGGTTCGGAATGGCCATGAGGCCGTTGAGGGTATCGGAGATATCCCACACCAGCTTGAGATTGGCCACGGAGCCGGCGATGACGACGAGGCAGAAGAGGACCTGATAGGGGCGGATGATCTTGCTGCCGAAGAGGAACTCCGCGCAGCGGGTGCCGTAGAGCGCCCAGCCGAGGATGGTGGAGGTGGCGAAGAGCAGCAGGCCGACGGCAAGGATCAGGGAGCCGAGCTTGTCGCCGAAGACGCTGGCGAAGCCCGCGACCGCGGTGGGCACGCCCGCGAGATCGTTGTTGCCGTAGTTGCCCGTGGCGGCGCCGGAGCAGAGGACGACGAGGGAGGTCAGGGTGCAGATGACGATGGTGTCCATAAAGACCTCGAAGATGCCGTAGAGGCCCTGCCGGACGGGGTTCTTCTCGGAGGTGGCGGCGTGCGCGATGGGCGCGGAGCCGAGACCGGCCTCATTGGAGAAGACGCCGCGGCCGACGCCCTTGGTGATGGCGAGCTTCATGGTCACGCCCACCGCGCCGCCGACGACGGCGGAGGGGTTGAACGCACCCTGGAAGATGCTGGCAAACACGCCGGGGATCGTACCCGCGTTGGCGATAACGACCACGAGTGCGCAGACGATGTAGATGGCCGCCATGCCGGGGACGAGCTTTTCGGTGACCTGACCGATGCGCTTGACGCCGCCGAGGAGCACGAGCGCCACGAAAATGGCGATCACAACGCCGGTGATGAGGCCGATGATCGTGTCAAACTCCTTGGCGTTCTCATGGAATGCGACCGCGACGGAGTTGACGGAGGAAGCGATGGAGTTGATCTGGGAGATGTTGCCGATGCCGAACGCGGCGAGCGCGCCGAACACGGAGAAGATGACGCCCAGCCACTTCCACTTGGGGCCGAGGCCGTTCTTGATGTAGTACATCGGGCCGCCGCACCAGTCGCCCTTTTCGTTGCGCTCACGGTACTTGACCGCGAGGGTGACCTCGGCGAACTTGGTGACCATGCCGAAGAGAGCGGAGATCCACATCCAGAACACCGCGCCCGGGCCGCCGAGGATGATCGCGCCGGTGACGCCGGCGATGTTGCCCGTGCCGACCGTGGACGCCAGCGCCGTGGAGACCGCCTGCATCGGCGTGATCTCGCCCTCGCCCGCTTCGGACTTCTGGAAGATCTTGCCGATGGTGTTCTTCCACCAGTAGCCGATCTTGGAGAACTGAATGAAGCCGACGCGGAAGCTCAGGTAAATGCCCGTGCCGACCAGTAGTGCCAGCATGATGGGACCCCATACAAAGCCGTTTACCGCACTGTTGATTTCTATGATCTTATCCATGTGATTTCCCCTCTCCTATTTGAATTGCATTGCTTCCAAAAGGGCTATTGGGTGCCTACGCCCTTTCCACTACGGTATCAAGATACCAGATTTCACGCGCAAAAGCAACCGTCCGACGGCACTTTCTCCATTTTTGTTAAATTGGTGCTTTAAAATTATTAAATTTCGTCATTGTGCCGATTATTAGTGTTATACAAATTCTTAGTGAAGTCTTTTCAAATAACTATCTTATTTCGCTAAATTTTCAAAAATGCTTGACACCTCCTCCCGCGCATGCTATCTTAACTGTACTAATACGGTTAATACAGTTTGGAGGGATTTGCCATGGTCTCCTTTAGCGTTCTATCCATCGGCGTAGGCGTGATCGTTGTCGCGCTGCTGACCGCCCTTGTCATCCTGCTGAGCAGATAGGAGTGAAACGATGATCACCTTAAACTACCGCGATACCCGCCCCATATATGAGCAGGTACGCGACGGCCTGCGGCGGCTGATCGTCTCCGGCGCGATCGCCGACGGGGAAAGGCTCCCCTCGGTGCGTGTACTGGCGAGCCAGCTTGCCATCAACCCAAACACCATCCAGCGCGCCTACAGCGAGCTGGAGGCCGAGGGCTACGCAGCGTCCGTCCCGGGAAAGGGCAGCTTTGCCGTGCGCGGCGAACGCGCACAGGACGATGCCCGCCGCCTTGCCCTGACGGAAACGCTGCGCCAAACGCTCCGTGAGCTGCGCGCGCTCGGCATGACGGACGGCGAGCTGGACGCCATTTATCGGGAGGAGAGAGAAAAATGATCGAAATTCGCGACCTCGTGAAAACCTTTGACGGCTTTGCCGCGCTCGACGGGGCGTGCGTGACCGTACCGCAGGGCGCTGTCTACGGCCTTGTGGGGCCGAACGGCGCGGGCAAATCCACGCTTCTGCGCCACCTGACCGGCGTGTACCGGCAGGACTTCGGCACCCTCACCGTGGACGGCGCGCCGGTGTGGGAAAATGTGGCGGTCAAGCGCCGCATTGCCTCCATTCCAGACGACTGGCACTATTTTATGCAGTCGAGCATCCGCGACATGATGAAATTCTACTGCGGCTTCTATCCCCAGTTCAATATGGAGCGCTACGAAAAGCTGCGCGCCGTCTTTTCGCTGGACGAAAAGCAGCTCATTCGCCGTCTCTCCAAGGGTATGCAGAAGCAGGCGGCGTTCTGGCTCGCCATGTGCTGTATGCCGGACTATCTCATTCTGGACGAACCCGTGGACGGACTTGACCCCGTGATGCGCCGTCAGGTCTGGAGCCTGATCCTGCAGGATGTGGCCGAGCGCGGCACGACGGTCCTTGTCTCCAGCCACAACCTGCGCGAGCTGGAGGACGTGTGCGACCATGTCGGCATCATGAACCGCGGCAAGGTGCTGCTCGAGCGCAGCCTTTCCGAGCTGCAGGAAAACACGGTCAAGCTGCAGATCGTTTTCAAGGGCGAGGGCGCGCCGGAGCTGCCCACGGGGCTGAATATGCTCCACGAGAGCCATCTCGGGCGCGTGTTCACCATCATCTTCCGCGGCAATACGCAGCAGATCACCGAGCGGCTCGCCGCGCTGGACCCCGTGTACATGGAGGCCGTGCCGCTGACGCTGGAGGAAATTTTCATCTATGAGCTGGGAGGTGCAGACTATGCAGTCCGTGACATCGTTCTTTGACCGCGCCCTTTTCCGCAGAGATCTGCAGCGCTTTTGGCCGCTGTGGTTCGGCTATACGCTCCTCTGGCTGCTGCTCCTGCCGCTGACGCTGCTCAATCAGCTTGCGCAGGCGAGCTGGATCTCGCACGCGGGCTGGCACATCGCCAAGGAAATATCCCACGATGTGCTCGGCATCGGCGCCTACGGCGGCCTCGCGATGGCGGCGATATTCGGCATCTTCTTCGCCATGGCGATGTTCTCTTACCTCACCGCGCCCCGCGCGACGCAGGGCTTCCACTCCATGCCTGTGCGGCGCGAGACGCTGTATGCGACGAACTACCTCGCGGGGCTTGCGTGCATGGTCTCGTCGATCATGCTCGCCTTCGCCCTCGCGGTCATTGCCGCCGCGGGCTTTGGCGTGCACGACCTCGCCGCGTTCGGCACGGCGTGCCTTGCCGCCGTGCTCGCCGTGGTGTTCTTCTACTCCTTCGCTGTGCTGTGCATGATGTTCACCGGGCAAATTCTGGCCGCGCCCGTGTTCTACGGCATCCTCAATTTCCTTGCCGTGGGTATGGAATACCTTGTGCGCAATTTTGCCGGCACCTTCCTCTATGGATACAGCGGCTACATGGCGCCCGAGACCTTCACCATCCTCTCACCCGTCTGGAAGCTGGCGCAGGCGCTTTCCGTGAGAGCGGCCCCCGATGTTGACCTCCTCCTCAGCGACGGCACGCGGCAGATCGTTTCGAGCGGCGGATATGTGCTCTACGGCATGGAGTGGCTCGGCATCTACGCCGCCGTCGGCGTCGTGGTTGCCCTGCTCGGGCTGCTGGTCTACCGGAAGCGCCCGAGCGAGGTCAGCGGCTCCATCGTCACCGTGCCGTGGATGCGTCCGGTCTTCAAATACGGCGTGGCGGTCTGCGCCGCCTTCTCCGTCGGTCAGCTCGTCTACTACCTTATCTTCGGCATAAACCTCACGAGCGGCGAATACTCGCTCGCAGGCACCATTGCCTGTATGCTCCTTGCGGGGCTGCTCGGCTACTTTGCTGCCGAGATGCTGCTGGAAAAGAGCTTCCGTGTGTGGCGCAAAGGCTGCGTGGGCGCGGTGGTGTTCTCCGCCGTGCTTGTGTGCTTCGGCGTCGGAATGTCGCTCGACCTCACAGGCTTTGAGGGCTATGTGCCTGCCGCGGAGCAGGTCGAGTCCGTTTCCGTGTATCTCTCCTCCACCGGTGACTACTTCCACGGAAGGTTATCCGAGCCGGAGAGCGTGGGCGCGGCGCTCGCGGCGCACCGCGCGGTGATCGCCGACAAGGACCGCCAGCTCGCCTACCGTGACCGCGCCACAGAGGAGAGCGGCGACACCGCCCGCATCTATTCCTTCGAGCTGAATTACACGCTCACCGACGGGCGCGTCGTGCGCCGCAGCTACAAGGGCTGCCACATCACCGCCGCGGAGCTGAGGGAGACAGGCTCCATCGCGCAGACGGCGACCGCGCTGCTCAACTGCCCTGAGGCCGCGCGCTCGCGCGTGCTCGGCGAGCTGGCGGACGACAAGAGCAACGCCTATCTCACCGGCGGCTACTACGACGTCGTCAGCGACGGCGCCTACGGCGAGGACAACGGCGAGCTGACCGCCGCGCAGGCCAACACACTCGTCTCCGCGCTGCGCCGCGACTACGAGGCGGGTCACGCCTCCAATGCCTCGCTCTTTGAGAGTACACTCTACAGCGGCAGCTTCTATGTCGAGCTGGAGCTGTGGTACAGCATCCGCGAGGACGAGAAGCCGACCATGCAGCCGATCGACGCCGCTTCGAGCGCCAGCACCTATGTGATCGTCACGCCGGACATGACCTATACCCTCAGCGCGCTGGCGGACATGGGCGTTGAAACGCCCGCGGACGCGCGCAGCGCCTACGCCCTCTGACGCATGACCGCGCGAAAAAAGCGCGGCCGCGTCCGGCTGGAGCGGGCGGTCATCGCCGTACTCATCCTCTGCATCGGCGCGGAGCTTGTTTACTGGCTCCTCGCAGGCAAACAGCCACACCATTTTACTGCTTCCTGCTCGCCGAGGGCTTCGCGCACACGCGCGACCGAAAAAAATATTTCCTCCCGCTGCTGATCGCCTCGCCGTGGGTGCTGCTGTGCGCGCCGCTCCTGCTGCTTTACAGCGGCGCGCGCGGACACCGCGGCGGGAAGTATTTCTTCTACCTCTTCTATCTGGCGCATTTCCTCGTCCTGCTGGCCCTTGCAAAGGGCGTCGCAGCGGCCCTGACCTGAAAAAAGCGAGGCGCGGAGCCATGGCTCCGCGCCTCGCTTTTTTCACTTGAAGTACGCCGTCAGCAGATCCACGCACGCGCCGTAGCTTTTGACGCCGATGGTGCCGTAGCTTTTGAGGAAGCCGTCGTACACGGCGGTCGACACCGTGTCCACCGGTCCCTCGAACTGCGCCCAGTATTCGCTGGACGCGCGCAGGTCTGCCGCCGCGCGGCCGTCCAGCGTTTCGCGCACGGCGCGCCAGCGTTCCGCGTCCGCGGAATAGAGCGCGTTGGAGATGTAGAGATAACCCGACAACGCGCCCGCATAGCGGTAAGCGTCGCTGCCGCAGCGCAGGCAGGCAAGCACGGCAAGGAAATTGCACTCCTGCTCGCTCGCGATGCCGCGGCGGTGCGAAAGCTCGTGCGCCACCGTGGTTGGGAGCGTTGCGGCGGGAAAATCAACATTGACGTTGCTCTCTCCCGTGAGCGGAAAGTAGAAGCCGGTGAAGCCCATCGCGCTCATCACGCGGGAAAAGAACATCGCCTTGGGCGGCACATCGGTCATTTCCAGAAAGGGAAATTCCTCATAAAGACCCTCGTAGACCTCCGGCGCGTAGGCGAGAATATCCGCGCGGTCCACGGCAAAGGTCCCATCGGCATGGCGGGGAACCGCAGGGGCGTATTCGTTCACCCACTCGGCAAACTGCCGCGTCACGCGCTCCAGGTCCTCCACCGCGACCGGATCGGGCGAAAGCCCGCTCTTCTCGGCAAAGCCGTCGGCGTAGTAATTCGCGCCCCACAGCAGGCAGAACAGCGCGTAGACCGTCGCGAGCGCCGCGGCAAGCCCCAGCACGAGCGCATAGACGGCGCCGCCCTTTCGTCCGCTCCGCGTCACGGCGCGCACGCCCAGCGCAAGATACGCCAGAAGGCCCAGCGCCGCAAGGACGTACAGCCCCTCGGCCACGGAGAACGGAACGCGCTCGCACAGCGCGCCGAGCGCGCGGCGCAGCGGGTTTGTAAAGCCCTCCGTCAGGGCGTTCATGGCGGCGCGGCTGTGCCGCGCGAGCGCAAAGGCGACAAGAGCCGCAAGGTCTCCCAGCAGCCAGAGGTGCAGCCCCTTATGGCGCAGGAAAAAGCGCTTCATAGCGTTCCGTCCGCGGCGGAGAGCAGCTCGCGCGTGTACGCCGCGCGCGGGTGGTCGAAAAGCGCCTGCACCGTGTTTTCCTCCACGATGCGTCCGTCTTTCATCACCATCACGCGGTCGCAAAGCTGATAGACCACATTGAGGTCATGGGAAATAAAAAGAAATGAGATCCCCAGTTCGTCGCGCACCGCGCGCATCAGCTCTAAGATCTGGCGCTGAATGGTCACATCCAACGCGCTGACCGGCTCGTCGGCAATGATGAAGCGAGGCTTCTGGATGAGCGCCACGCCGATGCTCACGCGCTGACGCTGCCCGCCGGACAGCTCGTTCGACCTGCGCGTCAGGCATTCGGCGGGCAGGCCGACCTTCTCCGCGATCTCCGCAACGCGGCGGCCGCGCTCGGCGGTATCGTACTTGCCGTAAATACGCAGCGGTTCCTCTAAGATCCAGCCGACGGTGCGCGCGGGATTGAGCGAGGAGTACGGGTCCTGAAAGATCATCTGCGGGCGCTTGGTATAGTGGACGATCTCGCCCGTATGGGTCTTTACAAGGCCGAGAATGTTCTTCACCAGCGTCGTTTTTCCCGTGCCGCTCTCGCCCACAAGCCCCAGTATCTCGCCGCGGCGGAGCGTAAAGCTCACCTCATGCAGCACGGTATGGTCGTGCCGCCGCCCGTGCGCGTCGGTATCGCGGTACCAGCTTGTGAGGTTTTTGACTTCTAAAACAAGGTCATCCATGACTTATCCTCGGCGCACACGGCGCGGAATGGCGTTGATGAGCTCCACGGTGTAGGGATGCTGCGGCGCGGTAAAAAGCCGCTCCGGCTCCCCCTCCTCCACGATATGCCCGCGCTGCATCACGGCAACGCGCGAGCAGATGCGCCGCACGACCTGCAGATCGTGTGAAATGAGCAGCATGGAGATGCCGCGCTCGCGGTTGAGCCGCCGCAGCAGCGCCATTATCTGCGCCTGCACGGTCACATCCAGCGCGGTAGTCGGCTCGTCGAGCAGCAGCAGATGCGGATTGGTGACGATGGCGGCGGCGATCATCGCGCGCTGAAGCTGCCCGCCGGAGCATTCGTGCGGATACTTACGGTAGATCTCCTCCGCGTCGCCCAGCTCCACATCCCGCAGCGCCGCGAGCGCACGCGCACGGCGCTCCTCGCGCGAGAGCCTTGTATGGACGGCGAGCGCCTCCTCCACCTGCGCGCCGACGCGCATGAGCGGGTCCATCGCGCTCATCGGCTCCTGAAAGACTACGCCGATCTCACGCCCCTGCACGCTCCGCAGTTCCGCGCGCGGCAGGCGCAGAATGTCGCGTCCGTCGAAAAGCACCTCGCCGGCAAGCGCAACCTTTTTGCGCTCGATCAGACCGGAGAGTGTCATGGCGGTCACGGTCTTGCCGCTGCCGCTCTCGCCCACCAGACCGACGATCTCGCCGTCGTGTATGGTCAGTCCGATGCCCGCCACGGCCTCGCGCGAGGCGCCGTGAAAACGGACATGCAGATCCCGAATTTCGACCATGGGAGCATCTCCTTTCCTGTGGGTTCAGTTATCTCCGCGCTGCAGCCCCTCGCCGATCAGGCTCACGCCGAGGATCAGCAGCACGATGACCGCGCCCGTGCCGAGCGCGTACCACGGCGCGGAGTCGAGCATACTCTGCGACTCCGAGAGCATATAGCCAAGGCTCGCCTCGTCGGGCGAAACGCCGATGGCGAGGTAGCTCATCGCCGCCTCCGCGAGGACGGCGTTATTGAAGCCGATGGTAATGGCGGAAACGAGCGTGTGCCAGATATTCGGCAGAATGTGGATGAAGAGGATGCGCGCGGTAGACGCGCCCATCAGCTCCGCCATGTGGACGTAGTTCCGCGTGCGCGCGCGGGCAAACTCGCTGCGTACGATGCGCGCGTAGCTGGGGATAAAGACGATGCCGAGCGCGAGCATCATGTGCCACCGCCCGCCGCCGAGCAGGCTGACGAGGACGAGCAGGATCAGGATGCTCGGAAACGACGCGAGCGCGTCGTTCAGCCGCATGAGTACCTCGTCCACCCAGCCGCCGTACCACCCCGTCAACGCGCCGACGAGCGTACCGACGACGGTGCCGATGGCGACCGTGCCGAGCGCGATGAGCAGCGTATCGCCCGCGCCGACCATAACGCGGCTGAGAATATCGCGGCCGAACTTGTCCGTCCCCATCGGGTGGGCGGGAGAGGGCGGCAGCAGGCGCGAGAAGTCCATGGCGTTGGGCGCGTAGGGCGTCCATATCAGACCGAGGACGATAAACGCCGCCATCAGCGCGGTAAGCGCGAGGCCCACGCGCAGGAAGGTATTTTTCTTCATTCCGCACCTCCCGCTCCGGACGCGATGCGCGGGTCAATGCGCCGCGCGAGCAGATCGGCGGCGAGATTGCAGAGAATGACGGCAAACGCCAGCAGCACGACGATGGCGCGCGCGACCGGCTCGTCGCGTCCTTCGATGCTCGTAAGCAGCAGCCGCCCCAGACCCGGAACGGCAAACACCTGCTCGATGACGACGCTGCCCGCCAGCAGATCGGCGACCGTCATGGCAAGGAAGGTCACCAACGGGACGAGCGTATTTTTCAGCACATGGCGGTAGAGAATGCCGCTGCGCGAACGTCCGCGGCTCATGGAGGTGCGGACATAATCACGCTGCGCCTCGTCCAGAATGGAGGTCCGCAGCAGCTTGACCGTCATGGCGATGCGCGGCAGCGCCACGGCAAGCGCAGGGAAAAAGAGGTAGCCGATATAATCGCCCACGCCGCCCGCGGGAAACGCACCGGCAAGGAACAGATGCAGCACCAGACCGAACAGATAGGTGAAGAGAATGCCGGTGAAAAACGGCGGGACCGCCATCATCACCTGATTGATCACCGTCAGCGTGCGGTCGAGCCGGCCGCCGGCATACTTTGCCGACAGGACGCCAAGCGGAACGGAGACCGCGACGATCAACGCGAACGCGAGCGCCGTGAGCGTCAGGGTGGGGCCAAGCCGCTGGCCGATGAGCGCGCCGACGCTCTGCCCATAGCGGTAGGACACGCCGAGGTCGCCGCGCAGCGCATCCGCGAACCAGCGCCCGTAGCGCACAGGGAGCGGGTCGTTCAGCCCCAGTTCGATACGCAGCGCCTCCAGCCGCTCGGGGGTCGCCTCTGTACCGAGCAGGCGCGTCGCCGCGTCGCCGGAAAGGAGGGAAAAGGCAACGAAGGTCAAAAACGAGACGATCACCATCGTCAGCAGCATCGTTGCGAGTTTTTTTGCTGTGTAACGCATGGTGTTCGCCTCGCTTTGTCGGTCAGGGCAGAAGCCCTTGGATTTTCTCAGGTGTAGGCAACGGTACTCAGGTCGATGGCGTAGAGCGGGTAGAACCGATAGCCGCCGAGACCCTTACGCACGGCAACAAGATCCGCAAGGTCCTGGATGTAGACATTCGCGGCGGTCTCCGCCAGGATCTCCTCGCAGCGGAGATAGTGGGCGGTCCTCTCCTCGTCGGTCGCGGCGTCAATGGCGGCGGCAAAGGCCTCGTCGTATTCCGCGTTGGAATAATTCGTAAAATTATTACTCGCCGTAGAGGCAAACCGCTCGAGCATGGCGCGGGCGGTCAGCGTGCTGGCATCCACGCCCACGACCGTCGCCTGATAGCGGCGGCCGGAATAGACATTCTCGAGCCAGCTCGCCCACTCGACGGGTTCGATGGTCACGTTCACGCCGACGGCGCGAAGCTGCTCGGCAACGATCTGCGCGGTGTCCATGTGCGGCTGGTAGTTGCTCGGAACGGTGATGGTGAGGTCAAAGCCGTCGGGATAGCCCGCCTCGGCGAGCAGCGCCTTGGCCTTTTCCGCATCATGCGGGTAAAGGTCAGCCAGCTCCGGCAGGAAGTATTTGCGGAAGTTGGGGTACATACTGCTGCCGACCGCGGTGCCGTGACCGTCGGCCACAATGTCGAACACCTGCTCGCGGTCGAGCGCATAGCACAGCGCCTTGCGTACCGTTTCGTTCGCCAGCGGCTCATAGGCGTGGTTCAGATAGACGGCCTGCACGAGATTCATCGTACCCTCGAGAATGTCAAAATTCTCCGTCAGCTGGTTCGCCTGCGTCGCGGTCAGGTGAGCGCAAATATCCACCGCGCCGCTCTTGAGCGCGAGGACGAGCGCCTCGGCGTTCTCATAGATCTGATAGGTGACCTTGTCCACCTTCGCGCCCTCGCCCCAGTAATCGGCGAAGCGCTCGAGCACAAGGTTCTGCTGCGCGGCGCGGGAAACATACCGGAACGGGCCGGTCCCCACGGGGTCCGCACCGTAGTCGTACTCCTCCGGTATGATGGCCAGCGTCATGTAGGAGAGAAAATCGCTGTCGGCAGCCTTGAGTACAACGGAGACGAAGGTATCGCCGATATTCACGGCGTCGATATTGTCCAGCGCCTTCCAGTTACCGGACTGCATAGCCTTGTCGATCGACCATGCGACATCCATTGCCGTGACCTCGCTGCCGTCGTGGAACTTCACACCGGGGCGGAGATGGAACGTATAAGTGAGCTGATCGTCGGAGATCTCCCAGCGTTCGGCGACGGCGGGGACAAGGTTGCCGTCCGCGTCTGGCTTGACGAGACCTTCAAACACATTGAACAGCACCTCGCGGTTCGCGGCGGTAACGGAGGCGTAGGGATCCAGCTCATTTTCCAGATCCTGCGCGATGCCGACGACGATCTCGTTCGCCGCGCGCCGCGCGTCGGTCATGTCGGCGTTCCCGCCGCAGGCGGCAAGAGAGAGCAGCAGAAGCAGGGAAAGGAGCAGAGAAAAAATGCGCTTATTCATGGGTTTCTCCTTTTGGGGTCGTGGTCGATCTTACAGGGTCAGGACGCGGGTCAAAGAGCGTGTCGTCCGTCACGCCCTTTCGCCGCAGAGACGCTTCGCTGAGCGCGCGGACAGCGGAATGGATACAGGCAAACACCGGCACGCCGAGGAACATACCCAGCACGCCGCCGAAGCCGCCGCCGACAAGAATGGCGACGATGATCCAGAAGCTTGAAATGCCGACCGTCTCGCCGAGGATCTTCGGGCCGAGAATGTTGCCGTCAAACTGCTGAAGGGCAATGATGAAAATGATGAAGTACAGGCATTGGCGGGGACTGACGAGCAGAATGAGGAACGCGCTCGGGATCGCGCCGAGGAAGGGGCCGAAAATAGGGATCACATTCGTCACGCCCACAAACACGGAAATGATGGGCGTATACGGGAACTTCAGGATCGAACAGATCACAAAGCAAAGAATGCCGATGATGAGCGAGTCGAGCAGCTTCCCGCGCACGAAGCCGGAGAAGATGCGGTCCGCCTCGCGCGCGGCGCGCAGAGTGCGCTCGTAGCGCGGCGCGGAAACGGCAGAGTAGAGCAGCTTGCGCGAATGGCGGCCGAAGGTCTCCTTGCGGGCAAGGAAATAGACGGAAACGACGATACCCACGAGCAGGTCCTTGGCGAACACCAGCACGCTCACCACGCCGCCGGTCACGGCGACGATGGCGACCTGCGCCCCGGGAATGAGCGTATTGGTCACCCAGCTGACAAGCTCATTGTAGTAGTTTTTCACCAGCGTGAGCAGACGCTCGGAGACATAGGGGTTGTCCTCCACGAGCTGCGTGGCCCAGCTGTAGATCGTGCGGTAGTAGCTTTCAAAGTTGGAAAAGAGCAGCGATATGCTCGCCGCCAGCTCGGGAACGAGGATGCGGAAGATGAGGTACACAAGCCCCAGCACCAATGCCCATGTCACCAGAATGCTCAGGCAGCGCACCAGTCCCGTTCGCTTCATGCCGAGGCGGCTGCGGAGCAGACGGTCGAAAAAGTCCACGATGGGCGTGAGCAGATAGGCCATGGCGAGACCGTAGAGTACGGGCGTTAGTATTTTGAACAGCTTTTCCATAAAGATAAGCAGCACGCCGTCCTGAAAGAAGGTATCGTAAAATACCAGAATGGCGCAGGCCGCAGCGGTCAGGGTCGCGCCCCAATGCAGATAAGTCTTTTGCTTCATGCCGCCCTCCTTCGGTTCTCCCGCGGCGCAGAGCCGCGCATCAAGAGAGTATCGAATTTAGCATACTATGTTTATTATGGAATTGCAATAGCGCATTTTTTATGTTATAGTATATTTAACAATAAATTCAGACTTTTCCATTCGCAGAAAGGAGGAACTTTGTGGACAAGAAGCTGCTGTTCATTGTGAATCCCCGCGCGGGCAAAACCAAGTCACGCGCCCCGCTGTTCGACGCCGTTTCCGCCTTTTCCGACGCGGGCTACCACATCCGCGTCGTGCAGACAAAGCGGCACGGCGACGCCACGGATTTCGCCGCCGCGCTGGGCGCGGACTACGACCTCGTCGTGTGCCACGGCGGCGACGGGACGCTCAACGAAACGGTCAACGGCATCATGCGCCTGCCGAAGGAAAAGCGTCCCCCGCTGAGCTATCTGCCCGGTGGCAGCACGAACGACTTCGCCGCGAGCCTGTCCATCTCGTCCGAACCCGCGCTCGCCGCGCAGAGCGCCATGCGTCTTATTCCCCGCGAGTTGGATGTGGGCGTGTTCAACGAGCGAAACTTCGTCTATGTCGCGTCCTTCGGCGCGTTCACGCGCACGGCGTACACCGTGCCGCAGGACATCAAGAATATGTTCGGCCACTTCGCCTATCTCCTTGAGGGCGTCAAGGACCTCGAGACCCTCTGCCCCTACCCCATGAAGCTCACCGCCGACGGCGAGGTGTTCGACGGCGAGTACCTCTTCGGCGCGGTGTGCAACACGACCTCCATCGCGGGGCTGATGAAGCTCTCGCCCGACGCGGTGGATCTGTGCGACGGGCAGTTCGAGCTGATGCTCGTCCCCGTGCCGAAAACGCCGCTGCAGCTCCAGCGCACCATCCGCGCCATCGTTTACGAGGAATACGAAGCGAGCGACGCGCTCATCTTCCGCCATGTCCGCCACGTCACGGCGGAGAGCGACGGCAGCATTCCGTGGACGCTCGACGGCGAGTACGCCCCGGGCGTGCCGAAAATCGAGATCGGCATCGAGAACAACGGGATACAAATGATGATCTGAGCCTATGCGAAAGCAGAGAAACGCGCGGCGTCGCCGCGCGTTTCCTTATTCCGTTGTCAAAGCGTAGATACCATCCTCGTAGCCGAGCAGATTTTTTGCAAATGCGGCGTCCGACGCATCGGCCGCGCCGTAGCGTGCGGCCGCACCGTTATAGAGCTGCAGCACGGCCTGCGCCGTCTCGTCTGCACTGAGCTTTTCCAGCGCGGCAAGCAGCGCCGCGGCGAACTCGTCGTCGCCGACGATGGCATCCGCAGTACTGACGGACACCGTCTCGCCGCCGACCGTGCAGCCGTAGACTTCCGTCCACAGCGCCTCGTCCGGCACCTCACCGTGCAGCACCACAAGATCCGCAGCGGAGAACACCTCGTCCGCACTGGCGTACTCCGTCAGGTGCGGAATGCTGTCCGCCGTCATGCCGTTGGCGTCCACATCCATCATGCTGTCGAGAAACCGCCGGGCCACATCATCATCCGCGGGCACGGCGAACACAGGGTCGCTCCCATCGCCCATCCAAAAGCTGCCGAGCAGCGTCCCCCACGCGTACAGCGCGCCGCCGTCCGCAGCGTTCTTTTTAAACGCCGTGCGCAGCGTGCGGTTCTGGTCGGAGACTGGGAAATACAGCCCGACGCGCTCCGTACCGCCGGTGGGCGCTTCCAGCACGGAGACCAGACGCAACTCGTCCGAATGCTCCAGATATGTCTCCAGCGGCACAAAGCCGACCTGCACCGTGCCGCGCGCCATGGCGTCGGCGGTGGCCTCGTCGCTCGCGCCGAAGGTCACGTTGACTCTGCCGACCGTTACGCCCTCGTCAGCGAGCGCGTCGATGAGCAGCGGCGGAAATTCCTTTTTCAGCTCCATCAGCGCGTCCGCGTCGCGCTCCCCCGCGGTGAACTCTACATTCAACTCCGCGAGCGTGATGCCCTCCGACGGCGGAGGCGTCGGTTCGTCCGGCTTATCCGGCGTCGGCTCCCGTTTTCCGCAGCCGCTGAACACGGCAAGCAGCGCGAGGGCAAGGAACAGGGAAAACATACGCTTCATGGTCAGCGCCTCCTTACAGAATGAAATGGCTTCCTACGGCTATTATAGCATAGGGCGCGGCGGGAAAGTGTGACGATTTCATTACAAATCGCTTGATAATCCGCGAAAGCATGGTATGATTGGAAAAGCAATCTTTTCGGAAGGGGGGATGAACCGTGACGGCGGGAAAAAACAGGATACGGCTCGTCGGCGCGCTGCTCGCGCTTTCGCTCGCGCTTTTGCTCACCGGCTGCGCCGGACGGCGGGAAGCGCCGGACGACGGGCGGCTGCGCGTCGTGACGACGCTCTTCCCCTACTACGATTTTGCCCGCGCCGTCGCGGGAGACCGCGCGAATGTGACGCTGCTGCTCTCGCCCGGGCGCGAGGCGCACAGCTTTGAGCCGACTCCGCTCGACGCCGTGACCATCTCGCGCGCCGACGTCTTTGTTTACAACGGCGGTGAGGGCGAGGTCTGGGTGGACGAAATGCTCGGCGCCGTCGGCGGGGACGTCGGCACGGTGCTGTGCATGATGGATCTCGTCGATGCCCGCGAGGAGGAATTCTCCGAGGGTATGCAGGGCGCGGACGGTCACGCCCACGACCATGACCATGACCATGAGGACCATGACCACGGCGACAGCGACGAGGTCGAGTACGACGAGCATATCTGGACCTCGCCCGCGAACGCCGTCGTTCTCTGCCGCGCCATTGCGGACGCGCTGTGCGCGGCGGACGCGGAGAACGCGGACTTCTACCGTGCGAACGCCGAAGCGTACTGCGAACAGCTCGAGGCTCTCGACGCGCAGTTCCGCGCCCTGCGCGCGGACGCCGCGCGCACCACGCTCGTTTTCGCCGACCGATTCCCGCTCCTCTATTTCTGCGAGGAGTACGATCTTGACTACCGCGCGGCGTTCCACGGCTGCTCGACCGACACCGAGCCGAGCCTCGCCACGCTCAAATATCTCATTGACAAGGTAAACGCGGAGCATATCCCCGTGGTCTACACCATTGATCTGAGCAGCCAACGGATCGCCGAGGCGGTCAGCGAATGCACAGGCGCATCCATCGCGCGGCTGTGGTCGATGCAGACCATCTCCCGCGCCGACTTTGACGCGGGCGAGACCTATGTTTCCCTGATGCAGAGAAATTACGACGCTTTGAAGGGAGGCTTGCTGGAATGAGCCGTGAGATATTGCTTTCCTGCCGCGACGCGAGCCTCGGCTACGAGCGCCGCGCGCTGCTCTCGCACCTGACCTTCAATGTGTATGCGGGCGACTACCTGTGCATCGTCGGCGAAAACGGCAGCGGCAAATCGACGCTGCTCAAAAGCCTGCTCGGTCTGCTCCCGCCGCTCTCCGGCCACATCGACTGCCCCGCGCAGCGCGAGGGCGCCATCGGCTACCTGCCCCAGCAAACGAGCGCACAGCGCGACTTTCCCGCTACGGTGAACGAGGTCGTACTCTCCGGCTTCGCCAACAAGCGCGGGCTGCGCTTTTTCTACACCGCCGCGGAAAAGAGCGCGGCGCTGATGAACCTCGGCAAGCTCGGCGTGCTGGAGCTGCAAGGCCGCTGCTACCGCGAGCTTTCCGGCGGACAGCAGCAGCGCGTGCTGCTCGCTCGCGCCCTGTGTGCGGCGGACCGCCTTCTCATTCTGGACGAGCCGGTCACCGGTCTTGACCCCGCCGCCTCGCAGGACCTTTACAAGACCCTGCGCTACCTCAACAAGAACGAGGGCATGGCCGTCGTCATGGTCACGCACGACATGGAAAATGCGCTGCGCGAGGCGGACACCATTCTCCACATCGGTCGCGACCGGTGGTTCTTCGGCACGGTGGGCGACTATCTTGCCTCCCCCGAGGGGCGGCGGTTCGGAGGTGCGCGATGAGCCTGCTTTTGGAAATGTTCACCTATCCTTTTATCCTGCGCGCCTTCGCCGTGGGCATTCTCGTGTCGCTGTGTGCGGCGCTGCTCGGCGTGCCGCTGGTTTTAAAGCGCTATTCGATGATCGGCGACGGACTGTCCCATGTCAGCTTCGGCGCGCTGGCAGTCGCGGTCGCCTGCGGCTTCGCGCCGCTGGCGTTCTCTGTGCCGGTCGTGGTGGCGGCAGCCTTCCTGCTGCTGCGTATCGCCGAAAAGAGCCGCATCGGCGCGGATGCCGCCATCGCGGTGCTTTCCGCCTCGGCGCTCGCTCTCGGCATCGTGGTCACCTCGCTCACCACGGGCATGACCACAGATGTGGACAGCTATATGTTCGGCAGCATTCTCGCCATGTCGCGCGGCGACGTGGTCCTTTCCGTGACGCTTGCCGCCGCCGTGCTGGCGCTGTTCCTGCTGTTCTACCACCGGCTCTTCGCCGTCACCTTTGATGAGAGCTTTTCCCGCGCGACGGGCGTGAAGGTAGATGCCTACAACTCGCTCCTCGCTCTTCTCACGGCGCTGACGGTCGTGCTGGGTATGCGTATGATGGGCGCGATGCTCATTTCAAGCCTTATCATTTTCCCCGCGCTCTCCGCCATGCGCGTGTTCAAGAGCTTCCGCGCCGTGGTCCTCTGCGCGGGCGCGCTGAGCGCCGCGTGCTTCTGCGCGGGGCTGATCGCCTCGTATCTTCTCTCCACGCCCGTCGGTGCGAGCGTGGTCATCTGCAATCTGCTCGTGTTCCTGCTCTGCTGTCTCGCAGGGCGGAAGTGAACCGCGGCAAAAAGGAGGAAGCATCTATGGAACAAACTCGCAAGGGGCTGAGCGGCAACCAGCTCAAGCTGATCGCCATGGCCGCCATGACGGTCGACCATCTTGCCAGCGTCGTCTATCCGAACTATCCGCGCGACTGGTGGATATTGCTGCTGCACATCATCGGCCGCATGGCCGCGCCCATTTTCTGGTTCATGGTGGCCGAGGGCTATCACTACACGCGCGATCTGAAAAAGTACGCCGCACGGCTGTTTCTCTTTGCCCTCATCGGTCACTTTGCCTATAATTTTGCCTTCGGCATTCCCTTCGTTCCGCTCAAAACCGGCGTTTTCAACCAGACCAGCGTGATCTGGCCGCTGTTTCTCGGCGTGGTCGGATTGTACACGCTGGAGCGTCCGGAGCTGAAGCAATGGCAGAAGGTCCTCGCCGTGGTCGCGCTGACGCTTCTCGCCTTTCCCGGTGACTGGAGCAGCATCGCGGTTCTCGCCATTCTGGAAATCGGTCAGAACCGCGGCGATTTCCGCCGTCAGATGACGCGCATGATGCTCTGGGTCTCGATGTACGCGCTGGTCTACGCGGTCTTTATTGACCCCGTCTATGGCGTGCTGCAGCTCTTCGCCGCGCTGACCATCCCCCTGCTCAAGCACTACAACGGCACGCGCGGCGCGGGCAAGGGCATGAAATATCTCTTTTATATCTACTACCCCGCGCACCTTTTCCTCTGCGGGCTGCTCCGCATCTGGCTTCACGGGAACGCCGGTGTGATGGTCGGCGGCGCGTGAGTCGCCGAGGGGCCGAAGCCGGCCGCGCCATGTGCCGCTTATACAATTTCCCCTGTGTGACCCGCCCGTTTTTTGATAAATCTGTCGAACAAAATCGAACGAAAACCGCCCCGCACAAATTGATTTTTCTGTCTCGTTGTGCTATTTTAGGCTCCGTGGGTAAAATCAATTCAGTCTGGAGGGGGCGGTCGAGATGCCGCATAGAAAAAAGATTTTACTTTCCGACCACGACGAGGACTTCTGTGCGCTTCTGCGGGACGCTCTCCACACGCACGACGGCTTTCATGTGCTTCTCGCCCATAATGGGCATGACCTGATGGAGGCGGTCCATCTGCACAAGCCGGATGTACTTGTGCTTGACCATCGGCTGCCGCACAAGGGCGGCTTTCCCATTCTGGAGCAGCTGCGCGACGGCGGGCATAAGCTCTCCACGATCCTTATGACCGCGCTGCCGACGCACAAGGTCGCGGCTCAGGCGCACGCGTTAGGCGTAAAGTCCGTGCTTCCGAAGCCGTTTACGACCACGACTCTGCTCGAGCGGATACACCACATTCTGCAGGGCGATCCCTACGCGCCGGGATCGGCGGAACACAGAGATTCCCCATCGAATTGAGCCGGAGCCGCTGCCCGCGTCTCCGTTCACTTGTTGAAAGAGGAGAGGACTTCCGACGGAAGTCCTCTCCTCTTTTCATTCCTCGCTCACTTTATCACATACACCGCGCTCACGCCGAGCAGACGGCACAGCTCGAGCTTTTCCATCACATCCGCCGCGCTCTCGTACCACACGGTCACGACCGAGCCGTCCTTCTCCGCGCGGTAAAGGCAGGAGCTTCGGTGCTGCTCGGAACGGTGGGTGCGCGCACCGCCCGCCGTCAACAGCGCGGAAAGCTCCTCCGCCGTCAGCGTGCGGCTGTCCGTCACCACGCCGCCGCGCGTCGTCTGCTCCAATGCGGAGGTACACAGCGTCACGCTGCCGCCCTCTCCCGCGCGGCAGGCCGCGGCGTACACATTCTCCAGCGGAGCGCGTGGGCTGACCGGCACGCTGCCGGTCGTATCCGTGATGCTCTCCGCCGCAGCGCTGCCCTCCGGCAAACCCTCCACATAGTCCAGCGTCAGCGCCGCGTGCAGACGGTCATAGGCGCGCAGCAGCACCGCCGCGGCCTGCTCGCGCGTCGCAGTCGCCTTCGGCTCAAAGCTGTAGCGGCTCACGCCCTTGATGATCCCCATGCGGTACGCCAGCGCAATGTAGCCCCGCGCCACGGAAACATCCGTGAACGGGCAGTCCGCCGCCGCGGCGCCGGACAGCACGCCGAAGCCCAGCGCCCGCACGGTCATCATCGCCATCTCCTCGCGGGTCACAGCGTCGTCCGGACGGCACAAACGGCTCTCGCCCGTCAGCGCCCCGTGGGCGTAGGCGGTCTCAATGGCGCTGTAGTACCATTTTTCCGTGTCCTGGTTGTCCGTAAAGCTGCCCTTGTCCGGCGCGATCAGCTCCCAGCCCATCAGTCGGCACAGCGTCAGCGCATAGGCGGCGCGGGTCATGGTCTGACCCAGGCCGAATTTCCCGCCGCCGATGCCGTTCATCAGGCCGTACTTTGCACACCAGCGGACGCTCTGCGCCGCCCAATGATCCTCCGGCACATCGGAAAAGCCCGTTCCGTTTTTCTGCGCCGCGCCGACGCCCGCCGTCAGCAGCACCGCGAGCATAAGCGCCGTCAGGCGTCGAAAAAGCCGCATCATACCGTGTTCCGTCCCTTCGTCATTCTTCCGGCATTGTACCACACACCGCCGCGCCGCGTCAATCACCGGACCGGCGCGCAAAAAAGAAGGAGGACTTTTCGTCCTCCTCCTTCTCTATTTGGCTTAGTACATACCCATGCCGCCCATGTCACCGGCGGGAGCCGCGGGTGCCGGGGGTTCGGGCTTGTCGGCGACCAGCGCCTCGGTGGTCAGCACCATGGCGCTGACGGACGCGGCGTTCTCCAGAGCGGAGCGGGTCACCTTGGCGGGATCGACGATGCCCGCGCCGATCATGTCGCAGTAGACCTCCTTGTAGGCGTCGAAGCCGTAGCCGACCTTGCGGCTGGACTTGATCTTCTCAAGCACAACGCTGCCGTCCACGCCGGCGTTTGCGGCGATCTGACGGATAGGCTCCTGCAGCGCGTTGACGATGATCTTCACGCCGGTCTTCTCGTCGCCCTCGACCTTGCCGATGAGCTTCTCGACCGCGGGAACCGCGTTGACATAGGCGGTGCCACCGCCGGCGACAATGCCTTCCTCGACCGCCGCGCGGGTCGCGTTGAGCGCGTCCTCGATACGCAGCTTCTTTTCCTTCATCTCGGTCTCGGTGGCAGCGCCGACCTTAATGACCGCCACGCCGCCGGCGAGCTTCGCCAGACGCTCCTGCAGCTTCTCCTTGTCGTAGTCGCTGGTGGTGACGGCGATCTGCGCGCGGATCTGGGACACGCGGTCCTTGATGGCCCGCTTGTCGCCGGAGCCGTCCACAATGGTGGTGTTCTCCTTGGTGACCTTGACCTGACGCGCACGGCCGAGCATATCAACGGTCGCGCTCTTGAGTTCGTAGCCAAGCTCCTCGGAAATGACCTGGCCGCCGGTGAGAATGGCGATATCCTGCAGCATTTCCTTGCGGCGGTCGCCGAAGCCGGGTGCCTTGACGCACACGACGTTGAGCGTGCCGCGCAGACGGTTGACAATCAGGGTGCTGAGCGCCTCGCCCTCAACGTCCTCGGCGATGATGACCAGCTTCTTGCCGCTCTGGACGAGCTGCTCGAGGATGGGCAGAATGTCGGAAATGACGGAGATCTTCTTATCGGTGATGAGGATGTAGGCGTCGTCCACGACGGCCTCCATCTTCTCGGTATCGGTGACCATGTAGGGGGTGATATAGCCGCGGTCGAACATCATGCCCTCGACGACCTCGGAATAGGTCTCGGCGGTCTTGGACTCCTCGATGGTGATCACGCCGTCGGCGCTGACCTTCTCCATCGCCTCGGCGATCAGCTTGCCGATGAACTCGTCGCCGCTGGAGACGGTGCCGACGCGGGCAATATCGTCCGTGCCGTTGACCTTCTGGCTGTTGGCCTTGATGGCCTCGACCGCGGTCTCAACGGCCTTGGCCATGCCCTTCTTCATCACGATGGGGTTCGCGCCGGCGGCGAGGTTCTTCAGGCCCTCGCGGATCATCGCCTGCGCGAGCAGGGTCGCGGTGGTGGTGCCGTCGCCCGCGACATCGTTGGTCTTGGTGGAGACCTCACGCACGAGCTGCGCGCCCATGTTCTCAAACGGATCGGGCAGCTCGATCTCCTTGGCGATGGTCACACCGTCGTTGGTAATAAGCGGAGCGCCGAACTTCTTGTCGAGTACGACATTGCGGCCCTTGGGGCCGAGAGTGACCTTGACGGTATCGGCAAGGGTATTAACGCCGACTTCAAGCGCCTTGCGGGCTTCTTCGCCGGATTTGATAAGCTTAGACATGATCAGTTACCTCCTGTTATTTACTCAACAATGGCCAAAATGTCGTTCTGACGAACAACGGTGTATTCCTCGTCATCGACCTTGACCTCGGTGCCGGCATACTTGCTGGTGATGACCTTGTCGCCGGGCTTGACGGTCATCACGACATCGTGACCGTCCACCATGCCGCCGGGGCCGACGGAAATGACTTCGGCGATCGAGGGCTTCTCCTTGGCGCTGGCGGTCAGAATGATGCCGCCCTTGGTGGTCTCTTCGGCCTCGAGCATCTTGAGGATGACGCGGTCGGCAAGCGGGGTGAGTTTCATGAGAATGTGCCTCCTTCTATATTTTCAAAATTTTTGAAAAACAAATTCACCGTTGGTTAGCACTCAAACGGGCGGAGTGCTAACCAACGGTGCTATCATAGCGCAAGGCGGAAAAGAATGCAAGGGGATTTTGCGAAAAATCCGGCCGATCCGCAAAAATTCACAGTTTGGTAAAAAACGGCGTTACCGCGCCGTGGCGTTCGGGTCGCAGCCCGCGGGGCCAAAGAAGTTGAGCTTTTTCCCCGCCAGACGCAGCGTCACGTCGTGCGAGTGGAAGCATTCGCCGTCGAGACAGGTGACGATGTCCTCGCCGTCCGAGTGGATCCGCACGACCTTCGCCGTCGAAAAGCGCACGATATCCTTCGGCAGCTTTTCACGGTTCCCCGCGGAGTAATCCGGAAAAAGCCGTGCAAAGCGGAGCTTGCTGATGTTTTTCACCAGCACGGTGTGCAGCACGCCGTCGTCCATCCGCGCTTCGGGGACCGGCGTGGAGCCGCCGCCGTAGTAGCGTCCGTTGCACATGGAGACGAGGGCAAAATCATCCTCGAGCTTCTCCTCGTCCAGCCAAACCGTCCAGTGCCGCCCGATCCGGCTGAAGATGCCGTTCACCGCCACGCTGATCAGATAGCTCCCGCGCCCGCTCAGGCGAGGGTTGGCGCTGAATTTATGTACGCTCTCGGCGATGCGCGCATCGATGCCGGAGCAGGCAATGGTCAGGCAGTAGCGGCCGTTGCAGTCGATGAGGTCGAGCGGCCGCGCCTCGCCGTCCCAGAGATTTTCGGCGTCGAGGAACTTTTCATAGTCCGCACCGAAGTTTTTGAGGAAATCGTTTCCCGTGCCGATGGGAATGCAGGTCATCGCGGCGTTTTCATAGCCAGCGATGCCGTTGGCGACTTCGTTGACCGTGCCGTCGCCGCCGCAGGCGTAGAGCCGGACCGGCTCGCCGCTCTCGGCAAGGCCGCGCGCGAGCGCGGACGCGTGACCGACCGATGCGGTGAGCATACACTGCACATCCAGCCCATGCTTTTCGCGCAGCGCCTCGGCCATCGCGTAGATGCGCTGACGGCTGTCGTTCTTCCCCGCGGAGGGATTGATGATAAATATGTGCTTCACAAAAAGGCCTCCCGCAAGCCGCAAAGCGGCAGGGGCCGGCGGCCCCTCATGTTTTCTGCCTAAATGATAGCGCAGAGGAGGCAAAAAATGCAATGAACATTTTGTGAAAAATGGCCGGTGGAGAACAAAAGCGGAAAGCTTAACGCAAAATTAACAGCCGCAGGCCCTTGCCCGCGGCTGTTTCGTTTCCATGCTCTCAGACCTTTTTTCCGTACATGAACAGATCGCACTTGAGCATACCGTTGTAGAGTTTGCGCTTTTTGTCCGCCTCGCGGCCGAAGCAGCGCTCGAACTCCGTGTGCGAGGAAAGCACATAGACGCGCCATGTATCCGGCAGCTTTTCCATCGCGCGGCCGAAGGCACGGTACAGCTCCTCGGCCTCCCTCTGCTCCAGCAGGCGTTCGCCGTAGGGCGGGTTCGTCACGATGCGTCCGTACTGTCCGCCCCAATGGAAGCGCGTTGCATCGTCCACCTCAAAGCGCACGGTATCGTCCACCTCGGCGAGCTGCGCGTTGTGCCGCGCGATCTCGACCGCGCGCGGGTCGATGTCGCCGCCCCAGATCTCGTAGGTCTTATCGTGAAATTCGTTGTCCATCGCCTCGTCCGCCGCGTCGAGCCAGATGCGCTTGTCCACCATTGCCCAATGCTGCGCGGCAAAGCTGCGGTTCAGGCCGGGCGCGCGGTTTTTTGCGATGAGCGCCGCCTCGATGGCGATGGTGCCGCTGCCGCAGAAGGGGTCGCACAGCGGGTCGCGGCCATTGTAGCGTGAGAGCTTCACCATCGCGGCGGCCAGCGTCTCCTTGAGCGGGGCCGCCACGCCGACGGCGCGGTAGCCGCGCTTGTAAAGCCCCTCGCCGCTCGCGTCGAGGCAGAGCATCGCTTCATCCTTCATGATGGAGAACCGGATCTGGTAGCGCTTACCGGTCTCCGGCAGCGCCGCAAGCCCATAAGCCGCGCCCAGCCGCTCCGCAACCGCCTTTTTCACGATGGACTGGCAGGCGGGGACGGAGTGGAGCGTGGAATTGATGGAATAGCCTGTCACGGGAAATTCGCCCTCGCGGGGGATCCAATCCTCCCATCGCACGGCGCGCGTCCCCTGAAAGAGCGCTTCAAAATCCGTTGCGCGGAAGCTTGCGAGTACGAGCAGCACACGCGCGCCGCAGCGCAGATTGATGTTCAGCCGCGCGAGGTCGCGCTCCTCGCCGCGGCACAGCACGCGCCCGTTTTCCACACGGACCTCGGCAAGCCCGAGCCGTTTCACTTCGTCGCCCACAAGGCTCTCCAGCCCCAGCAGGCAGGGAATGGCAAATTGCAGCATAGTTTTCCGTCGCTTTCTTCTTGGTTTTCTTCCAGTATAGCGGACGGATCGGAAAAACGCAATCACCCGCTTTGAAAAAAAGCATGGTAATTCTCCGGCGCTTATGGTATACTATTCAGGGAAAACACACCCGCAAGGGCGGGTGTAAACTTGAAGTTGCGCGGTTTTCCCGTCCTTTTCTCAAAAAGCAAGTTTAAGTTGGTGGAAAAACCGCGCCGCATTTCTTAAGATATCCCCACAGAGAGAAACGGAGGAAACAAAATGGCCTTTGGCGAACGGCTGCAGGAGGTTCGGAAGCAAAGCGGCATGACGCAGGAGACCTTTGCCGAGCAGCTGCATGTCTCGCGGCAGGCGGTGTCGCGCTGGGAATCCGGGCGCGGCTATCCGGAGATCGAGAAGCTTTTGTACATCTGCCGCCGCTACCATACAACGCTTGACGCGCTCTTTGCCGACGAGCTGCCGCAGCCGCAGGAGACGGCCGCTGCGCCGGAGGAGGCGCAGCCCCCCATCGCGGGCAAGCCGCTCAAGCGCGCCTTTGACGACTTCCTCAGCAATCTCTCGCCCTATGACAAGCTCATCGGCGGCACGCTGGTTTTTATCGTCCTGCTCTCGCTGATGGCGCTTGCCCACAACATGAAAGGAGGCTCGGGAGGCAACATGACCTTTATCTGGATCGCCGCCATCGTCGTTTTCGGCGTGGCAGAGGCCGCCACGGCGGGGCTGGTATCCATCTGGTTCGTCGCCGGCGCGGTCGCCGCGCTGCTCGCCGTCCAGCTTAACGCCGCGCTCTGGCTGCAGATCGTCGTCTTTCTGGCGGTGTCCATCGCGGCGCTCGTCGCCACGCGCCCGCTGGCACACAAAATGCTGGATAAGACCATCGTACCCACAAACGCGGACCGCGTCCTGCACCATCCCGCCAAGGTCGTTGAGGAGATCGACAACGAAAACGCACGCGGCGCGGTGTACATCGACGGCAAAACATGGACCGCCCGCAGCGAGGATGGGGCCGTCATCCCATGGGGGACCATGGTAACCGTTGTCCGAATGGAGGGCGTGAAGCTCTTCGTCAGAGAAAAAAAGGAGGAACAATAATATGCCTATCGGAGCGATCTTCAACTACATCGGCGTCATCCTGCTGGTCGTGCTGGTGCTCATTCTCATCGTGAGCAATATCCATGTCGTCCAGCAGTCCCGTGCCTATGTCGTGGAGCGTCTCGGCGCGTACAGCGCCACATGGAATGTCGGTCTTCACCTCAAGATCCCGTTCATTGAGCGCGTGGTCAAGAAAGTCAGCCTGAAGGAGCAGGTCGCCGACTTCGATCCCCAGCCCGTTATCACCAAGGATAACGTTACCATGCAGATCGACACGGTCATCTACTTCCAGATCACCGACCCCAAGCTTTACACCTACGGCGTCGAACACCCGATGAACGCCATCGAGAACCTGACCGCCACCACCTTACGCAACATCATCGGCGAGATGGAGCTGGATCAGTCTCTCACCAGCCGCGATGTCATCAACGCCAAGATGCGCTCCATCCTTGACGAAGCCACCGACCCGTGGGGCATCAAGGTCAACCGCGTGGAGCTGAAGAATATCCTGCCGCCGCGCGAGATCCAGAACGCAATGGAAAAGCAGATGAAGGCCGAGCGCGAGCGCCGCGAGTCCATTCTGCAGGCCGAAGGGCAGAAGCAGAGCCAGATCCTCGTGGCCGAGGGCGAAAAGCAGTCCACCATTCTCAAGGCGGACGCCGAAAAGCAGGCCGCCATTCTCCATGCTGAGGCCGAGCGTCAGGCCGCCGTGCTGCGCGCCGAGGGCGAGGCCGAGGCCATCATGAAGGTCCAGACCGCGCTGGCGGACTCCATCAAGCTCCTCAACGACGCGAACCCCAACGATCAGGTCGTGAAACTCAAGGCGCTCGAATCCTTCGAGAAGGCCGCCGACGGGCAGGCGACGAAGATCATCGTGCCGAGCGAGATCCAGAGCCTTGCCGGCCTTGCCGCCAGCTTCAAGGGCCTGCTGGAGGACGAGAAGAAGTAAATCCCGCACCGCGAAGGAGAGCGCTTTTGGCGCTCTCCTTTTTTGTAACCGTTTTGTAGTGACTTCTCTTTGGTGATATGATACAATAGTGACATGCAAAAAAGCAGAGGAGGAACGACATGAAAAAAAGTCTTTTTGCGCTGCTGCTTGCCGCGGCACTCACGCTGACATTCGCCGCCTGCGGCGAAAAAACCAACGCAGACACGCCGCTCCCCGATGAAAAGGCACAGATCTCGGGAGAAGTGCCCGCCAAGGCTCCGCTTTCGGCGGAATGGCTCGCCCTGCACGCGGACGATGTGCTGCTGCGCACAGAGCCGTTCACACTCTGCGAGGGCAGGACGGCGACGCTTGAGCTATACGGCTATCAGAACGGGGAGTATGACTGCGGCGTGAGCCGCATCCACCTTCTGTGGGACGACGGCAGGGAGGAGAACCTTCTGATCTCCGACCTCGGCGACGAGGTTTGGGGTGCGGACGGCTACACGAGCTGCTGGTCGCCCGAGAACTGCCTTGCGACCGGCGACTATAACTTCGACGGCTACCGCGACATCGGCTTACAGCTCGACAATCCCGCCTACAATGTGCCCTTCTATTACTGGTTCTACGACGCGCAGACAGACGGCTTCCGCCCCTACGGGAGCTGGGCCTTTGCGCTCGAGCCCGACGAGGAAAACGAGGTCTGCATCTGCCAGTGGCATGTTCAGCCCAACTATTACACCGACACCTACCGTCCCGACGGCAAGGGCGGGCTGTACCTCGCGCAGCGTGATACGGAAAAGTATACCTATTTGGATACAGCTCCGGAGCAGTTCACCGAGGTCTATGCGGTCAATGAACAGCCGCTCGCCTATGCCGACCTCGACCGCGACGGTGAGGACGAGATCCTCGTCCTCACGACCTCCGAGCCGGACGGGACGGGGTGGTCCTTCTACACGCTGGACGCGAAAAAATACGACGGCACGGCGCTCTTTACCGAGGAGTTCGGCGCCTATCATGTCGGTTGGAAAACGCTGTTTCTTGTCTACGGTGAGGACGAAAACGGCGTCTGGGGCGCGGACCTTCTGCGCTATCTGCCCTTTGTGGGTGCGGGCGTTGGCAATTACAGCTACGACCTGCTCTCCTACGCCGGCGGGCAGGAGCAGTACCTTGACGGAAACGCCGTCACCTTTGTACTCGAGGCGGACGGCGCCTCGCCGGTCCCCGACATCGACCGTGCAACGCAGGCGGAATTTACACGCTTCCGCGAGGAGGTGACCGAGCTGCTGCGCGGGAACGCCACGCTTCTCTTCTCTACCGATCCCATCGTGTGCGCCGACCTCGCGTACCCGATGGACGGCAGCTATACCGAACAGGCCGTTGAGAACATCCTGAGCGATCTTGACGCAAACTTCCGGCGGCTTTATCCCACAGGCGGCACGCAGACCTGACGCCTGCCGTCCGCGCTGCCTGCGGAATTGTACCAGAAGCATAAAAAGCGTCCGCCCATCGCTTGTCGATGGGCGGACGCTTTTTATGGCAAAGGGGAAGCGGCGCGGCGCTCCGGTTTACAGATACTGCTGCATGCCGTCGGTCGCCAGACTGGGATCGCCCGTGACGGAAACGGTGAACTTCACACCGTGGGCATTGCTGAAGCGGTTGAGCCAGCCGAGGAAATCCTCCGCCGCCTGATTGCACTCGCCGCCGACGATCTTGAAGAGATTGTCGATAAAGACATGGGAAATATCGTAATTGCCGGCGTACAGACCGCTGACGAAACCGCGCAGGCCCTCGTAAGTGGTGATCTGATACTCGTCGGCAGAAAGCAGACGAACGTGATAATGGATGTCGAAAGTCATCGTGGACTTTGCCTCGATGCACACCACATTGCCGGATTCCTCCGCAGCGGTGGCGTTGACCAGCTCGATCAGCTTCTTGGTCTTGCCGGTACCCTTTTCACCCATGATAAGTCTAACCATAAGAAATCACTCCTTTGCATAGCGTCCCACGCACAAGCGGCATGGTATCTTTGTAGTCAGCATAGCACAGAACGCGCCGTTTTGCAATGCGGAAAATAAAATTTGCATTTTATTCATTTTGTGCCGTCACGGACCGCGCTTGCAATGCGCCGCGCGATGTGGTAGGATAGCACGCGAAAGGAAGTGAGCGCACATGGACGGCCATACCCACAGCCATTCCCATGAGCATACCCGCGCGGTGACGAACCGCCTGGCGCGCACCATCGGCCACCTCGAAGCCGTGAAGAAAATGGTGGAGGACGGGCGCGACTGCTCGGAGATTCTCGTTCAGCTTGCCGCCGTGCGCTCGGCGCTCAACTCCACGAGCCGCCTTATCCTGAAGGACCACATCGAGCATTGCATCGTGGACGCGGTGGAGCAGCACGACCAGACCGCCATCAGCGAGCTGGAGCGCGCCATCGACCAGCTTTTGAAATGACCCGCACACAAGGAAAACGACCGCCTGAGCGGTCGTTTTTCGTTATTTCCGCAGCGTCTCCGTCAGCATCGCAAAGGCGGCGTCGGCGCTTTTCTCGCGGATGCTCCCGCGCGAGAGGTTGCCAAATCGGCACGGGCGGCAGCGTGTGCCGTCGGGTCCGGCAAGGCCGATGTAGACGGTGCCGACCGCGTTACCGCGCTCGTCGCTGTCCGGTCCCGCGACGCCCGTGACGGAAACGCCGTAGTCCGCGCCGGTGATGCGCCGCACACCCTCCGCCATCGCGCGGGCGACCGGCTCGCTGACCGCGCCGTATTCGTCGAGCAGCGCCTGCGGCACGCCCAAAACGTTCGCCTTGACAAAGTTCGTATAGCTCACCACGCCGCCCATGAAAATGCGCGACGCACCGGCGAGGTCGGTCATGCGCTTGGCGATCAGCCCGCCGGTGCAGCTCTCCGCCGCGGCGAGCGTCCGCCCCCTTTCGCGCAGCAGCGCGGAAACGATCTCCTCGGGGGTAAGATGCTCCGTCATGAAGATCCCTCCTTACAGCTTCACGCGCACGCGCTCACGGCCCGCCATCGCGCGATCGCACAGCGCGTCGATGTCCAGCGCGGCCTCCAGCTCGCGGACCTCCTCCACATGGGGCTTGGTCTTGGGGTGGCGGGGAGTGAACACGGTGCAGCAGTCCTCATAGGGAAGAATGGACGTATCGAATGTGCCGATCTTGCGGGAAATGCGGATGATCTCCTCCTTGTCCATGCCGATGAGCGGACGGAGAACGGGCAGATCCACCACATCCTCGCTCACGCGCAGCGCCTCCATCGTCTGGCTGGCGACCTGCCCGAGGCATTCGCCGGTGACGAGCGCCTTGGCGCGCACCTCGTCCGCCACGCGCTGGGCAAGGCGCATCATGAAGCGGCGCATGATGAGCGTGAAATGGTCCTCGGGGCAGTTCATGCGAATTTGTTCCTGAATCTCGGTGAACGGCACGATGTGGACGGTCAGCCGCCCGCACCACGGCGTGAGCAACTGCGCGAGTTCGAGTACCTTTTCCTTGGCGGCGTCGGAGGTATAGGGCGGGGAGAAGAAATGCACCATTTCCAACGACACGCCGCGCTTTGCCATCATGTAGGACGCAACGGGCGAGTCGATGCCGCCGGAGAGCAGCGAAACGGCGCTGCCGCCCATGCCGATGGGCAGTCCGCCCGCGCCCGCCTCGGCGGGACCGTGGACGTACGCCGCGTCGTCCCGAATTTCGATAAAGACCGTCAGCTCCGGATCGTGGACATTGACCGCGCAGCGCGGGAACGCCTGATGCAGCGCGCCGCCGACCTGCTGGGAAAGCTGAATGGAGGTAAGCGGAAAGGCCTTATCCGCGCGCTTGCTTTCGACCTTGAAGTCCTTCGCGCGGGCAAATTCGTCGGCAAGATAGCTCTTGGCGGTATGGATGATGGCCTGCACATTCTTTTCGCAGGGCAGGGCGCGGCTGACGGCGATGACGCCGAACACCTGCTTGCAGGCGGCGTAAGCGGCGGCAAGGTCGCTCTCGTCGTTCACCGGCTCAACATAAATGGTACTCTGCTTGGAGTAGATGCGGAAATTGCCGCACTTCGCCGTGCGGCGGCGCAGGTTTCCGATCAGCTTATCCTCAAAGCTGCGGCGGTTGAGGCCCTTGAGGACCACCTCGCCGAGCTTGCACAAGATCATTTCACGCATGGGAGTTCTTCTCCTTATCGTCCGTGCGCTCCGCTGCCTCGGCGGGAGCGCCGGTATTATTTTTGATTTCGTTCTCCGTGCGCTTACCGGAGAGCAGGCCGAGCGTCAGGCACATCGGCTCGACGGCGGCGAGCAGCGCGCCGCCGAACAGATAGAGGGCGGACTGCGGCGCGGCAAAGGCGCTCAGGCCGGTCAGCGCGGGGGCGAGCGGCAGGCTCCAGAGCATCGAGAGCAGCGGGCCGTCGATCGGCTCCGGCGAGAGCAGGAACGCGGCGGCGTTGAGTGCATAGAGTACCATCGCGGCGTTCCAACAGAGATTTTTACGGAGCGGCTCCTTCGGACGCATCCCCCGGCCAAAGGCAAACGCCGACAGCGCGACGAACAGCAGTCCCAGCGCAAGCCCGTAGGACGAACGGAAGGTGAAGCT
The DNA here is from genome assembly GCA_934553255.1 of uncultured Oscillospiraceae bacterium. Taxonomy (GTDB): domain Bacteria; phylum Bacillota; class Clostridia; order Oscillospirales; family Oscillospiraceae; genus Hominicoprocola. Next base: position 101,776 of record CAKTEZ010000002.1, read on the forward strand.
CGAGGTCGAGCCGGACGAGGCGGCGATCAGCAGAAGCACCGCGGCGCAAAGCGCCGCATGGACAAGCAGAACGGTGCCGGAAAGGCGCATGACATCGTACTTTTTCATTATCCCTCTCCTCTCAGAATGTCCGTGTTGCGGTACTGGATGGCTTCGGCAAGGTGGAAACTCTCGATCCTCTCGCTGCCGTCGAGGTCAGCGATGGTGCGCGCGACGCGCAGGAGCTTATCGTGGCTGCGGGCGGTGAGGCCGAGGCGGTCGAACGCACCCTTGAGGAGCTTTTCGCCCGCCGCGTCGAGACGGCAGAATTCGCCGACCATGGGCGCGGTCATGTAAGCGTTGCAGGTGACGCTCGTTCCGGCAAAACGCCGTTTCTGAAGCTCCCGCGCGGCGTTCACGCGCCCGCGCACGGCGGCGGAGGACTCCGCCTTTTCGCGGCGGCGCATGGCCTCGAACTCCACCGACGGAACGCTCACCTGCAGGTCCATACGGTCAAGCAGCGGACCGGAAATTTTGGAAACATATTTCTCCACATCCTTCTGCGAGCAGCGGCAGCGCCCCGAGGGGTGTCCGTACCAGCCGCAGCGGCAGGGGTTCATGGCGCCGACGAGCATGAAGCGGCTCGGCAGCGTGACGCTGCCCGCGGCGCGGGTGATGGTCACCTCGCCGTCCTCAAGCGGGGCGCGGAGAGACTCCAGCACATCGCGGTGGAACTCCGGAAACTCGTCCAGAAACAGCACGCCGTGGTGCGCGAGGGAAATTTCCCCCGGCGAAAGGCTCCGCCCGCCGCCGGACATCGCCGCGGCGGAGAGCGTGTGGTGCGGGGCGCGGAACGGGCGCTGCGTGAGCATGGGGTGTTTGCTGTCGGTCAGTCCCGCGACCGACCAGATCTCGGTCGCCTCCAGCGCCTCCGCCGCCGTCATATCCGGCAGAATGGACGGCAGACGCCGCGCCAGCATGGACTTGCCCGCCCCGGGCGAGCCAATGAGCAAAACATTATGACTTCCGGCAGCGGCGATCTCCAGCGCGCGCTTAACATTCTCCTGTCCCATCACATCCGCGAAATCCGGTATGCTGTCCGGCTCGGCGGGCGGCTCCCAGCGCTGCGCGGGGGCAAGTATCTCCTCACCGCGCAGGTGGCGCAGCAGCTGCGGCGCGTCGTCCACGCCGTAAACGGTCAAGTCGTCGGCAAGCGTCGCCTCGGCGGCGTTCGCCGCGGGAACATAGAGCGTTTTGACGCCCGCGCGTACCGCGGCCATCGCCATCGGCAGCACGCCGCTGACGCTCCGCAGCGCGCCGGTGAGCGACAGCTCGCCGAGAAACGCCGCGTCCGGCGCTGGTGCTTCGATCTCGCCCTCGCCCGCAAGAATGCCGAGCAACAGCGGCAGATCGTAGACCGTGCCTTCCTTTTTCAAATTCGCGGGCGCGAGGTTGACGGTGATGCGGCTGACGGGGAATTTTGCCCCGCAGTTCTTAATGGCGGCGCGGACGCGCTCGCGCGCCTCCTTGACCGCCGTATCGCCAAGCCCCACCACGTCGAAGGCGGGCAGGCCGCCCGAAAGGAAGCATTCCACCGTGACCTCATAGCCCGAAATGCCCTGCAATCCCATGGAATGTATCGTTGTGACCATCGCCGTCCGTCCTTTCCTGTCTCATACGCTTTCCCTTGTAGTGTAGCACAGTCCGCCGCATAAGGCAAGCGCGCCGCTCCCGCAGCGGCAAAAAGAGCAAATATTTTTCTGCGGCGCGAGCGTCTATAGACGCTTTGAATAATAAATTGCAAAAACTGGAATTCCCTTCAATAAAGTAAATCTATTCTTGCAAAAAAATGAATGTTTTTTGCAAATGCATCGTTTACAGCGAAGGATATTTGTGCTATGATATTAGCGTCAGTTTTTGCGTGATCGCGCAGAACCGCCGCCCTTGGACGGCGAATTTAACAGGAGGTTTCATTTATGGCAAGAAAAATGAAGTCTATGGACGGCAATAACGCTGCCGCGCATGTATCCTATGCGTTCAGCGAAGTTGCCGCGATCTACCCCATCACTCCGTCCAGCCCCATGGCCGACCTGGTCGACCAATGGAGCGCCAACGGTCAGAAGAACATTTTCGGCAGCCGCGTCAAGGTCGTCGAGATGCAGTCTGAGGCCGGCGCTGCCGGTGCGGTCCACGGTTCCCTCGGGACCGGCGCCCTGACCACCACCTACACCGCGTCTCAGGGCCTGCTGCTGATGATCCCCAACATGTACAAGATCGCCGCCGAGCAGCTTCCCTGCGTGTTCCATGTTTCCGCGCGTACCGTTTCCACCCACGCGCTGAACATCTTCGGCGACCACTCCGATGTTATGGCCTGCCGTCAGACCGGCTTTGCCATGCTCTGCGAGGGCAATGTGCAGGAGGTCATGGACCTCTCCCCCGTCGCACACCTCGCCGCCCTGTCCGGCAAGGTCCCGTTCATCAACTTCTTCGACGGCTTCCGCACCAGCCACGAGATCCAGAAGATCGCGGTCTGGGATTATAAGGATCTCGCCGATATGTGCGACATGGACGCGGTCAAGGCGTTCCGCGAACACGCGCTCAACCCCGAGCATCCGCATATGCGCGGCTCCCACGAGAACGGCGACACCTTCTTCCAGCACCGCGAGGCCTGCAACCAGTATTATGACGCCCTGCCCGAGGTCGTTGAGTCCTATATGGATAAGATCAACGCCAAACTCGGCACCGATTATAAGCTCTTCAACTACTACGGCGCGCCCGATGCCGACCGCGTCATCATCGCCATGGGTTCCATCTGCGACGTGGCGGAGGAGGTCATCGACTACCTCAACGCCCACGGTGAGAAGGTCGGTCTCATCAAGGTCCGCCTGTACCGCCCGTTCAAGGCCGAGCGCCTGATCGAAGCCATTCCCGCCACCTGCCGGAAGATCGCCGTCCTTGACCGTACGAAGGAACCCGGCGCGCAGGGCGAGCCTCTCTATCTCGACGTCGTCACCGCGCTGGCCAACGCCGGCAAGACCGGTATCGAGGTCATCGGCGGCCGCTACGGTCTCGGCTCCAAGGATACCCCGCCCGCTTCCGTGTTCGCGGTCTACAGCGAGCTGAAGAAGGACGAGATGAAGCGCCAGTTCACCATCGGCATCGTTGATGACGTGACCGGCCTTTCCCTCCCCGAGGATAAGGACTGCCCGAACACCGCGGCCGAAGGCACCATCGAGTGCAAGTTCTGGGGTCTCGGCGGCGACGGCACCGTCGGCGCGAACAAGAACTCCATCAAGATCATCGGCGACCACACCGACAAGTATGTTCAGGCGTACTTCCAGTACGACTCCAAGAAGACCGGCGGCGTGACCATCAGCCACCTGCGCTTCGGCGACAAGCCCATCCGCAGCCCCTACTACATCAACAAGGCCGACTTTGTCGCCTGCCACAACCCCAGCTACATCACCAAGGGCTTCAAGATGGTCAACGATGTCAAGCCCGGCGGCGTGTTCATGATCAACTGCCAGTGGGACTTCGATGAACTGAACCATCACCTCAAGGCGGACGCCAAGCGCTACATCGCCAAGAACAACATCCAGCTCTACACCATCAACGCCATCGACCTCGCCATCGAGATCGGCATGGGCAAGCGCAACAACACCATTCTCCAGTCCGCGTTCTTCTCTCTTGCCAAGGTCATGCCCGAGGAGCAGGCGATCCAGTACATGAAGGACGCCGCGACGCACTCCTACCTCAAGAAGGGTCAGGACATCGTCGATATGAACCACAAGGCCATCGACCTCGGCGCCACCGCCTACAAGAAGATCGATGTTCCCGCCGACTGGGCGAACGCCGCGGATGCGGATGAGGCGGTCGAACTCAAGGGCAAGCCCGAGTTGGTCAAGCAGGTCAAGGACATTCTCGATCCCATCGACCGCATGGACGGCGACAGCCTTCCCGTTTCCGCCTTCATGCCGCACGTGGACGGTCAGTGGGAGCTGGGCGCTGCCGCTTATGAAAAGCGCGGCGTTGCCGTCTCCGTTCCCACCTGGGACTCCGAGAAGTGCATCCAGTGCAACAACTGCGCCTATGTCTGCCCGCACGCCACCATCCGTCCCTTCGCCCTCACCGAGGAGGAAGCCAAGAACGCTCCCGCCGCCGCGAAGATCGTTGACATCAAGGCCGGCAAGGGCAAGGGTGTCTACAAGTACACCATGGCGATCTCCCCGCTCGACTGCATGGGCTGCGGCGTGTGCATCGGCCAGTGTCCGGTGAACGCGCTCACCATGGTCGCGCAGGAGGGCGAGTTGGCACAGCAGGAGGTGTTCAACTACTGCGTGGACGAGGTCGCCCCCAAGGCCGATATGCAGGATCTCACCGTCAAGGGCAGCCAGTTCATGCAGCCCATGCTGGAGTTCTCCGGCTCCTGCGCCGGCTGCGCCGAGACGAGCTATGCCCGCCTCGTCACCCAGCTCTTCGGCGACCGTATGTATATCTCCAACGCCACCGGCTGCTCGTCCATCTGGGGCGGCCCCGGCGCGACCTCTCCGTACTGCACGGATAAGAACGGTCACGGTCCCGCTTGGTGCAACTCCCTGTTTGAGGACAACGCGGAACACGGTCTCGGTATGTTTATCGGTCAGGAAAAGATCCGTGAGGATCTCGCCGACAAGACCCGCGAACTGATCGCCGCGAATTCCTATCCCGCCCTGAAGGAAGCCGCCCAGAAGTGGCTCGACACCATGGACGACGGCAAGGCCAACGCGGAGGCTACCCGGGCCTATGTTGCCGCGCTGGAAGAGGGTGTGAACACCATCGACGACACCATCGCCTTCCTGGAAGGTGACAAGGCCAAGACCATGCTCGGCGACAAGCAGCCCGAGATGCTCTCGGATGCCAAGGCGCACAAGGCCGCCGGCGGCAAGTACTGCACCTGCCCCGCCTGCACCCTCGCGCTTGAAATTCTCGACAAGAAGGCTTACCTCTCCAAGAAGTCCCAGTGGGTCTTCGGCGGCGACGGCTGGGCCTACGACATCGGCTACGGCGGTCTCGACCATGTCATCGCTCAGAACAAGGACGTCAACATCTTCGTCTTCGATACCGAGGTCTATTCCAACACCGGCGGTCAGGCCTCCAAGGCGTCCAACATCGGTCAGGTCGCGCAGTTCGCGGCTGCCGGTAAGGAGGTCAAGAAGAAGAGCCTGAGCGAGATCGCGATGCAGTACGGCTATGTCTATGTCGCGCAGGTCGCCATGGGCGCCAACCCCGCCCAGACCCTCAAGGCCATCACCGAGGCCGAGGCTTATCACGGCCCGTCCCTCATCATCGGCTACAGCCCCTGCGAGATGCACTCCATCAAGGGCGGCATGATGAACTGCCAGAAGGAAATGAAGAAGGCCGTCGAGTGCGGCTACTGGAACCTGTTCCGCTTCAATCCCGCGGCTCCCGAGGGCCAGCGCTTCAGTCTGGACTCCAAGGCGCCCGCCGGCGGTTATCAGGAATTCCTGATGAACGAGGCGCGCTACAGCCGTCTGACCCGCGAGTTCCCCGAACGCGCCGGAAAGCTCTTCGAGCGCAACGAGGAAGCCGCCAAGGAGCGTTACGAGCATCTGCTCAAGCTCGTCGATATGTACGACAAGAAGTAATTCCCATTCCCGCACAAAAAGGCACGGCTCATAGAGCCGTGCCTTTTTTGCATTCCATTCACTTTTCGCTGCGGAGCCGAAGCTGCTCGGCGGTGATGGCGTAGCCCTGCGCCATATACTTGTCTATGGGGATCTCCGGCATTTCTTCATTACGCTCCGTATAGATCGCTCGAACGATTACTTTCAGGAATTCCGGATTTTTCACCAGAAGCGGGCCGGTCAGCTGGGAGGCAAAGATATTGCGCGCATGGTAGCCCTCCGCCGTGCGGGGGCCGTCGTTGCCGTAGCCCATCGCCATCGTCTGCAGAAGGGGGGTGGTCACGCCGTGAATAACCGAGCATTTGTTCATGAAGCCGACGACCGCCGCGTCAAAGAGATCGGTATGGCCGTACACGTCCTCCACATAGCGCTCCGCGCCCTGCACGGCGGTAAAGTCCGCCAGCCCAAGCGCCTCGTAGGTCTTTCCGTCGCGGTCGGTGACGGAACGGCCCAGCAGATCCATGGCGCTGCCCACGAAGAGCAGCACCGCGCCGCGCTCCGCCGCGGCCTTCAGCGCGGGCGCATAGCGCAGGAGGTCCGCCAGCGCCGCCTTCTGCGCGCGCTCCGTCCCCGCGCCGAGGAAGATCACATCCGCGTCGGCACAGTCCGCCGCCCCGCCAGGGGCAACGCGCTCGACCGCCACCGTGTTTCCCATCTGCTCCAGCGTCCGCCGGAGAACGGAGATGTTCGCATAGCTGCCGTACAGGCTCATCAGATCGGGATAGAAATGAAGAATTTTGATGTTCATTCCTCAGCCCTCCTTTTCCACATGATCGAGCAGCTTGTCGCGGTCGGAGAAGCAGGTGACGACATAGATCTCCTCATATGCTTCGCCGTTCGCCGCACGCTCCTCACCGCGCAGCCGTTCGCAGAGCGCCGGAATGTCCGGCACGACCTCCCAGTTCGGGACCTCCGTGAAGGTGAAGCGCTCGGCGAGGTCGTTGCAGTAGCGGCCGGAGAGCAGGACCTCCTTCACCTGCGGCATGTTCAGCCGGTCAAAATCAATATCCCAGAGCCAGCTTGTTTCGCTCGTAAAATACTTACGGCTGACCGCGTCCACGATCACCACCACCGCGCAGGTTTTTTTCGTCTGCGCGATATAGCGCAGATTTGTATCGTAGGCGATGGAATTTTCGTGCTTGCTCGTAAGCAGCGTGCCGTGATGTGCACCGAGGCGGAAGGTCTGCATACGCCCGTTCTTGAGGATATAGTTGCTCACCACGCCCGCAATGGTCTCCGCGCTCACGCCGCACTCGCGGCAGGCAGCGTAGGCCGCCAGAATGTTATAGATGTTGTAGATGCTGCGGAACGCCAGCTGCACGGTCACGCCGCCGTCAAGCGTCAGCGTACCCGCGTCGAGGTCGAGCGCCGTGGCGGTGTAGTCCGTTTTCAGCTTGCGGTGATCGCATTTCGTGCAGCGGTACGCGCCGATGTGGTTATAATGCACATAGTCGTACTCCATCGGCGCATGGCAGACGGGGCAGTACGCGCCGTCGTGGTACACGCCCGTGGGCGCGTCGGTGGAAACGGAGCAGCGGTCAAGTCCGAACCATTTGACCTTTTCGTGACCGATGGCAAAGCAGCTCGACAGCGGGTCGTCCGCGTTGAGGATCAGCTCCGTCTCCTCGTGGATGGCGGGGAGGATCGCATCGTACACCCACTCCGGATGACCGTTGCGCGTGAGCTGGTCGCGGTAGAGGTTGGTGATGACGAACTGCGTGGGGTGGAAAAAGCGGAAGGAATGCTTGGCGTAGCGCTCGTCGCTTTCAAGCAGCAGCACGTCCGCCCGCACCTTGCCGGAGAGCGTCGCATTCGTCAGAATGAGGGTCGTCACGCCCTCGATCTGGTTCGAACCCTCGGCGTTATAAATAACATACTTTCCGTCCGCGCGCAGGATCGCGGCGATCATCTCCACAGTCGAGGTCTTGCCGTTGGAGCCGGTGACGGCGATGATGTGCTGCGGCAGCTCCACGCGCCGCAGAATGTCAGGGCATATTTTCAGCGCCGCCGCGCCGGGCATGGAACTGCCCTTGCCGATGAGCCTGCCGACGGCGCGCCCCAGCTTGCAGACCAGGATCGCCAGAAACTTACGCATCGTGTTTCCTCTTTTCCCTTTATAAAGTACGGAAAGTATATCACGCTTTTCCCAAAAATAACAGGGGAAATGCAAATTTTCCTCCGCTGATGCCCACATATTATTTCAACTTATATATGTGGACGAAGTTATAAAATCTTGCCGCTTTTCTCCGCTTTTTTGGGGATTCAGCCATCTTGTAATTTCGAGGAAAATCCCCCATAATACGGTACAATACTTCCCACTTTCCCGCGCGGTCGATGACCCGCCATATTTTTTACAGGAGGACGGTCCCATGAAACTGCTCAAGGAACGCATTCGCCGCGAAGGCAAGGTCCTGCCCGGCAACATCATCAAGGTCGACGGCTTTCTGAACCACCGCGTCGATACCGGACTGCTCGAGGCGCTGGCCGATGAGTTTGCGAAATACTTTGACACCGGCAAGATCACCATGGTTTTAACGGCAGAGGCAAGCGGCATCGCTCTGGCGACGGTCTGCGCCCAGAAATACGGTGTTCCCATGCTGTTCGCCAAGAAGGCGAAGAGCGACAACATCGAGGGCGGACTGTACCAGAGCGAGGTCTTTTCTTATACCTATAAGAAGAAAGTCACCATGATCGTCAGCCACGAATGGCTGCACGCGGACGACCGCGTCCTTATCATCGATGACTTTATGGCAAAGGGTTACGCGATGCAGGGACTGGTCGACCTCGTCCATGCCGCGAACGCGACGCTCGTTGGCATCGGCGTGGCGGTCGAAAAAGGCTTTCAGGGCGGCGGCGATAAGTTCCGTGCGTCCGGCGTACCCTACAAGGCGCTCGCCGTGATCGAGCAGGCCGACGAAAACGGCATTGTTTTCCGTGAGGACGATTGAGATGAAAAAGATACTGGTATTAGACTTCGGCGGGCAGTACAATCTGCTCGTCGCCCGCCGCGTGCGGGAATGCGGTGTCTACTGCGAGATCAAGCCCTACACTCTGCCGATGGACGAGATCCGCGCCTACGGCCCCGCCGCTATCATCTTTACCGGCGGTCCGGCGACGGTGTTTGAGCCGAACGCCCCCGCGCTCGACAGCGCCATTTTCGAACTCGGTCTGCCTATCCTCGGCATCTGCTATGGTCAGCAGCTGATGATCCACCAGCTCGGCGGCGCCTGCCGCCGAGCGGAGGTCCGCGAGTACGGCAAGGTCTCTCTGACGCATGACGGCACGAGTCCGCTGTTCGACGGCATCGAGCCGACGAGCGTCTGCTGGATGAGCCACGGCGTTGAGGTCGAGCGCCTTTCCCCGGGCTTCCGCGTCGTCGCGCACACCGCAGGCTGCGCCTATGCCGCCATTGAGAACGCGGAGAAAAAGCTCTACGGCGTGCAGTTCCACCCCGAGGTGCTGCACACCGTCCACGGCACCGAAATTCTGAAGAACTTCCTCTATAAGGTCTGCGGTCTCGCCCCCGAATGGAGCATGGCGAACTATGTCAACGACGCCGTCAGCGAGGTCCGTGCCAAGGTCGGCGGCGGCAAGGTGCTGCTGGCCCTCTCCGGCGGCGTGGACAGCGCCGTGGCCGCGGCGCTGCTCTACCGTGCGGTCGGCGAGCAGCTCACCTGCATCTTTGTGGACCACGGCCTGCTCCGCAAGAACGAGGGCGATCAGGTCGAGCGCGCCATGCACGACTGCCTCGGCATGAGCATCGTGCGCGTGAACGCGCAGGAGCGCTTTCTCGGTGCTCTCGCGGGCGTGAGCGAACCGGAGCGCAAGCGCAAGATCATCGGCGAGGAGTTCATCCGCGTCTTTGAGGCAGAGGCGAAGAAGCTCGGCCGCGTCGATTTTCTCGCGCAGGGAACGATCTACCCCGATGTGGTCGAATCCGGCGTCGGCGGCGAGAGCGTCGTCATCAAGAGCCACCATAATGTCGGCGGGCTTCCCGACCATGTGGATTTTAAGGAGATCATCGAACCGCTGCGCCGCCTGTTTAAGGATGAAGTGCGTCAGCTCGGCATCGAGCTGGGGCTGCCGGAAAGCCTTGTCTGGCGTCAGCCCTTCCCCGGTCCCGGCCTTGCCATCCGCATCATCGGCGAGGTCACGGAGGAGAAGCTTGCCATCGTCCGCGAGGCGGACGCCATCTTCCGCGAGGAAGTCGCCAAGGCCGGTCTTGAGCGCAGCATCAATCAGTATTTCGCCGCGCTCACGAACCTGCGCTCCGTCGGCGTGATGGGCGACGAGCGCACCTACGATCACGCCATCGCGCTGCGCGCGGTGGAGACGCAGGATTTCATGACCGCCGATTTCTCGCGTCTGCCGTGGGAGCTGCTCGATGCCGTCTCCCGCCGCATCGTGAACGAGGTCAAGGGCGTCAACCGCATTCTCTACGATGTTACCTCCAAGCCCCCCGCCACGGTGGAGCTGGAATGATTTCAAGGGTCGAAAAAAGTCCGTAAACACTGGACTTTTTGGTCCCGTCAAGATTTATGCGCAAAATTATTTGCAGGCTCCGGCTGAATGAAGTCAGCCGGCAATAGAGGCGTCGTCCAAAGCTGCCTCCAAGTGCTTCATGTTCATGTATTTCTTGTTGCCCCACTAGGTGCCCGCCACATGGCGCAGCTTCGCACAGACCAGCATCAGGGCGGAGTTGCCATCGGGGAATGTCCCCACCACGCGGGTTCTGCGGCGGATCTCACGGTTCAGCCGCTCGATCATGTTGTTGGTACGGATGCGCGTCCAATGCTCACTAGGAAAATCGCAGTAGGTCAGCGTCTCCTCAATACCGTCCTCGACCTTTTTGGCGGCCTCCTTCAGCTTCATGGCGCGCAGCTCGGCGACCACGGCCTTTGCCTTCTCGCGGGACGCCTTTTTGCT
>CAKTEZ010000003.1 GCA_934553255.1 uncultured Oscillospiraceae bacterium
CGGAACTGCTCGGAGAGCACCATCGCCACACACCGCAAAAACATTTACAGAAAGCTGGGCATCCACAAAGCCTATCAACTCAAAATCTGCATCGCGCTTCTGCGTCAGGAGCGAGAAGCACAAAACTGAACACGAAAAAGAGCCGCCCCTGTCAAGCGTTGAGCCTGACGGGGGCGGCCTCGTCCCGGTCCTTTGCTTTTAATCCTGCTCGAACATTTTCAGAGAGTTCAGGATCGATGCCATACCATCCTGCCCGCCAAACCATTGTTCCAATTCCTCTCCGTCTGCGGGCGGCACGGGTTCAGGCGCAGCGGAGATAGCCGCATCCTGCTGTGCGGTGGAAGGCTTCGGCTCGGGCTGCTTTTTCAGGCAGTCTGCCATGGGTGGCCTCTTTTGCTAAGCATGATTGCTTTTGCATACATGATGTGATATACTTTTTTGCCATTAGAATAAGTGACGGATTTGAACACGCACAAGGAAAATCTGCCTCATTTTTTGCTAATGGCCTGCTAATTTGCAGTTTGAAATATCGCAGCTAATTTCTTGCTAACGATTACTTTGGTTATAAAAGGCTCTGAGAGTTGACTGTATTGCACAACAGAGGATATAGATAATAGCCGTAGCATGGTCGAAATGCACAGCGGTATATGTGAGGACATCGCAGGCAATTCGACAAACATATCTCCTAAGCGGTAGGCCACCAGTTAGAGTCTGGTCGGGGTGCCAGAGAAAAAGAGCCGTCTGCGTGTGGCAGACGGCTCTTCGATTTTCAGGTCCGGACCCTGTGCGCCCTGCCGCACTTGGGACACTTCAACTCGACCTTGCCGACATTCCGCGGCACGCGGCACCATGCGCCGCAGGAACACTTGACATACCTGTGCGTCTTGTCCGCACGGCGGGCCTTCGCGTCGCGGAAGGCGGCCTGCTTCGGCCCCCACCATGCCATGAATTTTGCGTTCTCCGCGCGGCGCTTTTCCAGATCGCGCGAGAACATACGGAACAGCAGATACACGCACAGGAAGAGCGTGGTATAGTGGATAAAGGCGGCAAATGCCTGCCCCGGCACCAAGGCGGGCAGCAGGCTGAGCGCCAACTCGGCGATAAACAAGGCCCAGCAGAGCTGGTCCGCGCCGTTGCGCCCGTACATGAATTTTGCCGCGGCACAGCGGAGCTTATAGATGAAATTCTGCAAAGGACATCCCGCTTTCTCAAAAATTTTTCTTCATTCTACACGATTTTGCGCCATGCGTAAAGTGGGCGTGAAAAAATTTACGGTTTTGCAACATTTCCTTTGACAAACAGCCTGCCGCTGTGGTATGATGGCCGAAACAAAAGGGAGTAGCCAACGCCGCTGCGGCGTCGAGCGGGTCGTCATCACGGGGCTTCGCCTCCGGTCCGCTCACGAAATGGCAAGACTTTTACCAAGGCATCGGTGTCGCGGTAAGGGTCTTTTTCTTTTGCCCCGTGCCTGACGATGATCTTACGATATTAGGAGTGTGTTTGTACTATGAGCTTTCTGCTCGACGGCTTCCGCGCCGTGACATGGCAGCAGTGCGTGATGTACCTTGTCGGCGCCGCGCTGATCTACCTCGCCATCCAAAAGGACTATGAACCTGCGCTTCTTCTGCCAATGGGCTTCGGCGCCATTCTCGTCAATCTGCCCAGCTCCGGCGTCCTCAACCAGATGGTCGAGGGCATCGGCGAGAGCCAGGGCATCATCCAATGGCTTTTTGAAACGACCATTGAAGCGAGCGAGGCGCTGCCGCTGCTGCTCTTCATCGGCATCGGTGCGATGATCGACTTCGGCCCTCTGCTCTCGAACCCCAAGATGCTGCTCTTCGGCGCGGCGGCGCAGTTCGGCATCTTCTTCACCATGGTCGCTGCGGTGCTGCTCGGCTTTGACCTCGCGGACGCCGCCTCCATCGGCATCATCGGCGCGGCGGACGGCCCGACCTCCATTCTCGTCTCGCAGGTGCTGCGCTCGAAATATGTTGGCCCTATCGCTGTCGCGGCGTATTCGTACATGGCGCTCGTGCCGATCATCCAGCCCTTTGCCATCAAGCTGGTCACGACGAAAAAAGAGCGCCGCATCCGTATGCCCTACAACCCCAGGAACGTCTCCCACACGCTGCGTATCTGCTTCCCGATCCTTGTGACCGTCATCGCGGGCTTTATCGCGCCGATGTCGGTTTCCCTCGTGGGCTTCCTGATGTTCGGCAACCTGCTGCGTGAGTGCGGCTGCCTTGACCGCCTCTCCGAGACGGCGCAGAATGTGCTTGCGAACCTCATTACGCTGCTGCTCGGCATCACCATCTCGTTCTCCATGCGGGCGGAGGAGTTTGTCAAGTTCGATACGCTCCTCATCATGGGGCTTGGACTGGTAGCGTTCGTGTTTGACTCCGTTGCGGGCGTGATGTTCGCCAAGCTCCTCAACCTGTTCAGCAGGAACAAGGTAAATCCGATGGTCGGCGCGGCTGGTATTTCGGCCTTTCCGATGTCTGCGCGCGTCATCCAGAAGATGGGGCTTGAGGCTGACCCGCAGAACCATCTGCTGATGCACGCGGTGGGCGCGAATGTTGCCGGACAGATCGCGAGCGTCCTCGCGGGCGGCATGATCCTAAACCTCGTGCCGCAGCTTTTGAAGTAAGGAGGAACGGAAATATGACAGCTCTTGAAGCCGCCCTCACGATCCTGTGGCAGGGTATGCTCGGCATCTTCGCGGTGATGGCGCTCATCACCGTCCTCGTAATGCTCTTTACCAAGTTCGGCAAGTGAATGGAAACGGACAAACGGCTCTCCGGTCTGCGACGGACCGGAGAGCCGTTTGGTATTTAAAATTTGCTTTTTCCTATAGCCTTTTTGAAAGCGGCGTGATATACTACGGTTTACAGTATCTCTCAGGAGGAAAGAACCATGAAACGAATGCTTGTGCTGCTGCTTGCGGCGATGCTGCTCCTGTCGCTGCTTCCCGGCTGCGGCAGGAAGGAAAACGGCGATGTGCCGGATGTTCCTCAGGACTCTGCGGAGCAGGGGAGCGAAACGCCGTCTCCCGCGCCGGAACCGGAGCCGGAGCCTTATGTGGACCCCTACGAGGCGGTCAGGACCTACTGGTCCGACGATCAGCTCACGCAGGCATGGGGACCGGATCAGATCGTCGAGCATCTCTTTTTCCACCCGGTCATCGCCTATCCCCAATGGGCATTCCACGACTGCGGCGCGAGCCAGAGTGAGCGCTACGGTCTTGACGACTGGATGGTGACGGCGGACGAGTACGCAAAGGTCCTGCAGGCCGTCTATGAAAGGGACTATATCCTCGTCGCCATGGAGGACGTCTGGAGCGAGGTGACCGACGAGAGCGGCACGCACATGGTCCGCAACACGCTCATGCTGCCGGAGGGCAAAAAGCCGCTCGTCATCAGCTTTGACGATGTGAACTACTATCCCTATATGCTCGATCAGGGCTTTACAAGCAAGCTCGTGGTCGGGGACGACGGTGAGATCTGGGCGGAATGCACCGACCCCTACACGAAGGAGACCTTTCTCACCAAGCAGGGTGACGCCACCACGATGCTCGACGAGTTCGTTTACGCGCACCCCGACTTTTCGCTCAACGGCGCGAAGGCCATCTTCTCGCTGACCGGCTATTACGGCATTCTCGGCTACCGCACGCAGGACGACCGCGACATTGCCAAGGACAGTCCGGACCGTCCCGCGTTCGACGCCTACCGCGCCGCGGAGATCGAGGCGGTCAAGCCCGTCATCGCGCGGCTCAAGGAGACCGGCTGGACCTTCGGCAGCCATACATGGGGTCATATCCGTCTGGACAGCAAGCCGCTCCAGACCGTTATCAACGATACGGAGCGCTGGGCGGACGAGGTCGGCTCGCTGGTCGGCCCCACGAGCATTCTCTTCTATCCCCACGGCGGGCGGCCGGACGGCGACGACTGGCACAAGACCGGGGAACGCTTCCGGTACCTGCAAAGCCAGGGCTTCCGCATTTTTGCGAGCGTGGGCGTCAACTCGTTCAGCTACATCAAGAAGGACATTTCCGCCGTCATCTGCGACCGCCTGCATCCGGACGGCACGACGCTGCGCCACTCCCGCAGCCGCTATCTGCAATTCTATAACGCCGAGGACATCATCGACCTCAAGGTTCGTCCCGACCTCGGCGTGGACTGGTAAGGAGGATACGCCATGGCAACCGAACAGGAGCTGATCCAAAAGGCGATCGCCATGCTCGACCGCGCCTACATTCCGTATTCCCATTTTCCCGTCGGCGCGGCGCTGGAGTGCGAGGACGGCACGGTGTTCACCGGCTGCAACATCGAAAACTCCAGCTTCGGCATGACCATCTGCGCCGAGCGCACCGCCGCGGTCAAGGCCATCAGCGAGGGTTATACGCGCTTCCGCCGCATCGTCATTGCTGGCAACAGCGAGGACTTCTGCTATCCCTGCGGCGCGTGCCGCCAGTTTCTCTATGAGTTCTCGCCGGACATGGAGGTCCTCTGCCTCAACCGCGCCCGCGAGGTGAAGAGACTGCCGCTGCGCGCGCTGCTGCCCTGCGGCTTCGACGGCACATTCCTATAAAAATTTTTGAAATACAGGTGAGTTAACATGGTAGACACTACGAAGATCGCCGCGATCTACGCGGACGCCGAGCATTACAGCGGCATGACCGTGACGGTCGGCGGCTGGGCAAAGACCATCCGCGACCTCAAGACCTTTGGCTTCATCGAGCTGAACGACGGCTCCTGCTTCCGCAACCTGCAGGTCGTCATGGACGCGAATGTTCTGGCGAATTATAAGGAGATCGCCGCCCAGAACGTCGGCGCGGCGCTCATCGTCATCGGCGAGGTCGTGCTGACCCCGGAAGCCAAGCAGCCGCTGGAGCTGAAGGCGACCGAGATCGCGGTCGAGGGTCCGTCCACGCCGGACTACCCCCTGCAGAAAAAGCGCCACAGCGTCGAGTTCCTGCGTACCATTCAGCACCTCCGCCCGCGCACGAACCTGTTCAACGCGACATTCCGTGTGCGCTCCGCCGCGGCCTACGCCGTGCATGAGTTCTTCCAGAGCAACGGCTTTACCTATGTCAACACCCCCATCATCACCGGCTCCGACTGCGAGGGCGCGGGCGAGATGTTCCAGGTCACGACGCTCGACCTTGAGAACATCCCCAAGACCGAGGACGGCAAGGTGGATTATTCGCAGGACTTCTTCGGGAAAAAGACCAGCCTGACCGTTTCCGGCCAGCTCAACGCCGAGAACTTTGCCATGGCGTTCGGCAACGTCTATACCTTCGGCCCCACCTTCCGCGCCGAGAACTCCAACACCGCGCGCCACGCCGCCGAGTTCTGGATGATCGAGCCGGAGATGGCGTTCTGCGATCTCGACGGCGACCTTGAGGTGATGGAGGCGATGGTCAAGTATATCATCACCAAGGTCATGGAGCGCTGCCCCGACGACCTCGCGTTCTTCAACAGCTTTGTCGATAAGGGCCTTATCGAACGCCTCAAGCATGTTGCCTCCAGCGACTTCGGCCGCATCACCTACACCGATGCGGTGGAGCTGCTCAAAAAGCACAACGACCGGTTTGACTACAAGGTGGACTGGGGTACCGACCTCCAGACCGAACACGAGCGCTTCCTCACCGAGCAGATCTTCAAGCGCCCCGTGTTCGTCACCGATTATCCCAAGGAGATCAAGGCGTTCTATATGCGCCTGAACGACGACGGAAAGACCGTCGCCGCCGCGGACTGCCTTGTGCCGGGCATCGGCGAGATCATCGGCGGCAGCCAGCGCGAGGAGCGTCTTGAGGTGCTTGAGAGCCGCATCAAGGAGCTTGGCATGAACCCCGCCGACTACTGGTGGTACTGCGACCTGCGCCGCTACGGCTCCTGCCGCCACGCGGGCTTCGGCCTCGGCTTCGAGCGCATGGTGATGTACCTCACGGGCGTGGGCAACATCCGCGACGTGGAGCTGCACCCCCGTACCGTCGGCAACGCGGAATTTTGATTTATGGAATAGAGAAAGGACATGGAAAAACCATGTCCTTTCTTTTTGAAACGCGCAGGCTGTGGGCCGGTCAGCTGATCCATTCCCCGCCGTTGATGCGGTAATCGCCCCACACGCCGTTATTGTCCTGCACGGCCACGCACTTTGAGAGGCCGTAGGCGCCCAGCGCCGTGCGCCACATGCTCGCGTCAAAGCTGACGGTGTTTTTGACATTGTACTGCGCCATGGACGGGAGTTCCCCGCCCTCCGAGAGGCTGGGCAGATTGAATGTGACCGGATCGTCGGTCTCGGTGATGGTGAAGAGAACGCCGTTCTCCCACGCGGGGAAGGCATTCTCGCCCTCCAGACCGCTGACATAGCCTTCCGCACAGAGCTGCTCGTAGTTCAGCTCCAGCGGCATGGCGCCGTGCGCGTGTGCAAAGGTCCATGCCGCCGCGCTGCGCTCGGCGGGGGAGAGGGAGGTCGCGGAGAGGTCGACGCTGATATACTCCACGCCGCTGCTGTTCAGCCCCTCGTCCTTGTCCCACAGGTCGTTCAGCACACGCAGGTAGAGCGCGCAGCGGTCGTCGAACCCGTCCTCAAGGACGGTGACGCGCTCCACCCCGCCGAACAATGCGGGATAGCTCTCCAAAATATCGCCGCCGAAGGCGACCTCGACCAGCGCACCCGCCGCAAGCTGACTGTCGGCGAGCAGCTCGCCGCGCTCCGTCGGCTCGCGGTACAGGGGAAGCCCGCTCGCGTCGAGCGTATAAATGTCGCCCCGCTCGCTGTCCACATCCGCGAGCAGCAGCGTGTTGCCCTCGCCGACCGCGACCACGCGGCAGCGCGCGACTGCGCCTTCTGTTTTGGGCGAAGGCTCCTGATTGCCGCCGTCCGACGCAGGCGGGCAGGCCGCCTTCCCCGCGCAGCCCGCGAGCAGGGCGCAGAGCAGGGCGAGGGCAAGCAAAAGGGAAAGACTTCGTTTCATGGAAGGTACCTCCTCGAATGGTTTCTGTTTCCTTAGACGGACGGGAAGAAAATTTTGTTCCCAAAATTTTTACAAAATCGCGGGGAAACGGGCTTGACATTCCGAAGAAAAGGTGGTATTTTGACCTTTCTTAAATGGGCGTGTCCCGGAAAAGAGACCGCGCGGCCCCTGCCGGACGCGCGGAACGCGGTATGCGGAAAGAAACAACGGAGGAATGCCTATGCGAAACGCTTCCTATGTGGCCGTGGTCGGCGGCGTGAACATCGACATCGGCGGGCGGAGCGACGCGCCGCTGGTCGCCGGAGATTCAAACCCAGGACGCATCCGGTCCGGTCTCGGCGGCGTGGGTCGCAACATCGCCCACAACCTTGCCCTGCTCGGCGCAAACATCCGGCTCATCACCGCGCTCGGCGCGGACGACGGCGCGAAGTGCGTCGCGGCCTCCTGCGCGGATCTCGGCATCGACCTGACGGACAGCCTGTCCGTGCCGGACGGCGCGACCTCGACCTATCTGTTCCTTGCGGACAGCAACGGCGATATGGCGCTCGCCATGAACGACATGGCCATTTACGAACGCCTGACGCCCGCCTTCCTGGCGGAGAAGCTTGCGGTACTCAACGGCGCGGCGCTCGTCGTGCTGGATACGAATCTGCCGGAGGAGAGCATCGGTTTCCTCGCCGCGCATTGCACCGCGCCGCTCTTTGCCGACACGGTATCCGCCGCCAAGGCGGGGCGGCTGAAAAGCTCGCTCGGACGGCTGCACACGCTCAAGCCGAACCGCATGGAGGCGGAGCTGCTCTCCGGCGTCGCCATCACGGACGAGGCGAGCCTTCACCGCGCGGCGGACGCGCTGCTCGCCACGGGCTTGCGGCGCGTGTTCCTCTCGCTTGGGGCGGACGGCGTGCTCGCCGCCGATCACGAGCGGAAGCTGCACCTCCCCAATCTCCCCGCGCGCATGGTCAACACGACCGGCTGCGGCGACGCTTTCATGGCTGCCGCCGCCCGCGCCTACCTTGACCGCGCGGACCTTGAAACGGCGGCGCGGTACGGCCTTGCCGCCGCCGCGGTCGCTATGGAGAGCGCCGACACCATCAACCCCGCCATGAGCCTCGCGGCTCTGGCTGAACGAATGAAGTAAAGGAGTAATTGCTATGAACCGTTATCTGGACGTCGCCCCTGAGGTCAAGGCCGCGCTGGACGCGGGTAAGCCCGTTGTAGCGCTGGAGTCCACCATCATTTCCCACGGCATGCCCTACCCGCAGAATGTGGAGACCGCTCTCAAGGTCGAGAGCATTATCCGCGAGGCGGGCGCGGTCCCCGCGACCATCGCCATCATCGGCGGCCGCCTGAAAGCGGGTCTGACCCATGAGGAGATCGACTACCTCGGTAAGACCGGCGCGGGCATCCCCAAGGCCTCCCGCCGCGACCTGCCCGTACTCGTCGCGCAGGGCAGGGACGGCGCCTGCACCGTCACCACCACCATGATGATCGCTGACATGGCGGGCATCCGCGTGTTCGCCACCGGCGGCATCGGCGGCGTCCACCGCGGCGCACAGGAGACCTTTGACATCTCCGCCGATCTGGAGGAGCTGGCGAATACCTCCGTCATGGTCATCTGCGCGGGCGCGAAGTCCATTCTGGACCTCGGACTGACCCTTGAATACCTCGAGACCCACGGCGTGACCGTCATCGGCTACGGCACCGAGGAGCTGCCCGCATTCTACACCCGCAAGTCCGGCTTCGGCGTGGACTATCGGCTCGACACGCCCGCGGAGGTGGCGAAGGCCTTCCATGTCAAGCGTGAGCTGGGTCTGCGCGGCGGTCTGCTCGTCACGAACCCCATTCCGGAGGAATACTCCATGGACAAGGCTGTGATCGACAAGGCGATCGCCGAGGCCGTTGAGGACGCGAAGAAGGACGGCATCCACGGCAAGGCCACCACGCCCTACCTCCTCGCCAAGATCAAGGATCTCACCGGCGGCGACAGCCTCGATTCCAACATTCAGCTCGTGTTCAACAACGCCCGCCTCGGCGCAGCCGCCGCGGTGGAGCTGGCCAGGCTCGAAGCGTGAGCGGGATGCTCTCGCTCGGCGTGATCGGCGGGGCGGACGGTCCGACGGCGGTGTTTGTCACGGGCAGCCCCGCGCCGCTTCTCATCTACCTTGCCGCCGTCAATGTCCTCGCCTTTGCCGTCTACGGCTGGGACAAGGCGCGCAGCAAGGTGCGGGGCGCGCGCCGCGTGCCGGAGAAAACGCTCTTTCTGCTCGCGCTTCTCGGTGGCAGCGTGGGCGCGATCCTCGGTATGCGCGTCTGGCATCACAAAACGCGCCATTGGTATTTCAGGTACGGCCTGCCCGCCATTCTGCTCGCGCAGCTGGCGCTGGCATGGTATCTCGGTACATTGGCATAAGTGCAAAAGGAACGCCGCGCTCCAGCGCGGCGTTCCTTTTGCTTATTCCTCTGTGTTTTGCATAGCGTGGGCGCAGATGGCGTCGTAGCTTTGCTGGCTGATGTCATGCTCGATCTTGCAGGCGTCCTCCTCGGCGGTCTTGGCGTCTACGCCGAGGCTGATGAGAAAGCGCGTGAGCGTCCGGTGGCGATCCAACATTTTTGCGGCGACCGCCATGCCCGTCGGCGTGAGCGTAATAAGTCCGTCCTTGTCCATCGTGATGTGGCCGCTTTCCTTCAGGCGGCGGGTGGCATAGGTGACGCTCGGCTTGGTCACGCCCAGATGCTCCGCCACATCGATGGAGCGGATATAGCCATGCAGGTTCTTCATCATCAGCATGGACTCCAGGTAATCCTCCGAAGCGCGTAAGATCTCCATACGGGATATACCGTCCTTTCCGAGAATTTTTCTTCAGGTTAGCATAGTTTAACCAAAAATGCAAGCGCAAAAAAACTTTTGCAAAAAGTGGTTGACAATGACAATTAGAGGTGTTAAACTGCTTTGCAGTTAGATAGGGTTAACTCGTTTTGAGAAGGAGGGATAGCCGTGATGCCGCTTGCACTTGCCGACATCGGCGCAGAAAATGTGGTCCGCAGGGTCGGCGGAAGTCCGGAGCTTCGTAAGCATCTGGAGGACCTCGGCTTTACCGCCGGAGGGAGCGTGACGGTGATCGCGTCGTTGGGCGGAAACATCATCGTCAAGGTAAAGGATTCGCGCATTGCCATTAGCGAAGAAATGGCGCGAAAAATTATGATCTGATCACAAAAAAGGAAATAGAAGGAGCGAGAAAGCATGAAAACGTTGCGAGAAGTTCAGATCGGCGAAACGGTCAAGGTCGTCAAGCTGCACGGCGAGGGTCCCGTCAAGCGCCGCATCATGGATATGGGCATCACCAAGGGGACGGAGGTCTTTGTCCGCAAGGTCGCGCCGCTGGGCGATCCGATGGAGGTCACGGTGCGCGGCTATGAGCTGAGCCTGCGTAAGGCGGACACGGAAATGATCGAGGTCGAATAAAATTTTGCGAGTGAGTTAGAGCACTCGAACCATAAAGGAGCGAGAAACATGGAAAAGCAGATCAAAATTGCCCTTGCGGGCAACCCAAACTGCGGCAAGACGACGCTATTCAACGCGCTGACCGGCTCGAACCAGTTCGTCGGTAACTGGCCGGGCGTTACGGTGGAGAAGAAAGAGGGCAAGCTGAAGAAGCACGACGATGTGGTCATCATGGACCTGCCGGGCATTTACTCCCTCTCCCCCTACACGCTGGAAGAGGTCGTTGCCCGTAATTACCTTATCACCGAGCGTCCCGATGCCATTTTGAACATCATCGACGGCACCAACCTGGAGCGCAACCTGTACTTAACGACGCAGCTCACCGAGCTGGGGATCCCCGTGGTCATCGCCGTCAACATGATGGATGTGGTCCGCAAGAACGGCGACCAGATCAACATTGCCGAGCTGTCCCGCGAGTTGGGCTGCCAGATCGTTGAGATCTCCGCCCTGAAGGGCGACGGCGTGATGGAGGCCGCGGAGGCGGCTGTCAAGGCGGCCGAGGGCGCGAAGACCATCCCCATGCACACTTTCTCCGGCCCCGTGGAGCATGCCATCGCCCACATCGAGGAGGCGGCCGTTCACAGCCTGCCGCTCGAGCGGCAGCGCTGGTACGCCATCAAGATCTTCGAGCGCGACGATAAGGTCCTCTCCCAGCTGACCATTCCCGCCGAGACGATGCAGCACATCGAGCAGGACATCAAGGCGGCCGAAACCGAGCTGGACGACGATGCCGAGAGCATCATCACCAACGAGCGCTATGTGTATATCGCCGAGCTGATCAAGGGCTGCTACAAAAAGAAGAACGTCGGCGGCCTGACGGCCTCCGACCGTATCGATAAGATCGTCACCAACCGCTGGCTGGGCCTGCCCATCTTCGCGGTCGTGATGTTCCTTGTTTACTGGGTCGCCATGGTCGGCGTCGGCGCGCCCGCGACCGACTGGGCCAACGACGGACTGTTCGGAGACGGCTGGCACCTGTTCGGCATCGGCACCGCCGAGTATACCGAGGTCGCCGACGACTACACCGCTGCGATGGAGGCCATCAGCGGCTACTTCGAGCTGGACACCGAGTTCGAGGGCTTCGACCCCGAGGCCGCGGTAGCCGATCTGATGTCCGTTGAGCCTGACTCCGACAGCGTCACCATCGAGGTGGAGGACGAGGAGACTCTGGCCCGGAACGAGATGACCGTCTACTATGACGCCATCCCCAAGGACGCCGACAAGGAGACCACGGTTCCTATGACCTATGTGGACGCCGTGAAATATGTGAGAGAGAACGGCTTTGACGAGCCGGACCCTGCCGACTACGGCGTGTGGGTCCCGGGTGTTCCCGTCCTCATCGGCAACGCGCTGGAGGCCGCCGGTACGGCGGAGTGGCTCAGCGGCCTGATCCTTGACGGTATCGTGGCAGGCGTCGGCGCGGTCCTTGGCTTCGTGCCGCAGATGCTCGTGCTGTTCCTGATGCTTGCTTTCCTCGAAGCCTGCGGCTACATGGCCCGTATCGCCTTCGTGCTTGACCGTATCTTCCGCCGCTTCGGCCTTTCCGGCAAGAGTTTCATTCCCATGCTCATCGGTACCGGCTGCGGCATCCCGGGCGTCATGGCCTCGCGTACCATTGAGAATGAGCGCGACCGCCGTATGACCATTATGACCACCACGTTTATCCCCTGCGGCGCGAAGGTGCCCTTTATCTCCATGGTCGCCGGTGCTATTTTCGGCGGCGCAGCATGGGTCGCTACCTCCGCGTACTTCGTCGGCATGGCCGCCATCATCATCTCCGGTATCATCCTCAAGAAGACCAAGATGTTCGCGGGCGATCCCGCTCCCTTCGTCATGGAGCTGCCCGCCTACCACTGGCCGACCCTCGGCAACGTGCTCCGCAGCATGTGGGAGCGCGGCTGGAGCTTTATCAAGAAGGCCGGCACCATCATCCTGCTTTCCACCATCGTTGTGTGGTTCACCACCTATTTCGGCTGGGTCGACGGCGCGTTCCAGATGCTCTCTGAGGACCAGATCGACTGCTCCATCCTCGCTAAGATCGGCAACGCCATCGCGTGGCTCTTCATCCCGCTCGGCTGGGGCAACTGGCAGGCGGCTGTCGCCTCCATCACCGGCCTTGTGGCCAAGGAGAACATCGTCGGTACCATGGGCATCCTGTATCCCGACGGTTGGGCCGAGATCGGCGCGGCCTTCACGCAGATCACCGGCTATTCCTTCCTCGTCTTCAACCTGCTGTGCGCTCCGTGCTTCGCGGCCATCGGCGCCATCAAGCGCGAGATGAACAACCCCAAGTGGACATGGTTCGCCATCGGCTATCAGTGCGGCTTTGCCTACGTCATCGCCCTGATGATCAACCAGTTCGGCAGCGCCCTCACCGGCAGCCTGAACGTCCTCGGTCTCATCGCCGCGATCGCGGTGCTTGTCGGCCTCCTTTACATGCTCTTCAAGCCCTACAAGGAAGCTACCAAGCTCAGCGCCAAGGTCTGATCCCCCTTTGCTTATTTTCTTCCGTAAGGAGTGAGCTTTCATGTTGAACTGGATTACCGCAAATCTGTCCACCATTGTTGTTTCTGCCATTTTGCTTGCCATTGTCACCTCAATTTCTCTCCATTTGATCCGGCAGAAGAAACAGGGAAAGTCCTCTTGCGGCTGCAACTGCGCACACTGTGCCATGCATGGCCAGTGCCACGGAAAGCAGTAATGCAGAAAAAAGACGGCGCCGCACGGCTGTGCGGCGCCGTCTTGACCCCTCTTTCAAGGCACAGAAAGGAGAAAGATAAAATGATCGAAACGACCATCGGTATCCACGGTATGGCGTGCAGCATGTGCGAGGCGCATGTGAGCGACACCATCCGCAATCAGTTTCCGGTGAAGAAGGTGAGCGCGTCCCACAGCAAGGGGCAGGCGGTCGTCCTCTCCGCCGAGCCGCTCGACGAGAAGGCTCTGCGCCGCGCCATCGCCGCCACCGGCTACGAGGTCACCTCCGTCAGCGCGAAGCAGGCGGAGGAGAAAAAGGGCCTGTTCGGCTTCCTGAAAAAGTGAACGGCAAACCAGAACCGCCCGCGGGAACGCATTCCCGTGGGCGGTCCTTTTATGGCGCGTTCAGCCCAGCGCCGCGCGCTTTTCGGCGATCACGCGGTCGCTTTCCTCGTTGTCGAAGCCGTAGACATAGCGCAGCTCATAGGGAGAAATGATTTCAATGGTCACGACCCTGCCGTCCTTGATGTAAAAGGTGATGTCGCGGCAGTCGTTGTTTTCATAGGGGCGCCACGCAAGGGCATAGTCGAAGACGATCGGCGGCTCGTTGTAATCGCCGTCCTCGCCGGAACCGGCATTCCATACCTCGGTCCCGTTGGAAATATACAGCAGCTTCTCAGGGTAGGCGGTCAGCACCGCGCTCTCCCCGTCGCCCACGGCGACGCCGCGGTCCGTTTTCGCGCCGACGATACTCGTGCATAGATAGTCGATAAATTCCTCGTCTGCCTTCCCCTCATAGGTGTAGCTCCATGAGGGACCGAAATCGGACCAGTACTGCCGGATGGCTTCGGCGCGCTCCGCCGAATAATACGCCGTTCCGACGATGAGGGAATAGTCCTCCCTCGCGTGGCGCAGATAGTCGTTGGGGACCATGCCGTCGCCGTCGAAGAAGTATTCCCGCGTACAGTCGGCGAGCGGGGCATAGGGGGCGCAGAGGCGCAGCGTTGTGCCGTCCGGCAGAGTGAGGGAGTAGTCGTCCGTCACCTGCGCGGCGTAGTAGGCGGCAATATCCTGCAATTCTGCGTTTTCGGACGGCTCTGTGGACGGCTCTGCGGTCGACGCGGTGCCGCTCTCGTCCGGCGGGACCACGGCGGCGTAGTGCTTTGAAAGAAAAACAGACAGAACGGCGAGCAGTACAAGCAATACGGGGAGCAGTCGTTTCATGGGATGTCCTCCTTTTTCGGCGCCCCTATCGGGCGATTTTTTGCAGCATTCCGGTAAACTCCTCCGGCAGAGGGCAGGAAAGCTCCACGGCCTCGTGCGTGCGCGGGTGGAGGAAGCGCAGGCCGACCGCGTGCAGGCATTGGCCCGTAAGCCCCGCGACCTCCTTTTTCGCGCCGTACACCGTGTCGCCGAGAATGGGGTGGCCGAGGTAGGCCATGTGGACGCGGATCTGGTGCGTGCGGCCGGTCTCCAGCCGACAGCGGACATGCGTGAAGCCCGGGTAGCGGGCGATGACCTCCCAATGGGTCACGGACGGCCGCCCGCCCTGCACCACCGCCATGCGCTTGCGGTCCGTCGGGTGGCGCGCGATGGGCGCGTCCACCGTGCCGCTGTCCTCGCGCAGCGTGCCGACGACGATGCACTCATAGGTGCGCGCGAGCGTGTGGTCGGCGAGTTGGGCGGAGAGGAACCGGTGCGCCGCGTCGTTCTTCGCCGCGATGATGAGGCCGCTCGTGTCGCGGTCGATGCGGTGGACGATGCCCGGGCGCAGCGCGCCGCCGACGCCGGAGAGGGAACCGGCGCAGTGGTGCAGCAGCGCGTTGACCAGCGTGCCGTCCGCGTGTCCCGGCGCGGGGTGGACGACCATGCCGCTTGGCTTGTTGACCACGATCACATCCGCGTCCTCATACACCACATCGAGCGGGATGTCCTGCGCCACAGCCTTGACCGGCTCCGGCGCGGGGAGCGTCACGGCGATGTCCTCGCCGCCCGTGAGTTTATAGCTTTTGCTGACGGCCTTCCCGTTCACCGTGACCGCGCCGCTCTCGATAAGCCGCGTTGCCTGCGAGCGGGTCAATTCGTCAAGGTTCGACGCAAGAAATGCGTCGAGCCGTTGGTTTTTGCTTTCTTCAGCTGCTTTGAGCAGGATCGGTCCCATTGTCCTTCTCCCAATTCTTCCCGTCGGCGGCGGGGTAGACCCACAGGTAATAAATGAGCGCCGCGATGGTGCCGCAGACCACAAAGCAGTCCGCAACATTGAAAACGGGAAAGTCGATGAACGCGCAGTCGAGCATATCCACCACATAGCCGAGCCGGACGCGGTCGATAAGGTTGCCGACGCCGCCGCCGATCACAGCGGTCAGCGCCCACGCGCCGAGCGGGTGGCGCACGACCTTTACGAGCAGCCACGCGAGCGCGGCCATGCCCGCGGCGGTCACGCCGATGAGCAGCCACCGCTCGCCGGAAAGGCTCGACCACGCCGCGCCGAAATTGCGGACATAGTGCAGCCGCAGAACATGGGGGAGAAGGTCCGCGCTTTCCCCCACGGCAAAATTCGCCGTGACATAGGATTTTACCCATTGATCGAGCGCGACGATGACCACCGCGGCGAGGGCGTTGAGCCACAAATTCCGTCCCTTCACGCCTGCGGCACCTCGGCGTCGTCATCGGGGAGGACGATCACCCATTCCGCCTCCGCGGGGGCGAGCGAGAGCGTTTCCGCCTGTGCGTCCGTCATGCCGAGGCCCTCCGGCAGGTCGCGCAGCGCGTCGATGGGTACATAGTAATAGCCCGCGTCGTCGGCCTTCACGCCGCCGTTTTCCAGCACATAGTCCGTCGCGCCTGCGCCGTACAGATCGAGCGTCACCGCCCCGTACCACGCGACGAACAATTCGCCGCTTTCGCCGTTTTCACCGATGAAAACGGTCTCGCAGTAGTATTCCGGCTCAAAGCCGCTGTTTCCGGCGGTCATTTCGGTCTCGTATTTGGCGCGGCTGGTGTCCTCTGCCGCTCCGTCAAAGCCGGGGGCGTACTGCACCGCATCCCAGCGCTGCTCGGGAAGCTCCTGATCGGGCTGGGCTTTGGGGGCTGCGGCGGTCGAATCGAATGTCGAGAAAAGCGCTTGACCGTTCGCGTCGGCAGGCGCGGCGTCGTTCGCCGCCATTTCCGCGCCCATCTGCGGGATCGTTACCGCCGCAAACAGCGCGAGCGCGGCGCAGGCAGCCATCGCCGCCCAGCGGCGCCACGCGCCCGGCTTTTTGCGCTGCGGCGTCTGCGCCGCCTTTTCCGCGCGGACCGCGGCCATCACCTTCGCGGTGAGGTCTGCGGGGACCTCCGGCTCATCCAGCGCGCCGAGCGCGTCGTGCAGGACAAACAGCTCGTCGAGCCGCGCGCGGCAGGCGGCGCACCCGCTCACATGGGCGAGCACCTCCGCGCGTTCGTTTTCCGTCAGCTCTCCGTCAACAAAGGCCGAGAGCAGCGGCGCAAATTCTTCACAGTTTTTCATGTTGCGTTCCTCTCCCCTCCAACAGATCGATTACATTCTGTAACCTTTGACGATGAGATCTCAAAAAAGTTCCCGTTTGCCGCCAAATAATTTCGCAGCAGCGTCCGCGCACGGTTGATGCGGCTTTTGACCGTTCCCAGCTCCAGCGCCGTGACCTCGCAGATCTCCGCGTAGCTGAGCTGGTGCAGCTCCCGCAGGACAAGGAC
Organism: uncultured Oscillospiraceae bacterium; assembly: GCA_934553255.1. GTDB lineage: Bacteria > Bacillota > Clostridia > Oscillospirales > Oscillospiraceae > Hominicoprocola. Next base: position 16,893 of record CAKTEZ010000003.1, read on the forward strand.
CTGCCGGTAGTCCGGCGGCAGCGCGGCGAGCGCTTCACTCACCAGCTGCTGTGTTTCCTGCCGCTCGACGCGCTGCTCCGGCGTGGGTGCGCGGTCGCTCAGCTCGAAGTGCTGTTCCTCGTCGTCGAGCGACACGCCCTCCACCGTGCGTCTGCCGCGCCGCAGCAGGTCGATGCAGGCGTTGCTCGCCAGACGGTAGAGCCATGTGGACAGCGCGGCCTCCTGCCGGAAGCCGTCCAGCCCCCGCCAGAGGGCAAGAAAGGCGTCCTGCGCGGCCTCGGCCGCGTCCTCGGCATTGCCGCACATGCGCAGGCACAGGCCGTATACTTTTTTCTCGTGCAGCCGGACGAGCTGCTCGAAGGCGCTCTCATCGCCGCGCTGCGCGGCCTGGATCAGTTCACTTTCGTTCATGTCCCGCTCCGTTAGTCGTCCCGCAGATCGCGCTTCACGCCCGCCGTTACGCGGTAAAGGTCCTCCAGCGTTTCCATGCGGTTGATCTGCTCCTTATAGTAGTTGGCGTATTTCACGCCCTTGAGATACCAGCAGTAGTGCCGCCGCGCCTCAAGCAGCGCGACCTTTTCGCCGCGGATCTCGGCGCTGCGCTCGATCTGGCGCACCAGCGCGCCGCAGCGCTCCGCGAGCGGCGGACGCGCGGGGACCGGCTCGCCCGCGAGCGCGGCCCTTGCCTGCTCGAACAGCCATGGGTCGCCGAAGCAGCCGCGGCCGATCATCACGCCGTCCGCGCCCGTCTGCCTCAGAATGCGTACCGCGTCCTCGGCGGAGAACACGTCGCCGTTGGCGATGACCGGAATGTGTACGGCTTCCTTTACCTCGCGGATGGCGCCCCAGTCCGCCTGCCCGCTGTACATCTGCACGCGCGTGCGCCCGTGTACCGTCACGGCGGCGACGCCGACGCTCTCGAGCAGCCGCGCCAGCTCCGGCGCGTTCAGGCTGCCCTTGTCCCACCCGCGGCGCATCTTCACCGTCACGGGGACGCTCACGGCCTTTACCACGGCCTCCGCCACGCGCGCGGCCTTTTCGGGGTCGCGCATCAGCGCCGAGCCGTCGCCGTTGTTGACGATCTTCCCGACCGGACAGCCCATGTTGATGTCGATGATGTCCGCGCCGCTTGCCTCCAGCGCGATCTGCGCGGCCTCGGCCATGCAGACGGGGTCGCTGCCGAAGATCTGCGCCTGCAGAGGATGCTCGTCCGGAAACGGGCGGAGCAGCACGCGGCTTTTCTTATCCTGATAGCACAGCGCCTTGGAGCTGACCATCTCCGTGCAGGTCAGTTCCGCGCCGAGCCGCGAACACACCTCGCGGAACGCCGCGTCCGTCACGCCCGCCATCGGCGCGAGCGCAAGGCCGGATTTGATTGTCACGCCGCCGATCTGCATAGCCGTCTCCCATTCATTTTCGATAGATATTGCATTATAACACAGCGCCGCGAAAAACAAAAGCCCCCAAATTTTTCGCTGTGCCGCCAAAGCGGACACGGCGCAATAAAAGGAAAAATCTATCAGCAGATACAAAAAATTTTGCGTTTTTTGTTGCAAAGCAGGAAAATTATGTCTATAATAATAAGGCTTATGAGCTGTTTTGATGGAAAGATCAATCGATACTACATTTTTGGAGGAAAGTTATGAGCAAAAAGTATTGCTACCTGTTCACCGAAGGCAACGCCAATATGCGTGAGCTGCTCGGCGGCAAGGGCGCGAACCTCGCCGAAATGACCAACATCGGTCTGCCTGTCCCGCAGGGCTTCACCATCACCACCGAGGCCTGCACCCAGTATTATGAGGACGGCCGCCAGATCAACGACGCGATCTTCGCGGAGATCATGGAGTATGTGGAAAAGATGGAGAAGATCACCGGCAAGAAGTTCGGCGACCTCCACAATCCTCTGCTCGTTTCCGTCCGTTCCGGCGCGCGCGCGTCCATGCCCGGCATGATGGATACCATCCTGAACCTCGGCCTGAACGAGGACGTTGTGAATGTCATCGCCGAGAAGTCCAACAATCCCCGTTGGGCTTGGGACTGCTACCGCCGCTTTATCCAGATGTATTCCGACGTCGTTATGGAGGTCGGCAAGAAGTACTTTGAGCAGCTCATCGACCAGATGAAGGAAAAGAAGGGCGTCAAGCTCGATGTCGAGCTGACCGCCGAGGACCTCAAGGAGCTGGCCGGCCAGTTCAAGGCCGAGTACAAGGCCAAGATCGGCGAGGACTTCCCCACCGACCCCAAGGAGCAGCTCATGGGCGCGATCAAGGCTGTTTTCCGCAGCTGGGATAACCCCCGCGCGAATGTCTATCGCCGCGATAACGACATCCCCTATTCCTGGGGTACCGCCGTCAATGTCCAGTCCATGGCGTTCGGCAACATGGGCGACGACTGCGGCACCGGCGTTGCGTTCACCCGCAACCCCGCCACCGGCGAGAAGAAGCTCATGGGCGAGTTCCTGACCAACGCGCAGGGCGAGGATGTCGTCGCCGGCGTCCGCACCCCGATGCCCATTGCCGAGATGGCCGAGAAGTTCCCCGAGGCGTTTAAGCAGTTCGAGGATGTCTGCAAGATCCTCGAGGACCATTACCGCGATATGCAGGACATGGAGTTCACCGTCGAGCACGGCAAGCTCTATATGCTCCAGACCCGTAACGGCAAGCGCACTCCCGCCGCCGCCCTCAAGATCGCCTGCGACCTCGTGGACGAGGGCATGATCGACGAGAAGAAGGCCGTCGCTATGATCGAGCCGCGCTCTCTCGACACGCTGCTCCATCCCCAGTTCGATACCGAGGTCCTCAAGAAGACCCCCGTCATCGGCAAGGCTCTGCCCGCCTCTCCCGGCGCGGCCTGCGGCAAGATCGTCTTCTCCGCTGAGGATGCCAAGGAGTGGAAGGCCCGCGGCGAGAAGGTCGTTCTGGTCCGTCTCGAGACCTCTCCCGAGGACATCGAGGGCATGAAGGCCTCTCAGGGCATCCTGACCGTCCGCGGCGGCATGACCTCCCACGCGGCTGTCGTGGCGCGCGGCATGGGTAAGTGCTGTGTTTCCGGCTGCGGCGAGATCAAGATGGACGAGGAGAACAAGAAGTTCGAGCTGGCCGGCAAGGTCTACCACGAGGGCGACTGGCTCTCCATCGACGGTTCCACCGGCAACATCTATGACGGCGCGATCCCCACGGTCGACGCCTCCATCGGCGGCGAGTTCGGCCGCGTCATGGGCTGGGCGGACAAGTATCGCCGTCTGGGCGTCCGCACCAACGCCGATAACCCGCACGATACCGCGCAGGCCGTCAAGTTCGGCGCCGAAGGCATCGGCCTGTGCCGCACCGAGCATATGTTCTTCGAAGCCGACCGTATCCCCGCCATCCGCGAGATGATCTGCGCCGACACGCTCGAGCAGCGCGAGAAGGCGCTCGCCAAGCTTGAGCCGATGCAGCAGGGCGACTTCGAGGCCATGTATATCGCGCTCGAGGGCCGTCCGATGACCGTCCGTTTCCTCGATCCCCCGCTGCACGAGTTCGTCCCCACCGAGGAAGCAGACATCGAGCTGCTCGCCAAGGACATGAACAAGAGCGTTGAGGAGATCAAGAACATCATCGCCTCTCTGCACGAGTTCAACCCCATGATGGGTCACCGCGGCTGCCGTCTGGCCGTCACCTTCCCCGAAATCGCTGCCATGCAGACCCGTGCGGTCATCAAGGCGGCGCTCAACGTCAACGCCAAGCATCCTGACTGGCACATCGTCCCCGAGATCATGATCCCGCTCGTCGGCGAGGTCAAGGAACTCAAGTATGTCAAGGACGTCGTCGTCAAGACGGCGGACGAGATCATCGCCTCCGTCAAGTCCGACATGACCTACAAGGTCGGCACCATGATCGAGATTCCGCGCGCCGCTCTGACCGCGGACGAGATCGCCAAGGAAGCGGACTTCTTCTCCTTCGGCACCAACGACCTGACCCAGATGACCTTCGGCTTCAGCCGCGACGACGCCGGCAAGTTCCTCGGTGCGTACTACGACAAGAAGATCTACGAGAACGACCCGTTCGCCAAGCTCGACCAGGTCGGCGTGGGCAAGCTCGTGAAGATGGCCGCGACCATGGGCCGTGAGGCCAATCCCGACATTCACCTCGGCATCTGCGGCGAGCATGGCGGCGACCCCGCTTCCGTCGAATTCTGCCACAAGGTCGGTCTGGACTATGTTTCCTGCAGCCCGTTCCGCGTTCCCATCGCCCGCCTCGCCGCCGCGCAGGCCGCGATCAAGGAAATGTGAGCGGTCCTTTGAGCGCTCCCAAAGCGGCTTGAAACGCGCAGACCTTTGACAGGACTGCGTTTGCAGGCGTCCTTGGCTGAAAACAAACAAAAATACGGTGTTGCTCCCAATGGAGTGACACCGTATTTATTTTGACACACCCCATTTTGCTTGCGCTTGCATTTGTCTGCGGGGCTTGCTATAATAGGGCTGCTATATTCAATGCTTTGCGAGGTGTTTTCCATGCATGAACTGGAACGTCAATATCATATCCATTGCGCCAAGGGCGAGGTGGGGCGTTATGTGATCCTGCCCGGCGATCCGGGCCGCTGCCCGTCCATCGCCGTGCTGTTCGACGGCGCGGTCAAGGTCGCGCAGAACCGTGAGTACACCACCTATACCGGCACGCTGCTCGGCGAGAAGGTCTCGGTCTGCTCCACCGGCATCGGCGGACCCAGCGCGTCCATTGCGATGGAGGAACTGCACCAGCTCGGTGCGGACACCTTTATCCGCACCGGCACCTGCGGCGGCATCGACATCAATGTGAAGTCCGGCGATGTGGTCGTGGCCACCGGCGCCATCCGCTATGAGCATACCTCGCTGGAGTATGCGCCCATCGAGTACCCCGCCGTGGCGAACTTCGATGTGACGCTCGCTCTGCGGCAGGCGTCCGAGAGCCTCGGCTACCGCACGCACACGGGCGTCGTGCAGTGCAAGGACAGCTTCTACGGCCAGCACAGTCCGGAGAAGAGTCCGGTCTACTATGAACTGCTGCAAAGATGGGAGAGCTGGAAGCGCCTTGGCGTGAAGGCGAGCGAGATGGAGAGCGCGGCGCTGTTCGTCGTGGCGGACGCGCTTGGCTGCCGCTGCGGCTCGTGCTTCCATGTCGTGTGGAATCAGGAGCGCGAAAAGGCGGGACTTGATCAGGACATGAGCGAGGATACCTCGTCCTCTGTCAAGGTCGCGGTGGAGGCGCTCAAGCTTATCATCGCGCGCGACCGCGAGCTTGCGGCGCTGCCGAACCATGAGCGGAAGCTGCTGGAGAAGAAGGAAAAGGGACTGCTGCATGAGTAAGAAGGTCATCGGCATTCTCGGCGGTATGGGTCCGCTCGCCACCGCGGACCTGTTTGAGAAGATCACGCTGCACACCGCCGCCTCCTGCGATCAGGAGCATCCGCGCGTGTGCATCGACTCGAACACGAACATTGCCGACCGCACGGCGGCGCTGCTCCACGGCGGCGCGGACCCTGTGCCGGAGATGGTCAAGAGCGCAAAGCGGCTCGAGAGCATCGGCGCGGACTTCCTCATCATGCCCTGCAACACGGCGCACAACTACTATGAGCCGGTCTGCGCGGCGGTGGGCATTCCCGTGCTGCACATGATCGCGCTCACGCGCGACGCGCTCAAGGCGCGCGGCGTAAAGCGCGCGGGTCTGCTTGCGACCGACGGCACGGTGCAGACCGGCATTTACCAGCGCACCTTCGCGGGCAGCGGCGTGGAGCTGCTCGTGCCGGAGGGCGCGGACGATCAGGCCGCGGTGATGGATGTGATCTACAACGGGGTCAAGGCAGGCGATCTGGCGCATGATGTGACGGCGTTCCGCGCGGCGTGCGAGCATCTGCTCGCGCGCGGAGCCGAGGCGCTGATCCTCGGCTGCACGGAGCTGCCGCCCGCATTCGACCTCTATGGGCTGGACTATCCGAGCATCGACCCTACGCTGGAGCTGGCGCTCGGCGCGATCCGCGCTGCCGGCTGCGAGGTGAAGTAAGAAAACAGACTATCTTGGAGGTGCGCGATGAGCTACGCCGATCGGGTTTTCCGTCAGAACTGCGAGGACATTTTGAAAAACGGCGTGTGGGACACGGCACTCGCCGTCCGCCCGCATTGGGAGGACGGGACGCCCGCCCACACCGTAAAGAAATTCGGCATCGTCAACCGCTACGACCTTGCCGAAGAATTTCCCATCCTCACGCTGCGCCGCACCTACTGGAAGAGCGCGGTGGACGAGCTTTTGTGGATCTGGCAGAAAAAGAGCAGCAATGTCCACGACCTCTCCACCCATATCTGGGACGCGTGGGCGGACGAGAACGGCAGCATCGGCAAGGCCTACGGCTATCAGCTTGGCGTGAAGCACCGGTACAAGGAGGGAATGTTCGACCAGGTGGACCGTGTGCTCTACGACCTGAAGCATAACCCCGCCTCGCGCCGCATTCTGACGAACCTCTATAATTTTGAGGACCTGCATGAGATGGGGCTTTACCCCTGTGCCTACTCGATGACCTTCAACGTCTCCGGCGATACGCTCAACGCCATTTTGAACCAGCGCAGCCAGGATATGCTGGCGGCGAACAACTGGAATGTGGTGCAGTACGCGGTGCTGGTCCACATGATGGCGCAGGTGAGCGGGCTGAAGGCGGGCGAGCTGGTACACGTCATCGCGGACGCGCACATCTACGACCGCCATGTGCCGATCATCGAGCAGATGCTCGCCGAGCCGGAGAGACCCGCGCCGAGGTTCTTTATCGATCCGCAGGTGACGGATTTCTATGCCTTCACCCGCGACAGCTTCCGTCTTGAGGGCTATGAGCCATGCCCGTTTGAGACCAAAATACCCATTGCGGTGTAAAGGAGAAGCGTATGACCGCCGTCGTCTGTGTGGACAAAAACTGGGCCATCGGAGAGGAGAACCGGCTTCTCTTCCGCATTTCCGCCGACCTCAGGCGCTTCCGTGCGCTCACGGTGGGAAAGACCGTTGTGATGGGGAGGAATACGCTGTTTTCCCTGCCCGGGGCGAAGCCGCTGCCGGACCGCCGCAACATCGTGGTGAGCCGAACGCTCCCGCCGCGCGAGGGTGTGGAGCTGGCGCGGAGCATCGACGAGGCCGCGGCGCTCGCGGGAGAGGATGCGGTGCTTATCGGCGGCGCACAGCTGTACCGTGCGCTGCTGCCGTGCTGCGGGCGCGTGCTGGTGACGCAGGTGGACGCCGCGGCGGAGGGGGCGGACGCCTTCTTCCCGAACCTTGACGCCGACGGCGCATGGGCGGCGGAGACGGTGGGGGCGTGGCAGGAGGAGAACGGCCTGCGCTTCCGCTATGTCGATTATGTCCGAAAAGAGTGAAAACGGGGGCTTTCCGCGCGGCGCGGAAAGCCCTTTTCAAATGCGGGGAAAGCGAGTATAATGAGGATACCTTGGTGAGAGGAGGCGGGACGATGGCAGAGCTGAATACCGATGTGCGCTATGTCAAGGGCGTGGGCGAGGCGCGGGCAAAGAGCCTCGCGAAGCTTGGCATTACCGACCTCAAAAGCCTGCTCGCCTACTTCCCCCGCGCTTATGAGGACCGGCGCGCCGTGCGCCGCATCGCGGAACTCACGATCGGCGAGCGCGCCTGCGTGACGGCGATGGTCGCGGGCGCGCCGAAGCTTTCACGCATTCGCAAGGGACTGGAGCTTGTCAAGCTGCGCGTGGTCGACGAGAGCGCCGCGCTGGAGTTGACGTATTTCAACCAGCCCTACCTGAAAAACATGTTCCGCGTGGGCGAGAGCTACACATTTTACGGGACGGTCGAGGGAACGCTGCTGCGGCGGCAGATGACGAACCCCGTCTTTGAGCGGGAGGGGCAGCACGCCGTGACGGGCCGCATTGTGCCGGTCTACCCGCTGACGGCGGGCGTGGGGCAGAGCCTGCTCTACCGCGCCGTCCGACAGGGACTGGACGAGGCGGCGGACCGGCTGTGCGAGCTGCTCCCCGCGGAGCTGCGCGCGCAGCACGGTCTGTGCGACATGCGCTTCGCCTATGAGAATATCCACTTTCCGGCGGACGACGCGGCGCTGGCCGCCGCGCGGCGGCGGCTCGCGTTCGAGGAACTGTATTTCCTCACGCTGGGGCTGCGGCTGCTGCGCGCGCGGCGCGCGGAGGTGCGGGGCAGGACCTGCGCGAACGCTGACCTGACGCCGTTTCTCGACGCGCTGCCGTTCACGCTCACGAATGCCCAGACCCGCGCGGTGGACGATGTTCTGCGCGACCTGCGCGGCGCGCGGCCGATGAACCGCCTTGTGCAGGGCGACGTGGGCAGCGGCAAAACGATGGTCGCGGCGGCGGCAATTTACTGCGCGGCGAAAAACGGCCTTCAGTCCGCGCTGATGGTGCCGACGGAAATTCTGGCCGAGCAGCATTACCGCACGCTCGCGCCGCTGCTGGAGGAGCTTGGCGTGCGCTGCGCGCTGCTGACCGCCTCGACGAAGGCGAAAACGCGCCGCTCTGTTTTGGAGCAGCTTACCGCGGGTGAGATCGACCTTGCCATCGGCACGCACGCGCTGCTCTCGCCGGATGTTTCGTACCGGGATCTCGGACTGGTCGTGACCGACGAGCAGCACCGCTTCGGCGTGAACCAGCGCGCGGCGCTGGGCGCGAAGGGCGAGGCGCCGCACCTGCTCGTCATGTCCGCGACGCCCATTCCGCGCACGCTGGCGCTGATGATCTACGGCGATCTGGATGTTTCCGTGATCGACGAGCTGCCGCCGGGACGGCGGAGCATCGAGACCTATGCCGTGCCGTCAAGCTACCACGAACGCATCTATGCCTTTATCGAAAGACAGCTTGCGGAGGGACGGCAGGCCTATGTGGTCTGTCCGATGGTAGAGGAGAACGGCGAACTGCCCGACGAGCGCAAGGCGGTGACCGCCTACGCGGAGAAACTGCGGAGAGAGGCGTTTCCGAGCCGTAGCGTTCGCTTCCTGCACGGGAAGATGAAGCCAAAGGAGAAAGAGGCGGTCATGCGCGATTTTGCCGCGGGCGGGATCGATGTGCTGGTTTCCACCACCGTTGTCGAGGTCGGTGTGGATGTGCCGAACGCGACGGTCATGGTCGTCGAGAATGCGGAGTGCTTCGGCCTGTCGCAGCTTCATCAGCTGCGCGGGCGCGTGGGACGCGGGCCGTGGCAGTCCTACTGCATTCTTGTCTCCGACAACCGCGGCGAGGACAACAAAACGCGGCTCGACGCGATGTGCCGCACGCAGAGCGGCTTTGCGCTGGCGGAGGAGGACCTGAGGCTGCGCGGCCCGGGCGACTTTTTCGGCGCGCGGCAGCATGGTCTGCCGACGCTGCGCGTGGCGGACTTCACCTGCGACATGGCGCTTTTGTATGAAGCGCAGGGCGCGGCGGAGGCGCTGCTTGCGTCCGATCCGACGCTGGAGCGGCACCCCGCGCTGTATGCGCGGGCACGGGAGCTTTTCGACCTCAACGCCGACGCGATGAACTGAACCGCATGAAAAAACGACCGCCGCAGCGGCCGTTTTTTGCTGTGATGGGGACTTACTTGCCGGCATCGGCGGGGGCCGCCGCCTTGCGGCGGGCCAACTCCTCCTCTTCCAGAACGCGGTAGGCGACCTTGCCGACGAGCGTTTTGGGCAGCTCGTCGCGAAACTCGATGTCGCAGGGCATGGCGTACTTCGCGATGTGCTTGGAGCAGTAGCTCAAAAGCGCCTGACGGGTCGCGTCGTTGGCGGGGATACCGGCGGCAAGCTTGACGAAGGCCTTGACCTTCTGCATCCGGTAGGCGTCGGGAATGCCGATGACGCAGGACATCTGGACCATCTCATTCGCGTCGAGAATGTTCTCGATCTGGCCCGGATAGACATTGTAGCCGGAGGAGACGATCATGCGCTTGGCGCGGCCGCGGAAGTAAACGAAGCCCTCCGAGTCCATCGTGCCAAGGTCGCCGGTGTAGACCCAGGTGAGGCCGTCGGCGTGACGGCGCAGCGTCTGCGCGGTCTCGTCGGGGTGCTTCATGTATTCCTTCATCACGGTGGGACCGGCGAGCAGGATCTCGCCCTCCGTGCCGTAGGGGACCTCCTTGTCGGTGTCCGGCTCGACGATCTTGATGTAGGTGTCGGGGAAGGGGACGCCGATGCTGCCCTTCTTGAACATATGCGGCGGCGTCAGGCAGCAGGCCGTGACGGTCTCGGTGGTGCCGTAGCCCTCGCGCACCTGCACGGGCGCGCCGTGGGCGTAGAGGAATTTATCCAGCTTCTTCTTCAGCTCGATCGACAGGCTGTCGCCGCCGGAGAACACGCCCTTGAGCGAGCTGAGGTCCGCACCCTCCATGCTGGGCAGGCGCAGCAGCGCCTCGTAGAGCGTGGGGACGCCCGCAATGAAGTTGCAATGATACTTGGTGATGAGCTTCGCATAGCTCTTTGCGGTAAAGCGCGGGACGAGAATGCAGCGCCCGCCCTGGGAGAGCATGGTGTGGACGCACACGCCGAGACCGAAGCCGTGGAACAGCGGCATGGCAGCGAGCATCTTGTCGCCGGGATTGAACATCGGGTTCGCCGCGATGACCTGCGCTCCGAGGGCGTTGAAGTTCTTGTTCGTCAGCACGATGCCCTTGGTCGTGCCGGTCGTGCCGCCGGAGTAGAGAATGACGGCGGGATCGTCGCCGGTGCGCTTGACGGAATAGTTCCAGAAGCACGCCTTGCCCATGTTCATGAAATCCTTCCAGCGGATAACCGGCGCGTCCTTCGGAATCTTGGCGATCTTGCGGCCCTCGGTGAGCATATAGCCCGCGCGGACGGGCTTACTCAGTTCGTCCTTGACGCTCGCAATGATGATGTTGACGACCTTGGTGTTCTGGCGGATGTTTTCAAACTTGTTGTAGAACTGGTCGAGCGTGATGGCGGTGACGCTCTCGGACTCGTTGAGATAGAACTCGATCTCTTTCTCCGCCGAGAGGGGATGGATCATGTTCGCGATGCCGCCGACGAGGTTGACGGCGTAGAACATATAGATGGCCTGCGGGCAGTTGGGCATGGCGATGGTGACCTTGTCGCCCGCGCGCACGCCGATGGTCTTGAGGGAGCGGGCGCATTTCCTGATCTCCTCGATCATGTGGGGATAGGTCGTGGACTTGCCCATAAAGTCGAACGCGACGTTCTTGGGATATTTCCGCGACACCAGCTCGAGCGCCTCGAACATCGAGCCTTCAAAATAGTCCAGATGCAGCGGCACGTCGCCGGTGTGACCCGCCCACGGGGTCTTGGCAGTGATCTCACTCATAGTCTACCTCCTGTTCAAATGGAAGCTCGAGCAGCTCGGGGTGCGCGAGCAGATGCTTGAAGAGCTGGATGCTCTTGGAATAGTAATAGCCGTCGGCAATGCGTTCATCGACCGTGAAGCCGAGATCGACCGTTTCGCGCATGGCGACGAGGCCGGTTTGATCGTAAAGCGGGGTCCACTTCTTCTCGCCGATGACGCAGAAGAACGAGCAGGTACCCCAGTTGGTGAGGTGGTGGTAGCCGCTTCTGAGGCGGATGGAGCCGAGGTTGGAGAGAAATACCGAGGCGTAGTTCGGATCGTCTCCGATGAGAACATCCGGACACCAGCCGTGGCGGTCGAGCCAGCGGATGAAGCGGACCGCCGCCTTGGAGAGAAAGCGCGGCAGCTTATTGAGAATGTCCATGCTGTTGTCCGTGGTGTTCATCTTCTGCTCGTGGCGCGTGGCGTGGACGCGGCGGCGGATCTCCTCGTGGATGGTGTCCACGGTGTCGGTCGGCGCGGCGTCGAGCAGAGCGACCGCCTCCTCGCTGCCGTCGGAAAATTCCTTTTTGATGATGAAGCCCGCCGTGACCTTATTGCGCTGGTAGTAATTCTCGTTCGCGTAGAAGCGGTTGAGCCTGGGACGCAGGGTGATGGTCTTGACAAGGGCGGCGACGATGACATGGAAGAAGGTGTACTTGAATTCGATGCCCTCGACATTCTTTTTTTCAAGATAGGCCTTGATCGGCTCAAGGTCGATGCGCTCGGCGATGTACGCCTCGTTGTCGGCGCGGTGGGGATAGATGATGCCCATGATGAAGTGCAGCGCGTCGGTCTCACGCAGAAGCGTGGCGTCCCGACGGTCGCCCCAGCGTCTCTTGGGGGTATCGCTCATGGTGTGTCCTCTTTTCTCTTTATTTTTTGTTGGGGTCAAAGCCCTCAAAGATCGCCTGCGCGCCCTCGCGCTCGGCGGCCTCCAGGTCCGCGCGGGAGCGGACGGTCCAGTAGAAGATGCGGGCGCCGAACACGCGGCGGCAGAACCGCAGCGGAGCCTTGGCGCGGTCCTCAAAGCGGTAGGCAAGGAAGTCCGGCAGGCCGTAGAAATTCATCAGCAGCTTTGCGGCGAGAGCGTCCATCAGAAAGCCGCGGTCCGAGCGGTCGCGGAGAAAGTCGGCGGACAGCTGCCCGCGGATAATGTCGGGACGGTGCTTCCGCAGCCAGCGAAGGCAGCGCGGGTCAAAACTCTCCATGCAGTAGGGAATGTGAAATTTGTCCAGCTCCCGCACCGTGCGCTCCGTCAGGGTATTGTGGTTGCCGCGGCAGGGCTTGAGCTCCACGACGAGCGGAAAGCCGGTACCCTCGTAAAGGGAAAGGACTTCATAAAGCTGTGGGATCGTTTCCGGCGTACCGGCGAGGTGCAGCACGGGGAGATCCGCCGCCGTGCGGTCCTCAAGCGCACCGGTGCAGCCGGTCATGCGCGCGAGGGCGCTGTCGTGAAAGACGGCGAGCGAGCCGTCGCGCAGCAGATGCACATCCAGCTCCGCGCCATAGCCGTGCCGGATGGCGCGGCGGAAGGCGGCGAGGGAGTTTTCAGGCACGCCGTCGGCGGCGTTGTGCAGTCCGCGGTGGGCGTAGCGCCGATGTTCCAGCTTATCCCAGCCGGATGCGTTGCGGCGGCAGCGCAGCAGCAGGAGCCAAAGCGCCGAGAGAAGAAGCGCGAAAAAGATAACAAAGCGTAAAATCGGCACGAAATATCACTTCTTGTTGAACATTAGTCGTCCATGGCCTCGAAAGCGGCAAGTCCGCTCTTGGCCTCGGTCTTCACATCGCCGTGGCGCACGAAGCACATCGTAACGAACGAGGCGGCGACGAACAGCGCGGCGTAGGGGAAGAGGACGCGGTAGCTGACATTCCGCATCAGCGTACCCGCAAGGACGGGCGTGACGACCTGCGCCGCCATGGAGAAGGTGTAGTAGTAGCCGGTGAATTTGCCGATGTCGCTGCCGCGGCACATCTCCAGAACCATGGGCAGGCTGTTGACGTTGATGGCCGCCCACGCAAAGCCGACGACGGCGAAGCAGACGAACATGATGGGATGAATGGTGGAGTAGAACGTGGTGAGGAAGTAGAAGGTCAGGAACATCGCGGAGAGCAGGGCGCAGCCGGTGAGAATGGTCTTCCTGCGGCCGATCTTCGAGGCGAGGTGACCGATGGGGATATAGCTGACGATGGCGCCGCCCGTGGCGACGAGCAGGCAGGTGGACGCACCGCCGAGACCCTGCCCCATGACCGCGCCGACATAGGTGGACCACCACGTCGTCACGCCGTTATAGCCGATGTACCACAGCGCGATGGAGGCGAGCAGGAAGCCGAGCGAGCGCTTGACGGGCTTGGGCAGGACTTCGTTGCCGCTGCCGTCGTCCTCGGCGAGATTCCATTCGGGATGCTGCGCTTCCAGCGCGCGCGTCTCTGCGGCGAGCTTCGGCTCCTTCACCGTGAGGAAGAGGATTGCGACGCTCACGAGCATGACGGCGGAGACAACGAGGAAGAGCGGCTGATAGTTGACATGGGCGAGACCCGCGATCTTGGAGTTGGGGTACATCACCGCGGCGACGGCAAGGTAGACAATGCCGCCGACCGCGCCCATGAGGTTGATGATGGCGTTCGCGCGGGAGCGCAGGGGGTTGGGCGTCACATCCGGCATCAGGGCGACGGCGGGCGAGCGGTAGGTCCCCATCGCAATGAGCAGAAGGCCCAGCACGGCGGCGAAGCCGACGAGCTTCCCCGTGGACGGCGCGGCGGCATAGCCGTTGTCGAACAAGGGCAGCAGGTTCATCAGCACGGCGGCGCAGCCCGTGCCGAAGAGAATGAACGGCATACGGCGGCCGAGCCTCGTGTCCGTGCGGTCGGAGAGCGCGCCGAACAGCGGCAGCAGGAACAGCGCGAGAATGTTGTCCAGCGCCATAATCGCGCCGGAGATGGTCTCGTTCAGGTGGAAGGTCTCGGTCAGTATCTTGGGAATGACGGTGTCGTACATCTGCCAGAACGAGCAGATGGACAAGAAGGCCAGACCGACGAGAATGGTGCGGCGATTGTTCAGCTTCATGGGGAGCGTTCTCCTTTGCTCTCTATTTTTCGGAGTGCGCGGAACCAATGCGGGAAAAGTCCCTTTTCCCATTGACCACCCGTTAGAATAACACAAAAGCGCGGCGTTGACAAGCGCCGCGCTTCCGCTTAACATTTTTTTAAGAATCAGCCTGCGGGAGGGCTGCGGGTCTGCCCGCATTCAATAGGTGTTATTGTAGTGCCAGTAGAGAACGGTGTAGAGCAGGCTTTGCAGGCAGGTCAGGCCGAGGAGTACCTGCCCGACGAGCGGCTGATCGAACGCCAGGATCGCCAGCAGCGCCGCGGCGAGCTGGATATAGACGCAGAGAAGGAAGGTCATGCTCCGCGCTTTGTTGGCCACATACGCCGTGCGCTCGTCCTTGAGCGAGGCGTCGTAGTCCGCCGCCTTTTCCGGATCGCGGCTGAGCCGGGATACCCGCAGCAGACGAACAAGACCGACCGCCGTCAGTCCGCCGCCGAAGCCGCCGACGTAGCCGCCGTATTCGGTCTCCCCCAGCAGCAGGCCCGCAAGGAAAAGCGCCGCGCCGATGCTGAGCCATAAAATGCCGAATTTTTTCTGTTCCTTTAATTTCATGCTTCTTCCTCCTCAAAAAGAAATATGTCCTCGATCTGCGTGCCGAACAGCCTTGCGATGGCGTGGGCGAGCAGGATGGACGGATTGTATTTCCCGCTTTCCAATGAGATGATGGTCTGGCGTGAGACGCCGAGCGCGGCGGCAAGCTGCTGCTGCGTCATGCCGCGTTCGCGCCGCTTTTGTTCGATGATGTTTTTCATAGGCACTCCTGTTCCGAAAAGTCAAGCTTGCTTTACATTCGAGAGAATAGCACACCGCCTCTGAAATGTCAAGTGTATTTTACATTTTATTTTGCGATTGATTTTGGACGCGGCGTTTGCTACAATAAATTCAATATGTCGCAAATTAGGAGGCTGCTGCCATGAACGTCAAGATCGCACCGTCCATTCTCTCCGCCGATTTTGCCAATCTCGAGCGGGACATTCGGAAAATCGACACCGCCGACTACGTCCATGTGGACATTATGGACGGTGAGTTCGTACCGAACATCTCCATCGGTATCCCGGTGGTCAAGGCCATTCGGCCCGTGACCGAGCTGCCGCTGGACGTGCATCTGATGATCGTCAAGCCCGTGCGCTACGTCGAGCAGTTCTGCGACGCGGGCGCGGATCTTGTGACGGTCCACGTCGAGGCGGACTTTCCCGAGAACATCCACGCCGCGCTGGAGAAGATCCACGCAAAGGGCAAGCGCGCGGGCATCGTCCTCAAGCCAAACACCCGCGCCGAGGCGGCGCTGCCATATCTCAAGGAGTGCGACATCGTGCTGGTGATGACGGTCGAGCCGGGCTTCGGCGGGCAGAAGTTCATGGCGGACATGATGCCCAAGGTCGCGCAGCTGCGCGCGATGCTCGACGAGGTCAATCCTGCCTGCGAGCTGGAGGTGGACGGCGGCGTGGACACCGCCACGCGCGACGCCTGCGTGCGGGCGGGCGCGAACGTGCTGGTCGCGGGGAGCGCGGTCTATAAGGCGGCGGACATTCCCGCAAAGATCAAGGCTTTGAGAGAGGGTTAACGAGGTATGGAGTATTTTCCCGCGGCGCTGGAAAAGCTGGTCGAGCAGTTCGCGCGGCTGCCGGGCATCGGCAGCAAGAGCGCGCAGAGGCTGGCCTTCCATGTGCTGAGTCTGACGGACGCGGAGGCGCAGGAATTTGCAGACGCCATCGTGGACGCCAAAAAGAAGGTGATGTGCTGCCCCGTCTGCCGCAACCTGACGGACGGCGGGCTTTGCCCCATCTGCTCGTCGCCCAAGCGCGACGAGCGCGTGGTATGCGTGGTGGCGGACGCGCGGGACGTGGCGGCCATCGAGCGCTCGCGCGAGTATACGGGGCGCTACCATGTGCTGCATGGCGTGATCTCGCCGATGAACCACATCGGGCCGGACGATCTGGAGATCAAGTCGCTGGTCGAGCGGGTGAGCCGCGGCGGCATCGACGAGGTCATCATGGCGACCAACCCCGACACGGAGGGCGAGGCTACGGCGATGTATCTCGCGCGGCTGCTGCGTCCCTTCGGCGTGAGGGTCACGCGGCTGGCCTATGGTATCCCCGTGGGCGGGCATCTGGAATTTGCCGACGACGCGACGCTGATGCGAGCGCTGGAGGGTCGGCGGGAGATTTGAGGAGGACGGATCTATGACGGCAAAGCTGGAGCTGTACCGCGTGTTCCGTGAGGTGGCGGAGACGGGCAACATTTCCGCCGCGGCGCAGAATCTGTATATTTCCCAGTCGGCGGTGAGCCAGAGCATCAAGCAGCTCGAGGGCGCCTTGCAGACGCGGTTGTTTATCCGCTCGCCGCGCGGCGTGGCGCTGACGGATGACGGACAGATGCTCTTTGAACATGTCCGCAGCGCGATGGGGCTGCTGGAAACGGGGGAAGAAAAGCTCGCGCAGACCAAGGCGCTGCAGATGGGCAAGCTGGTCATCGGCGCGAGCGACACGGTGACGAGCCAGTTTTTGCTGCCGCACCTCGATTCATTCCACCGGAGGTATCCGAACATTCACATTCAGATCGTCAGCGGACGCAGCCACAAGGTGCTGGGGCTGCTGCGCTCCGGCAAGGTGGACGTGGCGTTCGCCTCGTCGCCGAGCGAGGGCGAGGGGCTTTCCTGCGTGCCGTGCTTTGCGACGCATTCCTGCTTCGTCGCGGCGGCGGACTATCCCTGCGACTTCGAGCGCGCCTATTCGGTGAAGGAGATCGCGGCGCTGCCGCTGATCCTGCTCGAACGCAAGGCCAGCTCGCGCGTGTATCTGGAGAAGTATTTTCTGGCGCACGGGCAGTCGCTCGCGCCGGAGATCGAGCTGGGCGCGCGCAGTCTGCTCGTGGACCTCGCCCGCATCGGCTTCGGCGTGGCGGGCGTGACGCGGGAGTTTGTGACCGCCGAGCTGGAGAGCGGGACGATCCGCGAATTGAGGACCGATTTTGAAATTCCGCCGCGCTCCGTCGATATGTGTACGCTGCGCGATGTACCACCGAGCGCGGCGACCGCGCGCTTCACGCAGGAAGTCGCCGCGCGGGTACAGGCGGAGAAAGAGGAAAAGAATGCGAAGATTTGACACGGTTTTGTTCGATCTGGACGGGACGCTGCTCGACACGCTCGAGGACATTCTCGCCGCGGCGAACTACACGCTGCGCGAGATGGGCTATCCGGAACGGACGCTCGCGGAGATGCGGCGATTCGTCGGAAATGGTGCGGAGATGCAGGTCCGCCGCGCGTTCGGCGCGGGGGCGGACGAGACGCTCATTCAGAAGGCGCTCGTGCAGTATAAAGCCTACTACGCCGCGCATTGTCAGGAAAAAACAAGGCCGTACGACGGCGTTTTGGAGATGCTTGCCGAGCTGAAGCGGCGGGGCTATCGTCTTGCCGTGGTGTCCAACAAGCCGGACGAGGCGGTGCGGCCGCTGGCGGCGCAGTATTTCGGCGGCCTGATGGACGCCGCCATGGGCGAGACGGCGGGGCGGCGGCGCAAGCCCGCGCCGGACATGGTGAACGACGCGCTCGCCGCGCTGGGCGCGGACAGGACCCGCGCGGTCTATGTCGGCGACAGCGAGGTGGACATCGAGACGGCAAGAAACGCGGGGCTTCCCTGCATCTCCGTCTGCTGGGGCTTCCGCGACCGCGAGCAGCTGGTGGAGGCTGGGGCGACAGAGATTGCCGCGACCGCGCCGGAGCTGCTGGCACTGTTGGAAAAGTAAAAAGCGCGCGCCGGAGGCGGCGCGCGAAAAGAGGAGGGAGAAGGTCCGTCGGACCTTCTCCCTCCTCTTTACTTTTTGGGGAAAATGAACTCAGGCGCTCTTCTTGCTGAAGCGGGAGCCGATGAACATGATGACGGCGAAAACGAGGAGATACCAGAAGTTGCCCATCTTGTGGCCGATCAGGCAGGCGATGACCATGAAGATCGAGCCGCAGATGGCGAGCGCCGGAATGACATAGCGGCGGAGCGTGGACTCATCGGTCGCCTTTTTCATCCAGTTGATGAAGATGGGGAGGTAGAGCGCGTAGATGGTGATGATGGGGAGTTCGGTGGGATCGAAGAAGAAAATGACGCTCTCGAACGGCGTGCCGGCGAAGGCGACCGCGTTGTTCCAAGTGCCGGCGAGGTTGGACAGGTAGAAGTAAAGACCCCACGCGGCGCAGTAGAACAGTCCGAGAATGGCGGAGTTGTTGGGGAGGTTGGAGACCTTATCCACCTGACCGAACAGCTCGGGATGGGGACCCTCGCCGCGGGCGGCAAGGGAGTAGGGACCGCGGCAGCAGCCGAGCATCAGGCCGTTCATCGTACCCATGCAGGAGATGGCGATGAAGAGGTTGAGAATGTTGCCGAGGATGTTGCCGAACACATTGATGAACGCGGCGGTGGCGCCGACATCGCACAGCTCCTGATTGGTGGCGCCGCCGGCAACGCCGACATAGTAGAGAATGTAGGTGGCGACGATGATGAGACCGCCGATGAGCAGAGCCTTGGGAAGATTGCGCTTGGAGTCCTTGAGTTCGGCGTTGATCGAGGTGGCGATGATCCAGCCCTCATAGGCGAAGGAGGTAGCGCAGACGGCGGCGAAGAGCGGGCTGCCCGCGACCTCGTAGCCGACGGCGGGATTGGTGAAATTGCTGGTCAGCATACCGTTGGCAAGACCGTAGATGATGCCGACGACGGCCATGAGCGAGAGAGGGACGAACTTGATGACGGTGGTGGCGACCTGGAACTTGCCGGCGAGCTTCGGAGAGAGCGCGTTGACGGCGTAGGCGCAGACCATGTAGAAGAGCATAAGCGCAAGGCACTCAGGGCCGATGACGCAGCCGCCCTGCGCGGCGGGGACGATGAGCGGGAAGTCGGGGTTGACGGAGGTGACGAACACCAGCGTGTAGCGCGCGCTCAGCCATGCGAGGGCCGAGGTGAGCGTGGGGTAATAGGTGGTGGAAAGGAACCAGCCGACATAGTAGCCGTACTTTTTGCCGACGATGGCCTCGGCATAGTCCACGATGCCGTTGACCTTTTCGTATTTCTGCGCCATGGCGGAGAAGGCGAGAATGCAGACGATCATGATGGCGCCGCCGATGAGCCAGGCGAGAATGCCGAGCGGCATATCGCCGCCGGTTTTCTGCAAGATGACCTGCGCCTTAAAGAATACGCCCGAACCTACGACGATGCCGACGACCATGCAGATGGCGGTGAGGAGGCCGTATTTCTTTTCGAGCTTGTTTTCCATTGTGCTGTCACTCCTTATCCGGCGGGGCATTTTCGCGTCCGCCGTGTGTAAAAATTGGGCGGGCGCTTCAGACCCGCTGTGTAAAAAGACTTCCGCACGCTGGGGAACGGCGGAAGAACAATAAAAATTATAATACACCTTTTGAAGAATAGCAATCGTTTTAGCGCTTTAGTGAAGAAAATTATGAACATTTCATGAAGCGGACAAGCCAAACGGTCGATTTTTGTAGAATTTAACGAAAACGAGAAGAGGGGAGAAAAAATAAGTTTCGGCTGTGGCACGGAAATGTGCAACAAGACGGGGACGCGCGGCTACGGGTGAGAACAGGAGAACGGACGCGCCGGACGGGAGACCGTACCGCGCAGAAAGGAAGAAACAGCGGCGGCGCGGGACGTTCGGAAGAGAGAGGGGAAGGAATGCGGAAAAAGGCGACCCGTGAGCGGGTGGTGCAGAGGCTTTATGAAATGGCGCTGGGGCGCGCGAACGACGCGGTGTGGCTGGCCTATTTTCAGGAGCCGACGGAGGAGAACATCAAAAAGCTGGACCTCGGCGCGGTGGCGGAGTTCCGCCGCAGCAACCTCGGAAGCGTGGAGATCCGCTTCATCGACCGCGTGAAGGCGCTGCAGGCGCTCGCCGAGCTGCTCAGCGGCGAGGGCGGCGAGGCTGAGGAATTCCTGCGCGCGATGGTGCAGGCGGAGGAGGGCGCGTGAGAGAGACGGCGGGCTTTTCCCCCAAGCAGCGGTTGGCGTTTTTGTGGTGGGCAAAGCCGGAGTACGCGGACTATGAGGCGGTCATCTGCGACGGGGCGGTGCGCTCGGGCAAGACGCTGTCGATGGGGCTTGGCTTTTTCTACTGGGCGATGTGGCGCTTCAACGGCATGCAGTTCGCCCTGTGCGGGCGGAGCGCGGGGGCGCTGCGGCGCAACCTGCTCAACACCGTGCTGCCGAAGCTGCGGGCGCTGGGCTTCTCCTGTGAGGAGAGACGGAGCGAGCGGCTGCTGGTGGTGCGCTGCCGCGGACGCGAAAACCGATTTTACCTTTTCGGCGGGGCGAACGAGGCGAGCGCGGCGCTCATTCAGGGCATGACGCTGGCGGGGGCGGCGTTCGACGAGGTGGCACTAATGCCGCGCTCGTTCGTGGAGCAGGCCTGCGCGCGCTGCTCGGTGGAGGGGAGCCGCGTGTGGTTCAACTGCAATCCCGAGGGACCGCAGCATTGGTTCTATCGGGAATGGATACTGCGCGCGGCGGAGCGCAGGGCGCTTTACCTCCGCTTCACGATGGAGGATAACCCCGTTTTGAGCGAGCGCATCCGGCGGCGCTACGAGAGCGCGTACAGCGGCGTATTTTACCGCCGCTTCGTGCAGGGCGAGTGGGTGACGGCGGAGGGCCGCATCTACGATTTCTACGAGCCGGAGGAATACGCGCAGGACATGCCGGACGAGCCGTGGGAGAGGCTGCGCGTATCGGTGGACTACGGCACGGTGAACCCGACGAGCATGGGGCTGTGGGCGCTCAAGGACGGCGTGTGGTATCGCGTGGACGAATATTATTACGATTCGCGCGCGGCGGGACGGCAGAAAACGGACGAGGAATATGTGGACGCGCTGTGCGAGCTGACGCGGGGACGGAGGATCGAACGGCTGCTGGTGGACCCGTCGGCGGCGAGCTTCATCGAGACGCTGCGGCGCAGAGGGTTTTCCGTGGCGCGCGCCAACAACGCCGTGGCGGACGGGCTGCGGGTGACCGCCGATCTGCTCAAACGGAGGAAGATCGTGATCTGCCGGAACTGCACGGACTGCCTGCGGGAGATCGCGCTCTACCGCTGGGCAGACGGCGGCGGACACGACGCGCCGCGCAAGGAGGACGATCACGCGATGGACGAGATGCGCTATTTTGCCATGTCTGTGGCTGCGCGGCGCACGGCGATGCCGACGGTGCGAGCGGTGGAGCGCGCGACATGAAGAAGGAGGAGAGCAGGAAGATGCGATGGGGGAAGAAACAGAGGAACGGCGGCGCGCCCGCCGCGGTGCAGGTGCGCGAGGGGAGCGTGCAGCCCTTTTCGGCGCTGGGCGGCTACGTGCCGCTCGGCGGCGCGGACGTGGCGCTCTACCGCAGCATTCGCGAGGCGGTGCCGCTGGTGGACGCGGCGGTGGGGAAGCTGGTGCGTCTGTGCGGCGGCGTGCGGGTGCGCTGCGGGGACGCTCACGCGGAGGAGGAACTGGACGAATTTCTGCGTGCGGTGGACATTGGACGTGGGCAGACGGGGTTCAACGCCTTTTTGGAGAGCTATCTGGACTCGCTGCTGACCTGCGGACGCGCGGTGGGCGAGGCCGTGCCGGACGCGGAGGGGCGAGACATCGCGGCGGTGCTGTGTCACCGCGTGGAGCAGGTGCAGCTGCGCGAGGGCGCGACGGCATTGGACACGCGCTTCTGGGGCTATGACCGCGCGGGTCGGCTGCGCGAGCTGCCGCGGCAGGAACTGGTGCTGTTCACGCCGCTCGCGCCGGAGCCGGAAAATCCCTACGGCGTTTCGCTGCTGCGCTCGATGCCGTTTATGAGCGAACTGCTGGTGAAGATCTACTACGCGATGGGACAGAACTGGGAGCGCTGCGGAAACGTGCGCTTTGCGGTGGTCTACAAGCCGCAGGGTGAGGAGACGGACAGCACGCTCGCCCGCGAGCGGGCGGAACTTCTCGCGCAGGAATGGGGCGGCGCGATGCGCGCGGCGCGCAGCGGGAGCGTGCGCGACTTTGTGAGCGTAGGCGATGTGAGCATCCGCGCCATCGGCGCGGACAATGTGATGCCGGACAGCGAGGTACCGGTGCGCCAGATCCTCGAGCAGCTGGTCGCCAAGACAGGGCTGCCTCCGTTTTTGCTGGGGCTGAGCTGGTCATCCACCGAGCGCATGAGCAGTCAGCAGGCGGATATGCTCACGAGCGAGATCACGGCGCTGCGCCGCTCGCTCACGCCGATGGTCGAGCGCGTGTGCCGCCTGTGGCTGCGGCTGCACGGCTACGGCTGCCGCTTCGCCGTGGAGTGGGACGACATCAATTTGCAGGACATGGTCGAGGAGGCCAGAGCCGAGCTGTACCGCGAGCAGGCGCGGAAGCTGCGGCAGGAAAATGACAAAAGGGAGAAAGCGACATGACGGAGGAAAGAAAGGCGCAGAGCGCCGCTGTGACGGCGGAGGAGCTGGCGCGCATCAACCGCTTTGCCAAAAAGGAGCTGAGCGCGGAGGAGGTCTACACCTTCTCGGTGAAGCTGTGCGACAACGAGGTGGACCGCGACTTTGAGCGCTTCGACCGCGAGGCGCTGGCAAAGCTTGCCGAGCTGTTCGTCGGCAGGACGGGCATTTTCGACCACAGCTGGTCGGCGCTCGGGCAGAGCGCGCGCATCTACCGCACGGAGGTGGTCGAGGAGGAGAGGACGATGGCCGCGGGCGAAAAATACTGCTGGTGCAAGGGCTGGGCGTATATGCTGCGGACGGAGAAGAACGCCGAACTGATCGCGGAGATCGAGGGCGGCATCAAGAAGGAAGTGAGCGTGGGGTGCAGCGCGGGCAAGAGCATCTGCTCCATCTGCGGCAAAAGCATCGCCGAATGCGGGCATGAGCGCGGAAAGGAGTACGGCGGGAGGCTCTGCTACGCGACGCTAGGCGACATCACGGACGCCTACGAGTGGAGCTTTGTGGCCGTCCCCGCGCAGCGCGGCGCGGGCGTGGTCAAGCGCTTCGGACAGGGAGAGGGTTCGCTCAAGGCGCTGGTGCGCGCGAGCGGCAGCGGCGCGCAGCTGCGCGAGCTGGAGCAGCTGGAAAAGCTGGCGGGCATGGGCCGAAGTTACCTCGAAGCGCTGCGCGGCGAGGTGAAGCGGCTGCTGCTGGTGAGCGAGGAGACGCTCGACGGCGCGGTGGCAGAGCGTGTGGCGGGCAGGCTCGACGAGGCGGAGCTGCTGGAGCTGAAGAAGGTGTTCGGCGCGCGCTCGGCGAAAAAGCTGGGGCTGAATGTACAATGCCTCGCCGCGCACGGCGCGGACGCCGAGGACGGACAGGACTTCCGCGTATGAGGCGGGAGAGGAAAGAACGGTCCGACGGGGTGGGGACGCCCCTTGGGATAGAAAGAACGATCTAAGGAGGAGACAGATGAACATTTCTTATCAGGGCATCGGCGCGTGCTGCGCGACCTTCGCGTGCGAGAACATGAGTGAGGGCGCGCTGGTCAAGGTGTCGGCGAGCGGCACGGTGGAGGCGTGCGCGGAGAACAACGACTTCTGCGGCGTGGTGCTGGCGGTCGGCCGCGACGGAAAGGCCTGTACCGTGCAGCTTGGCGGTCTGGTGACCGTGCCGTACAGCGGCGAGACCGCGCCCGCGCTCGGTTATTCCGCGCTGGCCGCGGACGACGCGGGCGGCGTGAAGGCTGTGACGACCGGCGGACGCAGCCATCTTGTGCTGGAGCAGGACACGGGCGCAGGCACCGTGACCATCATGCTTTAAGAGGAGGAGAGACCATGGCATACAATTACGAAAACCTGAAGCTGGAAAAGGGAATGTACGCCCAGAGCGGCAGAAGCTTTTCCAAGGTCCTGGAGAGCATTGACCCCAGTGAAAATTACCGCGGCACGCCGCTGGAGGGCATGGACGCATTTCAGCGCCAGCTCAAGCGCTTTGACATCCATGTCAAGGGCGCGGGCAGCGACATGGTGGAGAAATTCTTCCACACGAGCGACAGCGCCGTGCTGTTTCCGGAGTTTGTTTCGCGCGTGGTCCGTCAGGGCATGGAGAGCGACATTCTGCCCGACATCACCGCGACGACCACCCATTTTGAGGGTATGGACTACCGTACCATCGCATCCGTGCCGAGCGAGGACGACAAGAAGCTGCGCCGCGTGGAGGAGGGGGCGGAGATCCCAACGACAAGCATCCGCACGCAGGAAAATCTGGTGAAGCTCCACAAGCGCGGGCGTATGCTCGTGGCAAGCTATGAGGCCATCCGCTTCCAGCGTCTGGACCTCTTTTCCGTCACGCTGCGCCAGATCGGCGCGTACATCGCGCGTATGCATCTGGAGGACGCCGTGGAGGTTTTGCTCAACGGCGATGGCAACAACAACGCCGCCGAGAAGTACAAGGTCGGCGCCAGTCCCATCGGCGGTACGGCGGGCAGCCTGAGCTATGAGGCGCTGCTGGACTTCTGGGCAAAATTCGACCCCTACTGCATGAACACCATGCTGGTGTCGAATGATGTGATGCTCAAGATGCTCAAGCTGTCGGAGTTCCAGAACCCGCTGACGGGGCTGAATTTCCAGGGGACCGGCACGCTCTCTACGCCGCTGGGCGCAAAGCTGCTGCGTACCACTGCCGTTCCCGCGGGCAAGCTGATCGGTCTTGACCGAAACTATGCGCTTGAGCGCATCTGCGCGGGCGATGTGACGGTCGAGTACGACAAGCTTATCGACCGCCAGATCGAACGCGCGGCCATCACGAGCATCTCCGGCTTTGCCAAGCCGTATAAGGACGCCTCCAAGGTGCTGAGCATCTGAGCGCGGCGGCGCGGACACGGAAGGAGGCGGGCGAATGGACGAGGAGATCCTGAAAACGGCGAAGAGCATCTGCGCCTGCGCCGAGGAGGACGGGCCGCTGCTCGAGCGCCTTTGCGCGGCGAGTGCGCGCGCTCTCAGAGGCAGCCTGCGCGCGGGCGTTTCGCCGGAGGACTGCGAGGGAGCGTTTGTATGCGCGAGCGCATGGCTCGCCGCCGCGGCGCTGACCGAGGCAAGGCTTGCGGGCGGAGAGGAGCTTTCCGCGCTGCGCGCGGGCGATGTGACGGTCACGATGAAGAGCGCGGGAGGCAGCGAGCGCGCGGCGGCGCTGCGCCGCAGCGCCCGACAGCTGATGGCGCCGTATACGGAGGGAGGCGGCTTTTTCTTTTGCGCGGTGAAAGGATAAAGAGCATGATCGCGCAGGCGTTCCGGCAGTACGGGACGCTTGTGACGGTAGAACACGGAGCGGAGCGCACACAGGCGCACGGCTTTGTGCAGCCCATTACGGCGGAGAGCGGCGGCGAGCCGTTTTCCGTCGGGCCGCTGGGCGCGGCGGACGGACGCTGCTGGCGCTATCTGGGCGAAGCGGGCGTATGCGTGGAGCAGGGCGACCGGATACAGTACGGCACGAAGCGCTACCGGGTGCGCCGCGCGGAACGCGTGGACGCGGGCGGCATGACGACGCATTACTGGGCGGTGCTGGACCGAGAGGAGGCAGTACGGTGACGACGAGCGGACAGGTGCGGGACGCGATCGTGGCGCGGCTGAAGGCGGCCGGACTCGACGCGATCCCCGCATACGAGGAGGAGCGCTTCCGCGAGCGCAGCGCGAGCGTTATCTCGGTGGGCGCAAGACAGACGGAGCTGACGAAGGCGGGTATGCTGGACTATCTCGGCGAGCGGTACGATGCGGAGCTGGGGTGCATGGCCGAGGTGTACGGGCGCAGGCTGCTCCTG
Organism: uncultured Oscillospiraceae bacterium; assembly: GCA_934553255.1. Classification (GTDB taxonomy): domain Bacteria; phylum Bacillota; class Clostridia; order Oscillospirales; family Oscillospiraceae; genus Hominicoprocola. The sequence goes on from CAKTEZ010000003.1 coordinate 43,059, forward strand.
ACGGCGGCGGTGGACATTTATGCGCCGCGCCGCAGGGGGGCGCGCGGCTGCGAGCAGACCGCCGAGGCCGCGGCGGAGGCGCTGATGACGGGTCTGCCGGACGGCTTGCAGATCGAGGAGATGTGCTGGGAGAAAACGGAATGGGACGCCGAGTACGGCGTGTTTGTGCGGCGAGGCACCGCGCGCTGCACCGCCTATTTCGTGGCGCAGGCAGACGAGAGGAGCGCGGTGCTGACGGATTTTATTTTGAAAGGTGTGAAGCAGTAAGTGAGCAACACAGTAGTACATGAGCATCCAGGCGTGTATTCCGCCTACGACGCTTCGAGTACGATCGGCGGAAAGAAAATGAGTCGCGTGGTCGGCGTGGCGGCGGTCGCGGCAAGGGGTACGGCGAATGAGGTGGTGACTCTGACCTCCTACGCCGAGGGCGTGACCGCTTTCGGCGAGGACACAGAGGGCAGCGTCGGTATGGCGGCCGTGCTGCGCGCGCTGTATGAAAACGGCGCGGCGGTGGTTAAGGCGGCGGCGGTCGGCAAAACGAGCGCGGGCGCGGACGACTATGAAAGCGCGTTCAAGGCGCTGGAGGAGTGCGAGGGCATCGATACGGTCGTGTGCGACAGCGCGGACGCGGATGTGCAGAAGAAGCTGAAGGAGAGCGTGGAGAGCGCGTCCGGCAAGCAGCGCGAGCGCATCGGCGTCGTCGCGGGCGGCGCAGAGGAAACGGCGGCGGAGCTGGTGACGCACGCCGCAAAGCTCGACAGCGAGCGCATGGTACTCGTCGCGCCGGGCGATGTGCGTACCGCGGCGGCTGCCGCGGCGGTCATCGCGGCGGAGGAGGACCCCTCCGTGCCGGTCAACGGCGCGGTACTCAAGGGCTTTTCGACCCTCAGCGCACGCTACGACGACACGCAGATCGACCTGCTGGTTCGCGGCGGCGTGACGCCGCTGGAGGTGAGTGCGGGCGAGGTGAGCATCGTGCGCGGCATCACGACCCGCACGACCACCGGCGGCGCGGCGGACAAGACCTGGCGCGAACTGACGAGCATCCGCATCGTGGACGATGTGATCCCATCGCTGCGCGCCTCGCTGCGCGCCCGCTTCGCGCGCAGCCGCAACACCGAACAGACGCGTGCTGCCATTCGCTCGCAGGTGATCGTGGAGCTGGAAAACAAGCGCGCGCAGGAGATCATCGACAGCTTCGGCGAGGTGAGCGTGCGCGCGTCGGAGGACGATGCGACGGTGTGCGTGGTGGAATTCAGCTTTGCGGTGGCACACGGTCTCAACCGCATTTATCTGACCGCGCACATTACGATGTAAGGAGGGAACACGATGGCAAGCATGACGATCCCAACGAGCAGGGACATTTATCTGGAGCTGAACGGGAAAAAGCTGGCGGTGGTGCAGAGCTACAGCGCCAAGGCGACTCGCACGGGACGCGAGATCGAGGCCTTCGGCGAGAGCGAGCCGGTGGCGACGGTCGGCGGGCAGATGCGCTACGCGCTGGAGCTCAGCCGCCTGTATGCGACCGACGAGGCCATCAGCGACGGCGTCAATTTCTACGAGCTGGAGGATTTTTCCGTGGTGATCTGCCGTCCCGGCAAGCGCATCATCTACAGCCGCTGCCGCTGGAACAACATCGAGGAGCTGGGCAAGCTCGGCGATCCGGTGGTGGAGAAGGTGTCGGTCATCTCCTGTAAGCGTCTGGAGACGAACGCCTGATGACGGACGAAGCGGTTTTCGCGGCGCGGAAAAGGCGCGTGACCGAGCAGCTCGGCGAGGCGGTATTCGCGGCGGTCGGACTGATGGTGCGGCAGTATCTGGAAGCGCCCGATGTAAAGTTTGACGGGGCAGACTTCGACGCCGCGGCGCAGGAGGACCGTGCGGAGACAGCGGACGCCGGACGCGGGGAAAACGAGAGCTTTGACATGGCGCGCTATCAGCGGCTTCAAGCGGAGGCGTCGGCGGCAGAGCGCGGAGAGAGCGAAGACCGCGCCGATGCGGAGGAGGGAAACGCGGCGCACCGACAGCGCGCGGAGGCGGCAGACGGCAGCGGAGAGACCGCGCCGACGGCGGAGACAGACACCGGACGCGGCGCGGAAAACAAACGCCCGCACACCGCGCTGCCGCAGAACACGGAGCCGCAGAGCAGGAAAAGGGCTGACGCGGGGGAAGCGGACGATCGGCGCCGCTCTTTGCGGGAGAGCGGGGAAAAGCCGGACGGGGACGAGAGCGCGGCTGAGGAGGCCGTGCGGCCGAAGCATCGCACGGCGGAGGAAGCGAAAGCCCTGAGGAGCGTTCGGCACACTACGCGTGCGGCGGTATGGGAACGGCCCGCGGGAGCGGCTGAGGAGAGCCGCACGGCGCGGAACGCGGGAGCGGCAGCGTTTTTCGAGCGGACGGAGAGGGGCGAGCCTCTCCGCGCCGCGCGCGGGGTGAGCGAGGAGATCGAGCGCGACGCGCGGCGCTATGACGGGAATTTTTATCTTTACTGAGAGGGGGCGGGGCGCATGAGACTGACACCGATGCGCTATAAGGACTATATCTGGCCGAACAATCCGGAGAGCTACCGCATTTCGTTCCGCCGCTCCGTGGCGGCGCACAAGCTGCCGGGCGGGACCTATGCCATGCAGGACCTCGGAACGGTCTGGCGCGTGCTGGAGGGCGAGGGGGCGTTCGCGGGAGCGGGCGCGTACGAGGAGTTCAAAAAGCTGGCGACGGTGTTTTATCAGGGCGGCGCGGGCATTCTGGTGCATCCGGTGTGGATGACGACGCGGGCCTACTTTGTGGAACTGGAGGCTTTGCAGGAGCCGACGCCGGACTATGTGCGCTATCGCTTTGCCTTCTGGGAGACCCTTGAGAGCGCGGCGGCGCTCAAGCGCGTGGACGAGGCGGCGCAGGAGAGCGCGGCGGTGCGGGATACGCGGGAGCATACCGTGGCGCAGGGCGAAACGCTGTGGGGCATCGCGGCGCGGTACGGCACGACGGTGCAGAAGCTGCTGGCGGCGAACCCGCAGATCAAAAACGCCAATCTCATTTACGCGGGAGAGCGGGTGAGACTGGCGTGACGGGACGGGTGACGACCGCGCAGGGCGCGGTGTATGAGCTGCCGACGCTGCTGTCGTGGCGGCTGCGGCGCACGGGCGGCGTTCCGTGCGACAGCTTTACGGTGCAATGCCTTTACAGCGCCGCGATGACGGATGTGTTCAGGTGCGCCTGCCGCTTCACGGCGGTCGAGGACGGCGCGGCGGTGTTCGTCGGCGTGGTGGACGAGTGGCGGGCGGAAATGGACGGAACGGGTTTGGTGCTGACGATGAGCGGGCGCGGCATGGCCGCGCTGCTGCTCGACAACGAGGCGGAGAGCATGACCTACCAGCGCGCGGCGCTGAGCGAGATCGTGCGCGATCATGTGACGCCGTGCGGCGTCATGTGCCGGACGCGCGGGGAGGTCCGCACGGTGGGTGAGTACACGGTGGCAAGCGGCGCGAGCCGCTGGAAGGCGGTAGAGGGCTTTGCGAACCGCTGCGGTCTGCTGCCGCAGTTCACGAAGGACGGCGTGCTGTGCTTCCGCGCGGCGGACGAAGGCGTGCGGCACATACTGGGCGCGGGAGCGCCCATTGTGAGTGCGGCGTACCGCGACAGACGGTACGGCGTGCTTTCGGAGGTCGTGGCGATCGACCGGACGAGAGGAACGCGCCAGACCGTGCGGAACGAGGCGTTTCTCGCGCGGGGCGGAAGCTGCCGCCGCGTCGTATATGTGCCGTCGCGGGGCGGAGACGAGCTGCGCTATACGGGACGCTATCAGATCGAAAAGAGCGCGGAGGGGGCGCGGGAACTGACGCTGACGCTGGCGGGGCGCGCCGCGGCGGAGCCGCAGGACTATGTGGAGCTGCGGCTGGAGAGGCTGGGGCTTGCCGGAACATATCGCGTGAGCGAGACGACGCGCGCGCTGACGGCGCGCGGCGAGACGACGGAGCTGGTGCTGTGGGAGGAATGAGAGAATGTGGATAGCGGGACGCCTGCGCGGCGCGCAGACGGAGGAGAGCGTGCAGGGAGAATGCGGGACGGTGACCATTGGCGGAAGTGCGGCGGGCGTGCTGATGCGCGGCGAGGAGCGCGGTCTACCGACGGCGGCGCCGGGCGGTTACGCATGGCGGCCGAGAGGCGGCGAGCGAGTGTTGGTACTCAAAAGCGGGACGCGCGGCGAGGAACGCTGCGTGGCGCTGTCGCTGGACACGGCGGCAAAGCAGGCGGGATTGGCGGACGGTGAGATCTGCCTTTACAGCGCCGGAGGCGCGAGCGTCTGCCTGCGGAACAATGGGCGCGTGGAGATCAAGGGACGGCTTTTTCTGAATGGAAGGGAACTGAGGCTGCCGGAGGAGGACGACGATGGAGCTTAAAATGAGGAACGGGGACTATGTTCCCGACGGCATCGGCGGAGAGAAGCGCGCGGTCGGAACGGAGGAACTGCTGGCAAGGGCGCTGTTTCGCCTGAGCGTGCGGCGGGGGAGCTTTCCATTCCTGCCGGAGTTGGGCAGCGAACTGCATCTTCTCGGGCGGGAGAAGCCGAGCGCGCGGCGCGCGGCGGCGAAGCAGTATGCCGCCGCCGCGCTGGCGGAAGAGAGCGCGCTGACGGTGGAGGATGTGGAACTGACGGAGTGCGGCGAGGGGCTTTGCGCCCTGCATGTGACGCTGCGGCTCGACAGCGGAAAGGCCGCGGCGCTGGAGCTGACGGTGGGAGGAGAGTGAATGATGAGGGAAGTGAAAACGATCTATGAGGGGCTGCGCGAAAGCTTTGCCGAGCGCGCGGGCTTTCCGCCGAGCGAGGGCTGCGACAGCGCGGTGCGCCTGTATGCGCTGGCGGCGGAGCTGCAGTCGCTGCTGATGCAGGCGGACTGGGTGCTGGACCAGAGCTTTCCGCAGACGGCGAGAGGGACCTATCTTGATTATCATGCCGAGACGCGGGGTCTTACGCGCGTGCCCGCCGAGCGCGCGCACGGCACGCTGCGCTTTGCGGCGGCGGGCGAGATGGCGGCAGACCGGCCCATTGCAAAGGGAACGGTCTGCATGACGGCGGAGGGCGTCCGCTTCGAGACCACGGAGGACGCGGTGCTTTCCGCGGGCGAGACATGGGTGGACATTTCTGCCCGCGCCGTGGAGGCGGGGGCGGGCGGAAACGCCGTCGCGGGGACGGTAACGGTGCTGTCGGCGCTGCCGGTGGGCATTGTGCAATGCACGAATACGGCGGCATTTTCCGGCGGACGCGACGCCGAGGACGACGAGACGCTGCGCGAACGCATCCTTGCAAGCTACCGCCGTCTGCCGAACGGCGCGAACGCCGCCTACTACGAGCAGGAAGCGCTGCGCTTTGCGGGCGTGGCGGCGGCAAAGGCGGTGGGGCGCGCCCGCGGCATTGGGACGGTAAATGTGATCGTCGCGGCGCAGGAGGGTATGCCTTCTCAGGCGCTGCTGGCTGCGGTAGAGACGGAGCTGCAGAAAAAGCGTGAGATCGCAGTCGATCTCAAGGTGTTTGCTCCGACGGAGAGGGCTGTGGCGGTAAGCGCGGCGCTCAAGACGGCGAGCGGCTACGGCTTCGCCGAGGTCAAGACGCGCGCCGAGGCCGCGCTGCGCGCGCACTTTACCGGTGCGCTGCTGGGAAGGAGCGTTCCTGCGGCGGAGCTGCTGACGCTGCTCTACAGCGTGGAGGGCGTGGAGAATGTACACCTCGCCGCGCCGACGGCGGATGTGACGGCGGCGGCGACGGATCTGCCGACGCTCGGGACGCTGACGCTCAGCGAACTGACGGAGGCGTAGGACGATGGGCTATTACGATTATCTGTGCGAACTGCTGGGGCCGCTGCGCGTGTATGAACTGCGCGAAAACAGTCTGAGCGGCGCGGAACTGGCGGCGGCGGGCAAGGGATTGGACGAGGCGGCGGCGCGGCTGGCCTACGCCGAACGGGAGGGGATCCTGATGACGGCAGAGGACGAGGGGCTTGCACGCCGCGAACGGCTGTTTTCCCGCCTCGGTGTGCGTACGACGCCGGAACTGCGCCGCCTTGCCATAGCGTCGCTCAGCAGAGTGGATGCGGACGGCTTTACGCCCGAGGCGATCAACCGGACCATCAGCGGCTGCGGCATCCGCGCTGTGGCAGAGGAGACGGACAAGTATGGCACCGTGCGCGTGACATTCCCGCAGACGGCGGGCGAACCGGAGGACTTCGAGCGTATCCGCGAGATCGTTCTGGACATCATGCCCTGTCATCTGCAGGTGGATTTCTATCTCCGCTATCTCACATGGGATGAGTGCGAGGGACAGCGCTTTACCTGGGAGAAGGCAGAGGCGGCGGGTCACACATGGAAAAGCTTCGAGCTGGCGGTGCCGACGGACTGACGCGGAACGCGGACGGGCGCGGGCGGATACAATAATGAAGAAGAGACAGGGGGAGGGAACGGAATGAAGGAACTGCTTGGAAAACGCATGGCAAATCTTTTTACCGTCAAGAGCATCGTGACCATTACGCTGACGATCACATTCTGCGTGCTGGAGTGCTGCGGGTCGCTGTCGCAGGACTATATGACGATCTACACGGCGGTGATCGGCTTCTATTTCGGAACGCAGACCAAGAGGGAAGAAGATGCTTGACAGCAGGGACATCGGAGCGCTGCGCGCGGATGTGGCGGAGAACTGTCGGACGCTGCTGCGCCGTGCGGAGGCGCGGGGGCTGCGGCCGTTGGTGGTGCAGACGGTACGCGACGCGGAGTATCAACGCTATCTCGCTGCGGCGGGGTTCGCGGCAAAGGGCGCGACGACGCCGAGCTTCCACGCCGCCGATGCGGGCCTGGCGTTCGACATATGCAAAAATGTGCGCGGACATGAGTATGACGACCCCGCGTTTTTTGAGGAGATGGGAAGGCTCGGCAAGGAGATGGGCTTTACCTGGGGCGGCGATTGGCGAAGCTTTCCGGACCGGCCGCACTTTCAATGGGACGGCGGCGGGCTTTACAGCTCGGCCATGGTCCGCGCGGGACGGTACCCGCCGCCGATGCCGCGCTTTTCAGAGGAGGAAACGATGACACAGGAGCAGTTCAACGCCCTGATGGAGGGCTATTGGCGGTCGCTGGCGGAAAGGGAGCCGTCGGACTGGAGCGCGGAGGCGCGCCGATGGGCCGAGGAAAACGGACTGATCGTGGGGGACGGAAACGGCAACAAGCAGTACAAGGCATTTGTCACACGCGAGCAGATGGCGGTTTTTCTCAAGCGGCTGGCGGAAAGAAAGGAATAAGGCATACGCCAAAACGAGCGGGCAGACGAAAAATCTGCCCGCTCGTTTTGCGGTGGAAGAGAGGGTGGGGTGAAGAAAGCGTTAAAAAAATAACAGATGCAAGTTTTCTTGCAAAATTGCAGGAAAGGACAAGAAAAAACGGGCGGAGAGACTACACGAATGCGACAAAAAAGCACAGAAAATTTTGGTCACTTTTTTTTGGTTTTCTTAATATTTTTCATTGATTAAATCGGAGACTTCCTCTATAATCTACAATGAAGCCTGTATGAGTACCTATCGGCCAATTTTGAAAGGTTTCATGCAAATAGGCGCCCATTGGCGATAAGAGACCGTAACCAAAAAAAACAGGGAGGGTTTTATCTTGAATAAGGTCATGTCACTGCACGATGCCGTTGCAAAGTACGTTGAAAACGGCGACGTACTCGCTACCGGCGGCTTCACCACCAACCGTAAGCCGTACGCGGCGGTTTCCGAGATCCTGCGTCAGGGTCAGAAGGACTTCATCGTTTATGCCGGTCCCGGCGGCGGCGAGGTCGATATGCTCATCGGCGAGGGCCGTGTGGCGGCTTACATCAACTGCTACACCGCGAACTCCGGCTACACCAACGTTTCCCGCCGCTTCCGCGCTGCCATTGAGCAGGGCAAGCTTACCTACGAGGATTATTCGCAGGACGTTCTGATGCTCATGCTCCACGCCTCTTCCCTCGGCCTTCCGTTCCTGCCGGTCCGCCTGATGCAGGGCAGCGGCCTGATGAAGTACTGGGGCATCAGCGAGGAAAAGCGCAAGAGCATGCCCAAGATGGAAGACCTCAAGTGCGTTGAGATCGAAAATCCCATGGTTCCCGGGCAGAAGGTCGTCGCCGTTCCCGTTCCCAAGATCGATACCGCGCTCATCCACGTCCAGCAGGCCAGCCCCGACGGCACCTGCATCATCATGGGCGATGAGTTCCACGACATCGACATCGCGGTCGCCGCGCGCAAGACCATCGTGACCTGCGAGGAGATCGTCTCCGACGAGTACATCCGCCGCGACCCCACCAAGACCCGCATCTTCGGCGAGTGCGTGCAGGCCGTTGTGAAGGCGCCCTACGGCGCATGGCCCGCCCAGTGCTATGACTATTACGACGACGATGACGCCGCCCTGAAGGAGTACGACAAGGCCTCCAAGTATCAGGACAAGGCCGACGCCATCGAGCAGCTTGCCAAGGCTGCCGCGAAGGCCGTCAAGAGCCTTGAGAAGGCTCCCGCCGACGAGAAGCTCGCCGCCGCCGCCGAGGCCGCCGCGAAGGCCGCCAAGGCTGCCGCGGAAGGCACGCTGATCCCCGAGACCTTCGAGGATTATCTGGAAAAGTGGGTCTACAGCTGCAAGGACCAGGCCGAGCTGCTCGACAAGATCGGCGGCAGCCGCCTGATGCGCCTGAAGAACGAGCCGCACCTCGGCTATTCCACGACGCACTAAGTTAGGAGGGGTATTGAAATGTCTGATTATACGAAGTATACCAAGCAGGAGATGCAGGCTTACGCCATCGCCAAGAGCATCAAGGAAAACCAGATCGTCATCGTCGGCACCGGCCTGCCGCTCATCGGCGCCTCCCTCGCCAAGCGCGCGATCTGCCCGAGCTGCCACCCCATCGTCGAGTCCGGTCTGATGGACTGCGACCCCGTTGAGGTCCCCCGCTCCGTCGGCGACAACCGCTTCATGGCGCACTGCGCCGTGCAGTGGCCCAACATCCGCTTCGTCGGCTTTGAGGCCAACGAGTGGCTGCACGACGAGGATCGTCTGGTCGCCTTCATCGGCGGCGCGCAGATCGACCCCTACGGCAACGTGAACTCCACCTGCATTTTCGGCAAGGGCGATTATCTCCAGCCCACCACGCGCTTCACCGGCTCCGGCGGCGCGAACGGCATCGCCACCTACTGCAACACCATCATCATGATGCAGCACCAGAAGCGCCGCTTCATCGACCACGTCGACTACATCACCTCCTGCGGCTGGATGGACGGCCCCGGCGGCCGTGAGCGCGCGGGCCTGCCCGGCAACCGCGGTCCTCAGATGGTCGTCACCGACCTCGGCATCATGAAGTTCGACGACGAGACCAAGCGTATGTACTGCGCCTATATGTTCCCCGGCGTCACGGCCGAGATCATTCAGGAAAACACCGGCTTTGAGATCGACTGCTCCCGCGCGGAGATGTTCGAGGCGCCCCCCGCCGAGATCATCCGCCTCATTCGCGAGGAGATCGACCCCGGCCAGGCCTTCATCAAGGTCCCAAAGGAAAAGTAAGCTTAGAAATCATTTAAATAAGAAGGAGAACAACCTATGAGCGAATATTCCATGCCCTCTTATTTCCAGACGATGCCCGTCATCGGCAAGGAGCTGGCCCACTTCAGCGAAGAGAACGCGGCGCAGATCCAGGAAGTGGAGCAGGAGATCCATGAGATCCGTGAAGCCGCGCTCGAAGCCGGCAAGAGTACCGAGGCTCTCAACGAGTCTGGCCAGTGGACTGCGATGCAGCGCATCGAGGAGCTGGTGGACGAGGGGACCTGGTGCCCGCTGAACAGCCTCTACAACCCCGAGGACAACGATAACGGCAGCGTCGGCATTGTCAAGGGCCTCGGCCGCATCAACGGCAAGTGGGCCGTCGTCATTGCCAGCGACAACAAGAAGCTTGCTGGCGCGTGGGTCCCCGGTCAGGCGGACGCCCTGCTGCGCGGCAGCGACACGGCCAAGCGCCTTCGCATTCCTCTGGTCTACGTCCTCAACTGCTCCGGCGTCAAGCTCGACGAGCAGGAGAAGGTCTATCCCAACCGCCGCGGCGGCGGTACCCCGTTCTATCGCAACAGCGAGCTGAACCAGATGGGCATTCCCGTCATCGTCGGCATCTACGGCACCAACCCCGCGGGCGGCGGCTACCACTCCATCAGCCCCACCATCCTCATCGCGCATGAGGACGCGAACATGGCGGTCGGCGGCGCCGGCATCGTCGGCGGCATGAACCCCAAGGGCTATGTGGATAAGGAAGCGGCGGAAGCGCTCATTCAGGCCCAGAAGAACCTCAAGACCGATATTCCGGGCACCGTCTCCATCCACTACGATGAGACCGGCTTCTTCCGTGAGGTTTACTGCGACGAGGAAGGCGTGCTCGGCGGCATCCGCAAGTACATTGATATGCTGCCCGCCTACGATCCCGAGTTCTTCCGCGTGGACGATCCCAAGGAGCCTCTGTTCGACGCGAACGATCTGTATTCCATCGTCCCGTTCAACCAGAAGCGCAGCTACGATATGTACGATGTTATGGCGCGCCTGCTTGACGGCTCCGAGTTCATGGAGTTCAAGCATGGCTACGGCCCCGAGATGATCACCGGTCTTGCCAAGATCGACGGTCTGCTCGTCGGCGTGGTCGCCAACGCGCAGGGCATGCTGATGAATTACCCCGAGTACAAGATGGCCACCTACGGCTCCGCGATGGGCGTCGGCGGCAAGCTGTACCGTCAGGGCCTCATCAAGATGAACGAGTTCGTCACCCTCTGTGCCCGCGACCGCATCCCCATGCTGTGGATCCAGGATACCACCGGCATCGATGTCGGCAACGACGCTGAGCGCGCGGAGCTGCTCGGTCTCGGCCAGAGCCTCATTTATTCCATCCAGTCCAGCAAGCTGCCCATGATGGAGATCACCCTCCGCAAGGGTACCGCCGCGGCGCACTATGTCCTTGGCGGCCCGCAGGGCAACGACAACAACGCCTTCTCCATCGGCACCGCCACCACCGAGATCTACGTCATGCACGGCGAGACCGCTGCGGCCGCCATGTATGCCCGCCGTCTCGTGAAGGACGAAAAGGCCGGTAAGGACCTGCAGCCCACCATCGACAAGATGAACGAGCTGATCCAGGATTACGCGCACAAGTCCAGCCCGAAGTTCTGCGCCAAGGCCGGTCTGACGGATGAGATCGTTGACATGAACGATATGCGTCCCTACATTCAGGCTTTCGCCAACGCCTGCTACCAGAATCCCGAGAGCATCTGCCCGTTCCACCAGATGCTTCTCCCGCGCGTGATCCGCGATTACGACGCGCTCAACCAGCACTAAGGATATTGCCCCCGCGCGGCCTGCGCCGCGCGGGGGAGCAACGGAGTTTTAAGCGACTATGAGCATTTACACCATGGGCATCGACGTGGGGTCCACCGCGTCGAAATGCGTGATCATGAAGGACGGCGCGGAGATTGTCGCGAAGTCCCTCGTTGCCGTCGGTACCGGCACCTCCGGCCCCGCCCGCGCCATCGCGGAAGTGCTGGAGAACGCGCAGATGACGCGCGAGCAGATGGACTTCGTCCTTGCCACCGGCTACGGCCGCAACTCGCTCGACGGGCTTGCCGATATGCAGATGAGCGAGCTGAGCTGCCACGCCAAAGGCGCGGCCTACCTTTTCCCCGATGTCCGCACGGTCATCGACATCGGCGGACAGGATGTGAAGGTCATCGAGATCGAGAACGGGCAGATGCGTAACTTCGTCATGAACGACAAGTGCGCTGCCGGTACGGGGCGCTTCCTTGATGTCATGGCGCGCGTGCTGGAGGTCCGCGTCGAGGACCTCGGCGACCTTGGCGATAAGTCCACCAAGGAGATCGGCATCAGCTCGACCTGCACGGTCTTTGCCGAGAGCGAGGTCATTTCGCAGCTTGCCGTCGGCACGGATAAGTGCGACATCATTGCCGGTATCCATCGCTCGGTGGCGGGCCGCGTGAGCGGTCTGTGCAACCGTGTGGGCGTGCGCGACCGCGTGGTGATGACGGGCGGCGTGGCGCAGAACCACGGTATCGTGCAGGCGTTGGAGAACCAGCTGCAGCACGAGATCTTCACCTCGCCTCTCACGCAGTACAACGGTGCCCTCGGTGCGGCGCTCTTTGCCTACCAGAAGGCACTTAAAAAGCAGTAATTCAAACGATTTTCTACAACAATAGGAGGAATCAAACATGGCGAAACAGGTCAGTCCCGGCGTCCTCGCTCTGCGTAAGGTCGTCGATGACGTGTATGCCGACGCCCGCGAAGCAAAGAAGCAAGGCAAGATCGTCGGCTGGTCCAGCTCCAAGTTCCCCTGTGAGCTGGCGGAGGCCTTTGACCTCAATGTAATGTATCCGGAAAATCAGGCCGCCGGTATCGCCGCCCAGCGCGACGGCGAGATCATGTGTCAGGCTGCCGAGGACCTCGGCTTCGACAACGACATCTGCGGCTATGCTCGCATCTCCCTCGCTTACGCCGCGGGCAAGCGCGCCAGCCGTAAGTTCGACCCCGAGACGCTGGAGTTCATCATCGACCCCAAGAGCGGCAAGCCCCTCAAGGACGAAAACGGCAATGTTGTCATCGATCCCGAGACCGGCAAGCCCAAGAAGGATCCCAAGACGCAGGTCCCCTACACCGTACTCGACGATATTTATGAGATCGAGGCGCTGCCCGAGACCACCGAGAAGGAGATCGCCTACAAGAACTTCCGCCGCGAGGCCATCAAGCCCTACAAGCAGATGCGCATCCCCCAGCCCGACTTCGTGCTGTGCTGCAACAACATCTGCAACTGCATGACCAAGTGGTACGAGAACATCGCCCGTATGTGCAACATTCCGCTCATCATGGTCGACATTCCCTACAACAACACCGTGGAAGTCAGCGACTCCGCCGTGAAGTATGTCCGCGCCCAGTTCGACAACGCCATTCATCAGCTTGAGGAGCTGACCGGCAAGAAGTTCGACGAGGCCAAGTTCGAGGCGGCCTGCAAGCACGCCAACCGTACCGCGCAGAATTGGCTGAAGGTCTGCGACTACCTGCAGTATAAGCCCGCCCCGATGAGCGGCTTCGACCTCTTTAACCACATGGCCGATGTCGTTACCGCCCGCGGCAAGGAAGCCGCCGCCGACGCGTTCGATCTGCTCGCGCAGGATCTGGAGCAGAACATCAAGGAAGGCACCTCCACGCTGCCCTTCCCCGAGAAGTACCGCGTCATGTTCGAGGGCATTCCCTGCTGGCCGAAGCTTCCGAACCTGTTCAAGCCCCTCAAGGAGAACGGCGTGAATGTCACCGCTGTCGTGTACGCGCCCGCCTTCGGCTTTGTTTACAACAACATGGACGAAATGGCTCGCGCCTACTACAAGGCGCCGAACAGCGTCTGCATCGAGCAGGGCGTTGCTTGGCGCGAGGGTATCTGCCGCGACAACAAGGTGGACGGCGTTCTCGTCCACTACAACCGCTCCTGCAAGCCGTGGAGCGGCTACATGGCCGAAATGCAGCGCCGCTTCACCAAGGACCTTGGTGTGCCGTGCGCCGGCTTTGACGGCGACCAGGCCGACCCGCGCAACTTCAACGAAGCGCAGTACGCCACCCGCGTGCAGGGCCTTGTCGAAGCCATGGAAGCCAACAAGAAAGACTAAGGAGGGCGTGAAAAAATGAGTATCGAAGCTATCGTGAAGGAATTTTCCGCCGTCGCCGCGAACCCCAAGGGCCAGCTCAAGGCCTATAAGGACGCCGGCAAGAAGTGCATCGGTGTGATGCCCTACTACGCCCCCGAGGAGCTGGTCTACGCCGCCGGCATGATGCCGTTCGGTATGTGGGGCAGCAACAGCAAGACCATCCAGCGCGCCAAGGAATACTGCGCGACCTTCTACTGCACCATCGCCCAGCTCGACCTCGAGATGCTGCTCGACGGCACGATGGACCTGCTCGACGGCGTCATCACCCCGACCATCTGTGATACGCTGCGTCCCATGAGCCAGAACATCCGCGTCGCCATGAGCGAGAAGCTGCCCTGCATCTTCCTCGCCCATCCCCAGAACCGCTTTGCCGACTGGGGCAAGCAGTTCTGCCTGGATCAGTACAACGACGTCAAGGCCGGTCTTGAAAAGATCGCCGGTCACGAGATCAAGAGCGAGGACATCGCTGCGGCCATCAAGGTCTACAACAAGTCCCGCGCTGCCCGCCGCGAGTTCGTCAAGCTCGCAAGCGACCACTGCGACGTTATCGACCCGATCATGCGCTCGGCCGTCCTCAAGGCTGCCTGGTTCATGGATAAGGCCGAGTACACCGAGAAGCTCGAGGCCCTCAACGCCGAGCTCAAGGCGCTGCCCGAGGCCAAGTGGAACGGCGTGAAGGTCGTCACCTCCGGCATCATCTGCGACAATCCCACCCTGCTCAAGGTATTTAAGGACAACAATGTTGCCATCGCCGCCGACGATGTGGCGCACGAGTCCCGTGCGTTCCGCACCGACGCAAGCGAGGAGGGCGACCCGATGATGGCGCTCGTCGAGCAATTCACCAACACCGACTACGATGTGCTGCTCTACGATCCGCAGTCCAGCAAGAACCGCCGCGGCGAGTTCGTGGCGAACCTCGTCAAGGAATCCGGCGCGCAGGGTCTGGTGCTGTTCATGCAGCAGTTCTGCGACCCCGAGGAGATGGAGTTCCCGTACCTCAAGAAGGCGCTCGACGCCGCAGGCATCCCCTTCATCAAACTCGGCGTGGATCAGCAGATGCGCGACTTTGGCCAGGCGGCCACCGCCATTCAGGCGTTTGCCGACGTTCTGTCCGTTCAGTAAGGTATCCCAACGGCGGCGGGGAGGGAGAAGCTCTCCCCGCGCCGCGCCGCTCGTTCAGGCAGCGTAAAGAAATGCATGACCGCTGTTGCAATTTGACGGCGATTTGCTATAATCCACTCTAACGAAAGGGATAAGGAGAATCCATGTACAGCAGTCTTTTCGTCACGCTCATGGGTATCGGTACCGTGTTCTTCGGCCTGATCTGCATCATCGTCCTCACGACGCTGATGGGTAAGGTCCTCAAGAGCGATGCCAAGCCCGCCCCCGCTCCTGCGGCCCCCAAGGCTGCGGCTCCCGCCGCCCCCGTGGTCAACACCGCGAAGGAGCAGGAGGTCCTCGCCGCCATCCTCGCGGCAGTCACCGAGGACCTCGGCCCCAGCGCCTCCCGTATGAAGATCACCAGCATCCACAAAATCTAATTATTTTAGGAGAGAAAACATCATGACTAAGCAGTACACTGTTACCGTTAACGGCACCGCCTACGAAGTTACCGTTGAGTCCGCCGCCGGCGGCCGCATGGCTTCCGCCCCCGTCGCACGCACCGCCGCCGCTCCCGTCGCCCGCGCTGCCGCTCCCGTTGCCGCTCCCGCTCCTGTTGCGGCTCCCGCCGCCCCCAAGGCCGCTCCCGCCGCTTCCGGCTCCGGTGAGACCGTTTCCTGCCCCATGCCCGGCACCATTCTTGATGTCCGCGTTGCGGCCGGTCAGGCGGTCAAGTCCGGCGACATCCTCTTTATCCTCGAGGCCATGAAGATGGAGAACGAGATTTTCGCTCCCTGCGATGGCACCGTTTCCTCTGTTGCAGTTGCCAAGGGCGCTACCGTCAACCCCGGCGATGTTCTGTGCGTCATCGGCTGAGACAAGAAAGCTTCCCTTTGAAATAAACTGTGAAAGGAAACCAGAAATAAATGGCTGCTATTATCAATTTCCTGCAGCAGACCGGCTTCTATCTGTTCGGTCAGGACGGCAACTGGAAGTGCCTCATCATGATCGCCATTTCCTTCGTTCTGCTGTATCTGGCCATCGTGAAGGGCTTTGAGCCGTTGCTGCTCCTGCCCATCGCGTTCGGTATGCTGTGTACCAACCTGCCTGGCGCGGACATGTTCCACGAGATCTTCTTCGCGGGCGGTCACGTCCATTGGGACCTCTTCGGCGGTCAGCCGATCACGCAGGAGTTCCTCGATGAGATGGCGGCGAGCGGCGTGGCTGAGGCTGTGCTTGCTCCGTGGAGTGCCGGTGACACCGTGACGCTTGGCCTGCTCGACGTACTCTATCTCGGCGTCAAGCTCGGCGTGTATCCCTGCCTGATCTTTATGGGCGTCGGCACGATGACCGACTTCGGTCCCCTGATCGCCAACCCCAAGTCCCTGCTGCTCGGCGCTGCCGCCCAGCTCGGTATCTTCATGACCTATGTCGGCACCCAGTGGATGGGCTTCACCGCGCAGGAATCCTCCTCCATCGGCATCATCGGCGGCGCGGACGGCCCGACGGCGATCTTCGTCACGACCCGTCTTGCTCCCCATCTGCTCGGTCCCATCGCCGTTGCGGCGTATTCCTACATGGCGCTCGTTCCGGTCATTCAGCCGCCCATCATGAAGGCTCTGACCACCAAGGAGGAGCGCAAGATCGTCATGAAGCCGCTGCGTCAGGTCAGCAAGAAGGAGAAGATCATCTTCCCCGTCATGATCACCGTGTTCGTGGCGCTGCTTGTTCCCTCCGCCGGTCCGCTGATCGCCTGCCTGATGCTCGGCAACCTGTTCCGTGAGTCCGGCGTCGTTGAGCGTCTGAACAAGACCGCTGGCAACGAGCTGATGAACATCGTCACCATCTTCCTCGGCTTCACCGTCGGCGCGACCGCCACGGCGACCACCTTCCTTTCCTGGCAGACCATCAAGATCATGTGCATGGGCGTCGTGGCCTTCGGCTTCGGCACCGCGGGCGGCGTTCTGCTTGCCAAGTTCATGAACCTGTTCCTGAAGGAAAAGATCAACCCGCTGATCGGCTCCGCGGGCGTTTCCGCCGTCCCGATGGCGGCGCGCGTCTCTCAGGTCGTCGGCCAGAAGGAGAATCCCAGCAACTTCCTGCTGATGCACGCCATGGGTCCCAATGTGGCCGGCGTTATCGGCTCCGCGATCGCCGCAGGCGTCCTTATGGCGCTGTTCGGCTAAGAGAGCAAGCAAAAGAAAAAGAGGGCGCCGCCCTCTTTTTCTTTTGTGCATTTATCCGTTGTCTTTTGCATGGGAATGTGCTACTATTGTCATATCCAGACAAAAACAGGAGGCTGTTCCGATGAAATACGAGGAAATGACACCCGAACTGCGAAAGGCCGAGCTTGCCAAGGTGACCGCCGAATTTGAGGCGTGGAAGGCCAAGAACCTGAAGCTGAACATGGCGCGCGGCAAGCCCTGCAAGGCCCAGCTTGACATGGTGTCCGACATTCTGACCGTGCTGACCGATCCGAACGAGTGCGTGGACGGCGGCGTGGAGGTCCGCAACTATGGCGAACTGACCGGCATTCCGAGCGCGAGGAAGCTTTTTGCCGAGATCCTCGGCTGCAAACCGGAGCAGGTCTTTGTCGGCGGCAACGCCAGCCTCCAGCTGATGTACGATACCATTGCCAAGGCGTACACCAACGGTCTTCTGCACAGCGAGAAGCCGTGGTGCCGCGAGGAGCATATCAAGTGGCTCTGCCCTGCGCCGGGCTATGACCGCCATTTCAAGGTGACAGAGAGCTTCGGTTTTGAGCTTATCACCGTTCCCATGACCGAGACCGGCCCGAACATGGACCTTGTTGAGCAGCTCATCAAGGACCCGTCGGTCAAGGGTATGTGGAATGTGCCGAAGTATTCCAATCCCGACGGCATCATCTACTCCGCCGAAACGGTCGAGCGCCTTGCGAAGATGAAGCCCGCCGCGCCCGACTTCCTGCTCATGTGGGACAATGCCTACTGCATTCACGAGTTCGACGGCGACTTTGTCCCGTTCCCCGACATTCTCAGCGAATGCGCGAAGTACGGCAACGCCGACATGGTGTTCGAGTATGCGTCCACCAGCAAGATCACGCTGCCCGGCGACGGTGTGGCGGTGTTTGCCTGCAGCGAGGCAAACATGGCGTATATGACCAAGCTCATCGGCATACAGGCGATCAGCTTCGATAAGATCAATCAGCTGCGCCATGTGAAGTACCTCAGGGACAAGGCGCACACACTGGAGCTGATGAAGAAGCACGCGGCTATCATGGGTCCGAAATTCAAGCTGGTGACGGGCAAGCTTGAAGCGGAGATCGCCCCGCTGGGCCTTGCCACATGGCACGATCCCAAGGGCGGCTACTTTGTCTCCGTCAACACGCTGCCGGGCCTTGCCAAGCGCACATTGGCGCTGTGCAAGGAGGCGGGCGTGGTCATGACGAGCGCGGGCGCGACCTTCCCCTATGGCGCAGATCCGAAGGACAGCAACATTCGCGTTGCTCCGTCGCTGCCGCCGCTGGAGGAACTGGAGCAGGCGATGGATGTGTTCTGCTGCTGCCTGAAGCTTGCGGCGCTGGAACAAATGCAGAAATAAAAGACGCGAGGAGCGGGGCATCGCCCCGCTCCTCCTTTTTGCCCTCGGCGTGTTTTTCGACAGGAGAGGACTTTACTTTTGGAGCGGCGTGTGCTATTATAGCATTATGTTAACTTCAACCGTCGCAACCGCAAAAGGAGACTGTCATGAAAGCACCTTCCCGCAAATTTCTGTCGTTCGTTTTATCCGCCGTTCTGCTGCTCACGCTCGCGCAGCCTGCCGCCGCGTCCATCGCGCTCGGCGACGATCTTTCCGCCCGCACAGAGCCGCTGCATCGCGGCGTGGAGCTGGCCGAGGGGACCTTCTGGAGCAATACCTACTCCGACCTCCGGCAGGAGAATTACGTGGTCTACACGCCCGGGACAGTCGTGACGCCCATTGTCACCTATGGAGACTATGTGACCGCCACGACTACCGTCAGCGCCGCCGCCAAGACGCTTGAGGAACAGGGACTGCGCGTGGTCGCGGGCATCAACGGCGATTACTACGGCGTGACGAACGGCGTTCCGCTCGGTTCGGTGATGACGCAGGGCGTGCTGCGCGTCGCGGCCGCCGGAAACTACGCCGCGGGCTTCCGCGCGGACGGTACGGCGGTTCTCGGCGCGCCGGAGCTGAAGCTGCGCGCGGAGAGCGCGGCGGGCGGCTTTGACATCGCCGCCGTCAATCAGGTACGCTACAGCTATGGCGGCATCTTTCTCTACACCTATGATTTCAACGCCCGCCGTTCCACCGGCACAAACGCCGCCGGATACGATGTGGTCTGTTCCGCCGCGGACGGACGCCTGAGCATCGGCGAGACGCTGACGCTTACGGTCGAGGAAATTCTTCCGGAGGCGACGGATACCACCGTCGAGGAGGGGAAGTATGTTCTGACGGCGAACCTCCTCTCCGGTGAGGAGACGGTTGCGCCGCTGCGCGCGCTTTCCGTCGGCGATACGCTGACCGTGACGGTCACGGCGGCGGACGAGGGCTGGAACGATGTGGAGTATATGGTCGGCGCGCTATACCGGCTTGTCGCGGACGGCGCGGTGTGCGAGGGGCTGGAGGCGGGCGCCGCGCCGCGTACGGCCATCGGACAGCGCGCGGACGGCAGCGTTGTGTTTTACACCATCGACGGTCGCCGGAGCGGTCACTCTATCGGCGCGACGCTGACGCAGGTGGCTGCCCGCATGGTCGAGCTGGGCTGCGTGACGGCGCTGAGCCTGGACGGCGGCGGCTCGACCACGATGTGTGTCACCCTGCCCGGGGAGGCTGCGGCGGGCGTTTACAACACACCCTCCGAGGGACGCCCGCGTGCGGTGTCGAACCATGTGTTTCTGGTCGCGCCGAACGAGCCGAGCGGGGAACTGGATCACATTTCTCTGCGCGCGGAGAGTGACCGCGCCCTCGCCGGAGCGAGAGTGACGCTTTCTGCCGCCGCCATTGACACGAATTATCTGCGAATGGAGCTTCCGGTCGCTCTTGCGAGCGACCGCGGCAGCGTGTATGAGGAGGAAGCGCTCGGCACGGTCCTCGGCACCCCCAAGGAGAGCGGGAGCGTGACCGTCGGAGCAAAGGCGGGTGGAAAATACGCGACCGTAACGGTCCATGTGGTGGAAACGCCGGACGAGATACGGCTGCGGCGAAACGGCAGCGCCCTCACCGCGCTGCGCGTTTCGCCGGGCGAGAGCGTGGAGTTGACGGCGCAGGCCTACCATAACCACCTGCGTCTGACGGCGCAGAACGACTGCTTTGTTTGGAGCGCGGACGGCGGCGTGGGTGCGGTGGACGAAAACGGCGTGTTTACCGCCGCGGACCATGTGGCTTACGGTACGCTGACCGTCGCGGCGGGGGAGACGGCACTCACGCTCCCCGTCTATGTCAGCGCCGAGCCATTGGCGCTGCTCGACGGCTTTGAGGGCGAGCAAGCCGTCCTTACGGCAAACACGGACAAAAACTATGTCCGCTTCGGCTTTGCCTCCGCACGCTGGGACTATGCCGCAGAACGCGCTCCGGAGGAGACGCGCGATGTCATTCTGAGCGTGGAGCGGAGCGATACCGTTCCCGACGGCTATGACCGTGTGTCGCTCTGGGTCTACGGCGACGGCAGCGGCGCACGGCTCGCGCTGACGACCTCCGCGGCGGCTGCGGCCGCAGGGACCGTGGCGTCGGACACGGAGACTGCCGCAGAGATGACCGGAACGGTGGAAACAGAAGCGGCTGCGATCGACTTCGCCGGCTGGAAGCGGCTGTCCTTTGCGCTTCCGACGGGAACAAAGACCATTGCGGGCTTTGTCCTGCATACGCAGGAGGGCGTGAGCGGCACGCTCTATCTGGACCAGATGACGGCCTCGTGCGGCGAGGGCGCGGCGGACAGCACCGCGCCGGATATTGCGCTGACGCTTTCCGAGGACGGCACGGCGCTGACCGGAAAGGTGTTCGACACGGTGGACGGCGGCTCGCTTCCGACGCTGCGTGTGACGCTTGACGGCAAGGCGCTTGCCTATACCTACGATCATCAGACCGGTGCGCTGCGCGCCGCGCTGCCCGCGGCAGACAGCGCGGTGCACCGCCTCACGGTCACCGCGGGAGATGCGAGCGGCAACCTTGCGCGTCGGTCGCTGGCGATCGAGCCGGAGGGGCTGAACGCCGCCTTTGCCGATACGGCGGGGCATCGGTCCATTGCCGCCGTGAGCTACCTTAGAGCGAACGGCGTGACGAACGGCGACGGCGAGGGAAACTTCCATCCGGACAGCAGCATCACACGGCAGGAATTTGCCGTGCTGCTGTACCGTTGGCTTGCGCCGGAGGACGATTTTTCGACGGTCGAGATGCCCTTTGCGGACGGAGGAGACATCTCCGGCTGGGCGCGGGACGGCATCCGCGCCATGTACGCCATGGGCGTGACGAAGGGCAGCGAGGACCTGCACGGGCGGCTTTGCTTCTATCCCAAGGCGACCATCAGCCGTCAGGAGGTCGTGACCATGCTCGGCCGTCTGCTGGAGCTGGGCTATACGGCGCCGGAGCAGACATTTGCGGACGGTGAAGCGGTCGCGTCCTGGGCGCGCAGCCACATCTTCACGCTCTGCGCCGTCGGCGCGCTTTCGCCGAATGAGGATGGGACGATCCGTCCGACCGAGGCCATCACGCGCGCACAGGTCGCGGAATTGCTCTACGGGCTTTCCTGAAGATAAGAAAACACGCAAACGGCTCTTGTCCGGAGATCGACAAGAGCCGCCTGCGTGATCGTGTGGAGGGTGTTGCCACCCTTGGTATAAGAACCGCCTGCAGGCGGTTTTTATCGTTTTCGGGACGGGACCCCGTGTGCGTCAATCGCTTTCGAGCATACGGTAGCCTACGCCGATCTCGGTGAAGATGTACTCCGGCTCAGCGGGGCTTTTCTCGATCTTGCGGCGGATATTCGCCATGTTGACGCGCAGGATCTGATTGTCTGCCTTTGCCTTGGGTCCCCAGATCTCGCGGATAAGGAAGTCATAGGTCAGCACCTTGCCCGCATATTTGCCGAGCAGGGCGACGATCTTGAACTCATTGAGCGTAAGGTGAACATCTTCGCCGTTCATCAGGACGTGATGCTTATCGTAGTCGATGGTGAGGTCGCGGACCGTGTACTTGCCGGACTGGGCGATGGAGTCGTTGCCGAGCGCGGTGCGTGTGTGGCGGATAGCGGTGCGGATGCGCGCGAGCAGCTCAGAGGTTCCAAACGGCTTTTCAATGTAATCGTCCGCGCCGAGGTCGAGCGCGGCGACCTTGTCGCCCTCGTGGGTGCGGGCGGAAACAACGATGACCGGTACGCTGGACCATGCGCGCACCTGCTTGATGACCTCCATTCCGTCCGCATCGGGAAGCCCCAGGTCAAGGAGGATCAGGTCCGGACAATGGGACGAGATCATCGACAGCGCCTCCTTCGCGCTGCCCGCCATGAGCGTATCGAACCCATTGGCGCTCAGGATCGTGGACATGAAATTTTTGATATTCTGCTCGTCCTCAACGATCAAAACCTTATCGCGGATCTTCATTCCCTTTTTCCTCCTTCATGGGCAGATAGAAGCGGAAGCAGGCTCCGCCCTCTGCGAGGTTTTCGGCGGTGATGACGCCGCCGTGCGCCTTGACGATGGTTTGGCAGACGGATAGACCGATGCCCATATTTTTTTTCATATCGAACCCGCCGCTCTTTTCCCCGAGCAGACGGCCATCAAACAGCGTGGGGAGCTTTTCCTTGGGGATACCGACACCATTGTCGCTGACGGCGAAGCAGGCATAGTCCTCATTCCGCTCCGCGCTCAGGAAAAGCGCGGAGACCATTTCGCCGTGCAGGATCGCATTCTCCATCAGGTTCAGCAGGACCTGCTGAATGAGCGTTGCGTCCATCGGTACGAGCAACACCTCGTCCGGCACGGAAACAGAGATGCGAATATCGCTTTTAAAGCGTTTGCGGAATTTGCGGACAGCGGCGGCGATGATCTCCTCCGCGGCCTCATAGTCCTTGTTTATGTTAGCCTGTTCGCCGGAGATGCGGGTGATGGAGAGCAGATTTTCGACCATGCGGATCAGCCATTGCGCGTCCTCGTTCACATCCCGCAGCAGCTTGTGCTGCTGCTCCTTGGAAAGGGTGTCCTCGTTTTCCAGAATGGCGGAGGTGTTGCCGACGATGCTCGTGAGCGGGGTTCGTATATCGTGCGACATGGCGCGCAGCAGGTTGGCGCGCATGGTCTCGCGCTCGGCCTCCGTACGCAGGCGATCCTGTTTTTTGATCTTCGTGTTCATGGCGCTGATGATGAGCGACACGGCCAGCATGGACAGGAATGTCAGCGGGTAGCCGGTGATCGTGAAGTTGAACGCCCAGAAGGGGTAGGTGAAAACATAGTTGACACAGACGACGCTGAACAACGCGCTGAAGATGCCCCAAAAGTATCCCTCGGTAAAGCGGGAGATGGTCGTGACGGCGAGGACAAAGATCAGCGTCGTGTAGCTTCCGGTCTCATCGATGCGCCGCAGCAGAAAACACAGCGCGGCCGCGCCGGTCAGCATCAGTACCGTCAGGAGAGGATCCCGCACGGCGGGCTTCAACTGCCACCAATGCCGCTGCGCTTCCTTTGTTACTTCCATAGGCAGTTCCCTTTCCATCTCTCTACTCCCCCACATTGTAGCATACTTTATGCTAATTATCTGCTAAGCTTTGGGAAAATGCAAGTGAAATCCATTTATTTTCTTCACGCGAAAAAGCAGCAGGAGCGGCGTTGTGTGCCGCTCCTGCTGCTTAAAGGGAGAAGTGAGAATCGTCAGTATGTAAAAACGGGACGCCTTCGCCTCAGATCTTGCGGATGTCGATGGAGGTGACACGGCTGAGATCGAAGCCTGGCTCCTGCTGCAGCGCCGCGATGATGGCGACCTTGACCTCGGCGGTCAGACCGTCGGCGGGAACCGCGGGGGCGGCGGCGACGGGGACCGGCGCGGCCTTCGGCGGCTCGGGCGTCCTGCTCTTGAGGACCTTGCCCATCAGCGTGGTCAGGAAGATGATGCAGGTCAGACCGACAAAGGTAGTACCCATACCCATCAGGCAGACGAACAGATTGGAAACTTGCATGGAAAACACGCTCCTCTTTTTCTCTTGGTGTTTCCCATTATATGGCTGCAAACTTCTCTGTACAAGGGCCTTTCCCGTCTCTTCACGCCCTCTTTACGCGATGAAGTTTTCTCTTAACATGGGATTAACCGTCCCGTTCCTCCGTCAGCTCCGTCACCTCAACGACACCGTCCGCGACACGGAAGCGGACCTCCAGTCCGGCGAAGCGCATACCGTAGATGCGCGCGGGATCGTCCTGATAATGCGGACGCGGATCCTGCGCGAGGACTCCCCTGAGCGCGGCGCGCTTGCCCTCCGGCACGCACGCGAGCAGAGCGTCGGGAATGCGGACGGCCAGCTCCGCGCCGCGCTGCGGCGCAAAGCCGCCGCTCGCGTCCGTCTTACAGTCGGCATAGGGGAGGTAGGGCTTGATGTCGTAGATGGGCGTGCCGTCCATCAGATCCGCGCCGGCGACGAGCAGCACCGGCCCCTCCGCCGTCTGCTCCACGCCCTCCAGCCGCACGCAGGACAGGCCGAGGGCGTTCGGACGGAACGGCGAGCGCGTGGCGAACACGCCCATGCGTTCATTCCCGCCGAGCCGCGGCGGACGCACGGTGGGCGACCATTCCTCGCGCACGGCCTCGGAAAACTGCCAGATGAGCCACAGGTGGGAAAAGCCCTCGATGCCGCGCAGCGCGTCCGGATTGCGGAACTCCGGTTCGAATACGACGGCGGCGCGCAGCGCGTCCACCAGCCCGCTCTGGCGCGGGATACCGAATTTGGTTTGAAAATCGCTGCGGATGCGGGCGATGACCCGAAGGCTGTGCTGTTCCATATCGTTCCCTCCACGAAGCCGCGCGCAGGCGCGGGAGAATGGGAAAGGCGCTGCGGCCATTATATCAGCCGCAGCGCCGGAATGCAATTATTTGAGCTTCATCGGGGTGAGGGCGAGGTAGTCGTCCAGCGTGCCGTCGTGCAGGCAGCAGTCGATGATCTCGCGGCCCAGCGGGTCGAGATCGTCGCAGACGAACTGCTGGATCTGCTCCTTGAAGAAGTCGGTGAGGATCTTCGCGCCCGCATCGTAGCCCTCGACGCCAAGCTTGGACTGCGTTTCGGGGCGAAGGAAGGTCTGACGGACGAACTGACCGTCAAGCTTCATTTCATCCAGCGCATAACCGAAGAGGGCGCAGCGCGCGGGGACAAGATGCTTGGCGCGGACGAAGCCGAGGTGGCGCGCAAGGTATTCGCGGCTGAGCCACTCGCCCATAAAGCCGACATGGTATGCGCCGATGTGCTGATTGGGAATCAGAACGTTCGTGGTGTTGGGACTTGCCATGATCTGCTCGAGCAGCAGGTTGGCCTGCGTGACCTTGCGGCCGGTCGCAAACGGCCAGTAGGAGCCGACGCCCTCCGCCTTCAGGCCGCTGCCTGCGTTCGCGTCGGCGATGGACGGGTTCTTGAAGCCGCGCGGGGACACCAGCCTCCACAGCCACGCCACGCTCTGCGGCACGACCTGAAGCATACCCATCACGCCGTAATTGGGGTTCTTCGCGGTACTCGGCGGCATACGCACGCCGAAGCTGCGGACATCGACCTCCACCGGCTCGGTGTCCGGCACAATGTTATCGACCATTTTGCGCGGCAGAATGACGCGCGGGTTCGTGCAGGGCTTGCCGTTGGACTCGATCACATGCTCCCAGATGAGGCAGGTCGAGCCGGGGACGCCGTCCATATTGAAGAAAACCAACGGCTCGGAGGGGTGGATGCAGATGCGCTCATAGAGCGGGCTGTTGCCGTAGGCATTCATGCCGTCCATACGCAGGAACCAGCCGTCCTCGGCGTCGATGATGTGCAGCTTTCCGCTCTCGGGGTCCTGAATGGACTTGAGCGCGCAGGCCATATCATCGGCAATGGGATGGATCTTGCAGCTTTCGGCGAGCGTCATGTAGTACTTTTCGCCCGTGACCGTGTGTGTGCCGATGAGCAGGCGGTCGTCGTCCTCACGGTGGAAATCCTCAAGCATTTCGCTCTTGCCGCCGCCGGACGCGCCCTCGTGCATGAACACGATCTCGTTTTCGTACGGGGTCTCGACCATGGCCGCGCTCGTGTGGCAGCAGACCCAGCCCTCGTGTTCGCCGATGTCGAGCAGCAGAGAGAAAACGCCCTTCTTGGCGCTGGGGCCGGGATAGAGGTTGTAGGCCCAGACCTCGTGCAGCTCTTCGCTGCGGTTGTGAACGACGACCTGCTTGCCGTCAAAGTGCGTGTGGCGGAACGGGGGCGCGACGAAGATAATGGCGCGCGGCTTATAATGCTCCGGCACATCCACAATGCTCACGAAGCCCTGCATATTGGCAAGCGACAGCGCAAAAAACGCCGCGTTCATCGGGCAGATCATCAAACTGGGGTAGCCGTGTCCGTTCGGACCGGCGGAGAAGGGCAGCATGATGAGCTGCTGCGTACTCAGCCAATCGAGCGTTTCCTGACGAAGCTTGGGAAATTCATAGCCGAAACGGTCCTTAAAGCGGGGCTTGTCGGTCGGCAGATCGTCGCCGATGGCCATGCTGTTCGGGTCACGGCGGCGCATATAGTCCTCCATAAAGTTGACCACGCAGCCGTTCTTGCAGCGCACGACCTCAGCCTCTTTGATCATGCCGCGCCCCTCGATGGGGTAGACCACATCGTAGCGGGAGGTGTGCGTGGGGCCGTAGGCCATTTCCTGCAGCTCTTCTTTGGTTTCGGCATAGGCGATGCAGCGGCATTTTTTCAGAGCCGCCGCCACCTCGGGGGCAAGCTCGAAGCGGTTGAAGTAATTGTCGGTATACATAGTCGAATAACTCCTCCCCAAAATAAAAAAGATTAGGTCGTACATTATCACACTTTTCTGAGAAAATCAACAAAAAGTTTTGAAACGCCCTTATTAAACTATCCGATATGCACAAAATCATGCGTGATTTGATCCGCATGCAGGAGAAAATGCAAAGGAGACGCCGTTTGGCGCCTCCCCCTGCGGTCAGGACAGTCTGCGGATAAAGTTTCCGTGAATGGTCACGCCCTCCTGCGTAATGAAAAAGGCGTGCGGGTCCAGCTCGTGGACCACGCTGTAGAGGTCCGCCTCCTCGAATTTGGAGACGCATACGCACAGCACGCGAAGGCTGTCGCCGGTGTAGGCGCCGTGGCCCTCCCAGTAGGTCACGCCGCGGCCCAACCGCGTCATGATATTTTTCGGCAGGTCGGGGTCCTCATCCTTGGTGAAAATGAGGACCTGATCGGTGATGTTCTGTTGGTGTCCGCGGTCAATGAAAAGCGAGCAGAACACGGTGTAGATGACCGAGTAGATGGCAGCGCGTAGGCCGAAGAGCCACGCGCACAGCGCGTAGAGCAGGGCGTTGAAGCTCAGGCTGAAGCGGCCGACGCTGAAGCCCTTTCCCTTCTTGGTGAGCCAGAGACCGAGAATGTCCAGCCCGCCGGTCGAGCAGCCGCAGGTGAGGACGACGCCCAGCGAAAAGCCGACAAGAATGCCGCCGAGGACACAGCTTGTCAGCGTTTCCTCCACCAACATGGCGGGCGGCGGCGGGACGATGCTCAAAAAGAGCGAGGAGGTGAGCGTGCAGATCGCGGTCCGCATAAAGAAGCCCTTGCCCAACGCCCGCCACGCCAGTAGCAGAATGGGGATGTTTGCGGCGAGGTATAGGATACCGGAAAAGTCCACGGACGGCGAAAGTCCCAGCGCGTTGACGATCAGCGTTCGCGCCACCTGACACGCGCCGAGCAGACCGCCGGTGTACAGTCCCATCGGAACGATGAACCAGTTCACGCCGACGGCGTAGAGCAGCGTTGCGACCACTGCCGCGGCGAGACGGTACCATTGATTTTGCATGACCTTGTGCAGCATAGCATGGCCCCCTTGCTTTCGGTAAGCTTCTACTATTGTATGTAGGTGAGCGTCGGAAGTCAAGCGCAGCTTACATCATAAATCAAAGCGTGTAGCGCAGACACTTGTATAAGCGGCCCTTGGCGCGCACGATGGTGCGCGAAACGGTGGATTTGTTTACGCCAAGCTCCCGTGCGATCTCCGTCACGCTTTTGTTCTGCTCAAAATTCATGCGAAGCATGAGCCGCTGACGCTCGGTCAGCTCCTCCTGACGGGCGACGCGCAGATTGCGCTTGAGACGGCGCAGGTCGCTCTCGTTGTCCTGCGCGTTGGCGCGCAGCCACGCCGCCATGTCGCCGTAAAACTCGTTGTTGCGAATGCTATAGGGTGTATTTTTTGTCACGGTAGTAGCTCCTTTCGTAATAGTGCCGCGTCAGCTCGGCCAGCTCGCGCGACTGACGGCGCAGCGTCTGAAGCTCGGTAATGCGGCGGCGCAGCGCGTCGCCCGCCTCGCGCGTTTCGGCGGCGCGCGCCTCGGCGCGCAGCGCGAGGATACGGGCGCGGAATACCGCCGCGTCCTCGCGGTATGTACAGGACATCTCGTATAAGGTCATTTTTCCCACTCCGTTCCGAGTATAATCTCGTAGGGTGCCAGCTCCGCGCGGGCGAGCGCGGGGAAGCAGTCCTCGCACACGCTCTGCCCGTTGAGATACCAGCCTTTCTCGCCGCACAAAAGCTCGCCGCCGCACAGCGAGCAGCGGCCGCACGGTCTGCCGCGGCGGAGCAGACGGGCCGCTTGGTCATTCCGGTTAAAGCGCAAAAGTTTTCCTCCCAAAAAGGTGAATTAAGGCTTGACAAATTCTGAGCCATCTGCTAAAATCCATTCTGTTGCTGAAATGCTGGTATAGCTCAGTTGGTAGAGCAGCTGATTTGTAATCAGCAGGTCGGGGGTTCGAGTCCGTCTACCAGCTCCAAGCTTCCGCTTCAGCGCACAAGTGAATATGGGGGAATTCCCGAGTGGCCAAAGGGGGCAGACTGTAAATCTGTTGTCAGTGACTTCGGTGGTTCGAATCCACCTTCCCCCACCAAACCGGACAGGCTTTGCCTGTCCGGTTTTCCGTTCTTACACAGGCAGAGGAAATGCCAAGTTTCTTGTGAGCGTGGATAGAATAACACAAGTATCTTGTGATGTCAAGGATTATTTTACAAGTTTCTTGTTAAATATAATTGACAAGCACAAGCTTATGGATTATGATAGGAGCAAGAACCGCAAAAGGAGGAACTCTTTATGAGCTTCGGTACGCAGCTGAAGGCGCGGCGGGAGGCACTCGGTCTGTCCCGCGGCGCGTTGGCCGAGCGCCTCGGCGTGTCCGCCTCGGCCATTGGCAACTATGAAACGGGCGTCAGCTTTCCGAAGGAGGATGTGCTGCTGCGGCTGTTCGACGCGCTGCGCGCCGAGCCGAATACGCTCTTTCGAGACAGCTACCGCCTTCGCAGCCTTGACCTGACGGCGCAGGAGCGCGAGCTGATCGAAAAGTGCCGCTCGCTCTCGCCGCTGGGCCGCCGGACGGTCCGGGATGTGGCGGACGCGCTGTGCGGCTACCGTGACGAGCTGACGGAGGAGCGCGGCGAGAGGAGCGAGCCGCGGCTGATCCCGTTCTACACCTCGCCCGCCGCGGCGGGCTATGCCGCGCCGGTGCCGGACGAGGACTTCACCTATATCCCCGCCGATGAGAGCGTGCCGCGCGGCGCGGACTTTGCCGTCCGCATTCAGGGCGACTCGATGGAGCCGGAGATCGCCGACGGTAGCACGGTCTACGTCAACCGCGACCCGCTGACGGACGGCGATGTGGGCATCTTCTGCGTGGACGGCGCAATGCTCTGCAAGCAGTACCACCGCGACGCGATGGGCGTGGTCTATCTGTTCTCGCTCAACCGCGCACGGTCGGACGCGGATGTGGTGCTGACGCCCTCGGGCGGGCGCGGCTTTGCCTGCGTGGGCCGCGTGATGCTGCCGCACCGTGTTCCGGTCGTGGGACGATAGGGCTTGCATTTTTTGCAAAAAGGGTTACAATACAGGGTTGAAAATACATGATATAAAGGAAGTTGATCACCTATGGCAAAAATTGACATTATTTCCGGCTTTCTCGGCGCGGGGAAAACGACGCTCATCAAAAAGCTGCTTGCCGAAGCCTACGCGGGCGAAAAGCTCGTGCTGATCGAAAACGAATTCGGCGAGATCAGCATTGACGGCGGCTTCCTGCAGGACAGCGGCGTGCAGATCAGCGAGATGTCCTCCGGCTGCATCTGCTGCTCCCTCGTCGGC
This sequence comes from uncultured Oscillospiraceae bacterium, assembly GCA_934553255.1. Taxonomy (GTDB): domain Bacteria; phylum Bacillota; class Clostridia; order Oscillospirales; family Oscillospiraceae; genus Hominicoprocola. Next base: position 73,241 of record CAKTEZ010000003.1, read on the forward strand.
GACTTCGGCAAGGCGCTCGAGAGCGTTGAGGCGCAGTTCCACCCCGATCGCATTCTCATCGAGCCGAGCGGCGTGGGCAAGCTCAGCGATGTGATCCGCGCGGTCGAGGGCGTGGCGGAGGACGATGAGCACATCCGCCTCAACAGCTTCATCACCGTGGTGGACGCCTCCAAGTGCAAGGCCTACATGAAAAACTTCGGCGAGTTCTTCAACAATCAGGTCGAGAACGCCCAGTGCATCATTCTCAGCCGCACGGGGAAACTCAGCGAAGAGAAGGTCGCGGCGGCGGTCGCGCTGCTGCGCGAGCATAATCCGAACGCCGTCATCATCACGACCCCGTGGGAGCAGCTCGGCGGCGCGCAGATCCTCGCCGCGATGGAGAGCAACTCTGCTGCGCGCGTGCAGGAGCTGGCTGAGGAGATGGAGCATGAGCATCATCACCACCATCACCACGACGAGGACGAGTGCGACGATCCCGACTGCGCCTGCCACCATCACCACGACCATGACCACGAGGACGATGACCACGAGCATCATCACCATGAGCATGAACACCATCACGACCACGACGATGCGTGCTGCCATGGCCATGAGCATCACCACCACGATCACGAGGACGGCGAGTGTGACGACCCCGACTGCTCCTGCCACGACCATCACCATCATCACCATGCCGACGAGGTGTTTACCTCTTGGGGTAAGGAGAGTCCGAAGAGCTTCTCCAAGGCTGACATCGACCGCATCCTGACCGCGCTGGACACCGGTGCCTACGGTCAGATCGTCCGCTGCAAGGGCATTGTGCCTGCGGGCGACGGCAAGTGGCTGCACTTCGACTATGTTCCTGAGGAGCATGAGGTCCGCGAAGGCTCGGCCGAGGTCACGGGCCGCCTGTGCGTCATCGGCGCGCAGCTTGCCGAGGATAAGCTTGCCGAGCTGTTCGGCGTGTAAGAAAGGGTCGCTATGGATATTCCTGTCTATCTGGTCGCCGGCTTTTTGGACGCCGGCAAGACCAATTTCATCAACGGCATCTTAGAGGACGGGTTTGCCCGCGAGGATAAAACGCTCCTGCTCTGCTGCGAGGAGGGCGACGAGGAGTACGAAAAGAAGGCGCTCGACAATGTCACCGTCGTCACGGTGGACGACGAGGACGAGTTGACCGCCGACTTCTGCCGCGAGTTGGAGAAGAAGTACCGCCCCAAGCAGGTACTCATCGAGTACAACGGCATGTGGCAGATGGAACGGCTCTACCGCGATGTGCTGCCCGCCAACTGGGTACTCTACCAGATCATGACCTTTGTCCACGCGCCGACCTTTGAGCTGTTCGTGAAGAACATGGGCCAGCTGATGATGGAAAAGATCACCAATGCGGATATGCTGGTTTTCAACCGCTGCACGCCGGAGCTGAAGGAGGCTCTGCGTGCGCGCAACCTCCGCATGGTCAACCGCCGCGCGGACATCTATCTCGAGGACAACGACGGCAACAGCGAGGACTACCTCACCGGCGACGAGTGTCCGTTCGATATGACGCCCGCCCTCATCGACATTCCCGACGAGGACTATGGCGTGTGGTATGTCGATGCCATGGACCATACCGACCGCTGGGACGGCAAGCAGGTCCGCATGAAGCTTGTCATGTGCCATTCCAAGAAGTACCCCGGCCTCCACTGCCCGGGCCGCTTTGTGATGACCTGCTGCGAGAACGACATTCAGTTCGTCGGCGTGGTCGCCAAGGGAAAGGACCTCAAGGCGTACAAGAACCGCGACTGGGTGGAGGTCACCGCCACCGTCCGCAAGGAGCATGTGGACGCCTACCAGGGCGACGGCCCCGTGCTGTATGTAGACCGGATCACGACCTGCGCCAAGCCCGCGCAGGAGGTCGTTTCGTTCTGAAAAAAAGAAGCCGCGCTTTGCGCGACTTCTTTGGCAGACTGAGCAAAGCTCCCGCCTTCTGCAAGGCGGGAGCTTTTTCCGTTTATTCTTCCTCCGGAAAGGGAACAATGAGCCTGCGGCACGGGCGGCAACAGTATGCCTTCGGCCATTCCCGCTGCGTCAGAGCAGGGTTCCACGCCAGCCCGACCGCGCCGACCTTTTCCATGCTCTCGCGCGTGAACCACGCCGGGAGCTTTGCGCCGTCCGGCAGAAAATACTCACCCCCTCGGCTGTGAAGCGTTCCCTTTTCCAGCGCGCCGCCGCAGTATGGACAGTTCATCTTCTCTCCTCCTTCCTTTTTATTTCTCTTTTTCAATCACTTCCTGCAATTTTCGCCAGCAATTTTCCTCATTGTATTCAAAATTCTTCTGAAACTCGACCCACTCCGCTCCCTCGCGCACGGGCGTGAAGCCCCATTCCGCCGCGCGGCGCAGGCCCTTCTCATTGCCCTTGGCAATGCGTTCGGTCGAGAGCGTGCGGCAGCCGTGCGCGCGGGCGTAGGACAGCGCCTGCCCGACGAGCTGCTGACCGAAGCCAAGCCTCTGCGCGTAGTCCTCCAGCCAGAATTCACCGATCTCTGCCACGCCGTTTTCGCATTTTTCCACGCTCACCGCGCCCACAGTCTCGTCCGCGCGGCAGACGGCGAAGCGCCCCGCCTCGCCGGAGGGAACATAGTAGATGCCGCCCTCAAAGCCGCGCGCGTTTTTGAGCCACGCCTGCCGCTTGAGCGTCATCAGCTCGTCGCTCAGGTGGCTCGCGTCGTCACGGGATACCACGCGGAACGCGCCGTTTTCGTATTCGATCCGGCTCACCGCCGTGTTCTCGGCGTGTCCCGTGCCGTCGATCTCGTGAAGGGAAAGCCCTTGCATCGTGCCGACCGTCAGGCGAATCGCCATGCCGTGTGAAAACACGGCGACGGTCCCGCTTGGGTGCACCTCGGCGATCTCGCGCAGCGCGCCGAGCATACGCTCGCGCACGGCGGGGAGCGTTTCGCCGCCCTCGACGCTCCAATGCTCCGCGTCCGTGTTGAACTGCGTCAGCCGCGCGCCGTCCGTGTACTCCAGCTCCGCCCACGGGCGGTCCTCCCACACGCCGATGCCGATCTCGCGCAGGCGCGGCGTGGTCACGAGCGGCAGAGCGTGGGTCCTGTAAATGGAAAGCGCCGTTGTCATCGTGCGGTGGCGGTCGCTGGAATACACGGCGTCGAACGGCATGTCGGCGAAGCGCGCGGCGAGCGCCGCGATCTGGCGGTAGCCGCGGTCGGTGATGACGCTGTTGTACCAGCCGTGCGCGCGGCGGTACAGGTTGCCGTCGGCCTCGGCGTGGCGAATCAGATACAAAGTGGTCATGGCGGTCTCCTTGCGCTTATTTTTTCAAACTTTATTATAACGGCGGCGGCCAAATTTGGCAACTCTCATTCCGACTTTTTTGCGCCCGCGCGGACATACTACCGTTGTGCGAAAAGGAGTGTGAGAGATATGGATTCTACCGTTTTTTGGCGCGGTATGGGCGCCGGGCTGGTGCTTGGCGCGGCGGTCGGCATGGCGGTCTCGCCCCGCCGCAAGTCCATGAAAACCTGCGTGGGCCGCACCATGCAGCAGATGGGTAACGCCGTGGACGAAGTGTGGGAGGACCTTTTGCGGACCATGAAGTAAAAGCGAGAAGAGACGCCGATAGGCGTCTCTTCTCGTTTAATATGCGGCGGGAATACGCAAAAACCTGCCGGACCCTTTCTACGCTTCGGCTTCCTTATCGATGTATTCGGCGATGTCCTCTAACCGACAGCCGAGTATTTTGCAAAATTCATGATCGCCCCGATTACCGGCGTGGTCATGCCGAAAGCCTCAGTATGAGAGAAATGACACCCTGTCTCTGTTCGCTTTCCCTCAAAGGTGATAAAAGCTGTCTTCTTGTCGCTTTGGAAGACTATGTGAAAGTGGTTTTCGTCCTGTTCTCATTCTGTAATTGTGCCGGTCGTAGTCCAGCCCCATGCCGATCTCGCGGAAGCGGACCTTGCTTCCTGCGTGATAGTTCCCGTCATAGAGATTGCATTCGATGTGGCAGGGACTCCATTTTACAAACTCTTCGTCAAAGTTAGCAGTCCATGTCTCCATTTTTTCATAGGGCGCCGGAATCTCTATCTGCTCTGTAAGAATAACCATTTTTCTATTCCGCGTTTCTGTCAAAGCGGCATCGGCGTTCCGGCGATCTCAATGATCACGACAATGGCGATCACAAACGCCGTAATTCCGATGACCGCCTTCCTGTTCGACAAACTGGAATTTGTCTATTCGTTTGTTTCTCTATAAACTGTCATTCCGAGTATTTTGATTTCGAACCCGTCAATATATGGTTTTACACCATCTACTTCTGGTGAAAGTTGGTGTATTTTTGTAACTTCATACACTAATGCTTTATACCTTACACTTCCGCCGTCTTTTAAGTTCATACGAACAGGGGTTAATAGGATTACTAAAACAACTATAATTGCAATTACCACAAAGAATTTCTTTTTCATACAATCACACTCCTTGACCAAATTTCGATTTGTTCGGTTCGTCCGATCGTGAGGTATCTTACCCTTCGTATACAGGAGCGGATAGGGGGGAGCCTTCCTCGTCCAGATCGGTCCGCTTATAGGTCTCGAAGCCCATGCGCTCATAAAATCCGACCGTCTGCGGATTTTGATTGAATGGCTTGCCGTTGCGGAAAAGTATAGGATCATTGTCTCCTTCGAGCGAGAATATATAATGTATCATACCGTTTTCTTTTTGCAAAAGCAATAGGGGAAATTACCACGTTTGCCTATCCTGATTTTTGGCGGCGCCGAAGCCCCCTTGCCAAACCGCGCTATTCTATGGTATCCTGATAGGGACGCGGGGGTGCGAGCAGCCTCCGCGCCAAAAATAAGTCAAAGGATGTGTTATTTTGCTGCTCTCAGGGAAAAGTCTGAAACACGACTTTGTCCGCTTTGCGTCGGCTACGATGGTCTCGCAGATGGTCTTTTCGCTTTACTCTATGGTCGACGGACTGATGGTCTCCGTCGGCGTGAACGAGTACGCTATGAGCGCCGTCAACCTCGCTATCCCGTTCACCAACGCGCTTTTCTCCATCGCGGTGCTTTTTGCCGTCGGCTCGTCCACGCTCATTGCCATCTATCTCGCGCAGGAGCGGCGGCGCGAGGCGAACACGCTCTTCTCACAGAATTTTGTCACGCTCCTCGTTCTCGGCGCAGTCATCACGGCGCTGGCGCTGCTTTTTCTGGAGCCGTTCGCGCGGCTTCTCGGCGCGGACGAGATCACGCTGGACTATGTCAAGCAATATCTGCTCGGCATCGCGCCGTTCAGCGTGTGCTATCTCATCTCCTACAATCTTGAGGTCCTTGTCAAGACGGACGGCTATCCCCGCTATGCGCTTTTTACGGTCATCGGCGGATGCCTGACGAACTGCGTATTGGACTATGTTGCCATTTTTTGGCTCGATATGGGCGTGTTCGGCGCGGCGGTCGCTACGGGCATTTCCCAGCTCGTGACCTGTCTGTCCTATTTCGCCCATTTTTTCAGCAAGAAGTGTTCCTTCCGCCTGTGCCGGTTCCGCTTTGACCCGCGCCTTTACGCCCGCGTGGTTCCCATCGGCCTGTCCGACGGCGTGACGGAGCTTTGCACAGGCCTGATGATCTTCCTCTTCAACCACACGGTGCTTCGCTGCATCGGCACGGACGGCGTCGTGACCTACACGGTCATCGCCTACATCACCACCATCATCATTAACCTCATGGTCGGCGTGTCGCAGGGGATGCAGCCGCTCGTGAGCTATCATTACGGCAAGGATGAGCGGGCCGCGTGCCGGACGCTGCTGCGCTACGCGGTCACCACGGTTTGCATTCTCGCTCCTATCCTATTCATCGGGCTTTATGTTTTTGCGCCGCAGCTCGTGCGCGCGTATCTCTCCCACGCGGACAGCGCGCTTGTGCAGTATTCCGTTTCCGCCTTCCGGCGCTACAGCTTTTCCTACCTGCTGCTTGGCTTCAACGTCGTGATCGGCGGCTTCCTGACGGCTGTGGAGCGCCCCGTCCCCGCCATCTGCATCTCCGTGGGACGCGGTCTCGTGCTGCAAAGCGCCGTGCTGCTGACGCTCGCCGCGCTTTTCGGCGGCGACGCCGTGTGGTATACCCCTGTTTTCTCGGAAGCGATGTGCCTTGTCCTCTCGCTTTTCTTCTACCGACGGAAATAGCGTCCGCTGTATGCGGCCACGGACCGCGAGGACCGCAGCGCGAGCGATCAGGTCCCGCCCCTCCTCCGCGGCGCCGTCAGAGCGTGCGCGCAGGAGTACGGCGAGATCAGGCTGTAAAGAAAAACGACCGCTTATGCGGTCGTTTTCTGTATGTTACCGGTAGTCGGTACTGCACGGACGCGCTCAAAGCAGCAGCGGCTGGAGCTGAACGCCGCGCAGCGCGCTCTCCAGCGTCGGCACGAGCAGCGAAAAGTCCGCGATGAGCGAGGTCGGCTTTTTCTGCGCGTCGTCCTGCCCAAAGGGGACAAAGTAGTAATTCTTCCGGTTGAGCAGCGCGGCGAGGTTCGGCGCGCTTGCGCTCAGTCCGTCGTTCGTGGCGATGGCAAGCACCACGGGCTTTCCGTTGCGAAGGTGCGACTTTGCCGCCATCGTCACCGGCCCGTCCGTGATGCCGTGGGCGAGCTTGGCGAGCGTGTTGCCCGTGCAGGGAGCGATGACCAGCACATCGGCGAGGTCCTGCGGGCCGAACGGCTCGGCGTCTACGATGGTGCGGATCGCGCGCCGCCCCGCGGCGCGCTCCACGCGCGCGATAAGGTCCTCCGCCATGCCGAAGCGCGTGTCGTACCGCGCGGCGTTTTCAGACAGAATGGGTACGACCTCAAACTCCGCCGCCAGCTCCTCGAAGCGCGTGAGTACCTCGGGGTGGTTGCAGAATGAGCCGCAAAAGGCAAATCCGATGCGTTCCGTCCTCATGCTTCTTCCTCCCATAGCTTTTCCAAGGTCTGCCGGATGGCGGCGGCAGCCGTCTCCGGCGCAATTTTTCCGGGCAGCCCGCCCGCCGCGACGCACTTCAGTCCAAGCGCCTCCGCCGCGGCGCGGTCGAAGCCTGCGCCACTCGCCAGCTCGATGAGAACGCAGTCGCTCCGCAGCTCGCGCAGCAGCGCCTCGGTAAGCACCATGTGCGGCACGGTGTTGAACACCACGCGGAAGCTGCCCAGCTTCCCCGCGAGCCGGTTCGTATGCAGCGGACGGTAGCCGAACGCGTCGATCCACGCGAGATCGTCCATGCGCCGCGCGCTGACTGACACCTCCGCGCCCAGCCCCCGCAGGCGGTGGGCAAGCAGCTTTCCGATGCGGCCGAAGCCGACCACGAGACAGGGCGTGCCGCAGAGCGTCACCTCCGTTTCCGCCATGGCGACCTCGATGGCACCCTCCGCCGTCGGCACGCCGTTGCACACCGCCAATTCCTCCCGCGCGAGATAGTCCGTCAGCGTCAGACCGTGTTCCGCCGCCGCTTCGCGGTCGGCGGCCTTTACCCCGCCCGCGAAGATCTCCTGCTCCGGCCGCAGCAGCGTGAACAGGGCGCACAGCGGCAGCGCCGTTTCGGTGCAATTCAGATTTTTCCCCCGCGCGAACGGCACGGGCAGCACGATGCGCTCGGCGCGTACGGCCTCCTCCAGCGGCGCGTCCTCCGCGCCGAAGGCACGCAGTCCCCAGGTCTGCACGGTATAGCCGTCCGCGGCGAGCGAGCGTGCGAGCAGCGCCATGCGGCGGTCGCCGCCGAGAACGGAGATCGTTTTTTCCATACGCTTCCCCCTTTCCATTGCTCCTACTCTATGCGCGCGGCGGGGGAAAATTGATTGCGAAATGGGGCGGAGTGTGGTATCATGGCAAAAAAATCAAAGGAGGCCTGTCATGACCCGCTATCCCTATCTGCTCTTCGACGCGGACAACACGCTCTTCTGCTTCGATGAGGCGAACCGACACGCCTTCCATACCGTGTGTGAAACATTCGGTCTGCCCGACACACAGGCTTTTTTTGAGCGCTTTGAAATTATCAACAACGCAACATGGGAGTGCTTCGACCGCGGCGAGCTGACGAAGGATGAGACTGTGCTTGAGCGCTTTCGTCGCTTTTTTGCTGCCGAGGGCATCACGGGCATCGATCCCGCAGCCTGCAACCGCGTCCATCTGGAGTGCCTGAGCCGCTCGACCTACCTCATGCCGTATGCGGCGGAGGTCGCGGCGGAGCTGCACAAAACACACCGCATCTACCTGATCACCAACGCGGTCGAGTCCGTCCAGCGCGGGCGGTTGGGCCGCTCCGCTCTCGCGCCGCTTGTGGAGGAGGCGTTCATCTCCGAGGCCGCGGGCGCGGCGAAGCCGTCCACGGAATACTTTGACTATGTGTTTGCCCACATCGACGGCATCACAAAGGAAAACTGCCTCGTCATCGGAGACTCCCTCACGAGCGACATTCGGGGCGCGAACAACTACGGCCTTCCCTGCTGCTGGTACAACCCCAAGCAGCTGCCAAGGCCGGAGGACCTGCGTGTGGACTATGTGATCCGCGACCTGCGGGAGCTGTACCGTATTGCGTAGCCGCATAACTCTTGTTATATGGAATGAAAAGCGCCGACCCATGGGCCGGCGCTTTCCGTTATTTTTCCTTGCTTTTATCAAAATAGTAGCGCGCAAAGTTCTTATACTGCGCGGCGTAATACCGCGCTAGACGGTAGATACGCGCGGGCGCGAGGTCGCCGCCGCACCAGAGGGTATGCGTCGCCTTAAGTCCCGCCAGCTCCTCGCGCAGGGCGGGCGAGGTGACATACTTTTTCAGGATGCCGCGCGGGACGTTCGACCACAGCGCGGTCGCTTCGCTGTACACGCAGGCGCTGCGGCGGCCGTATACCGCGTCCTCGGTCAGCAGCCGCATCATGTTCAGCCCCGCCGCGCGGCAGAAGTAGCTTGAACGGCCGAGACGCGGGTTGATCTCAAAGAGAACGTAGCGCCCCGTGCGGCGGTCGTACTTCATGTCGATGTTGGAGAAGCCGACATAGCCGAGCGCTTCAAGAAACTGCTGGATCTTGTCGTAGAGCAGCGCGTCGCCGCGCGAAACGATGGCGGCGTAGTTGCCCGCGCTCTTGGGGTCGTAGTATTCCAGCACCGGCTGGCCGAGACACATCGCGCGTACCCGCCCGTCTGTGTCCGAGTAGCTGTTGAGTACGCGCATGGCGTCGTCCCCGCCGGGGATAAACTCCTGCAGAATGAGCTTGCCGCGGTAGCCGGAGCCGTTCATGCTCCGTACCATGGCGAGGTACTCCTCCCTCGTGTCGAAGAAGTAGACCTTTTTCTGCCCCTCAAAGTGGCAGCGCAGATAGTCGAGCGCGTTGGAGTTTTCCGGCTTCACCACGATGGGAAAGCCGAACGGCAGACGGTCGACGATCCCGAGGCGCTCCTCCGGCGCGGCGACCGCTGTTTTGGGATAATCCATGCCGAAGCGTTCGCAGAGCGCGTAGAATTTGTCCTTCGTGTCAAAGGTCTCCAGCAGCGGCTCGGGGATAAAGCGGTTTGCGATGAGGCCCTCAAAATGGTTGTAGTGGCGGCAGAGCAGCCCTGTGTAGTAGTCCGAGCAGGGAATGACGAGCAGCTTCTCGTAATCCTCGGCGCATTCGCGCAGCACGCCCAGCAGCGCGCCGGGAAACACATCCTCTCGCTCAAAGCCATCGAGAATGCGGCAGGTGAAAAGCTTGGAGTGCCGCGTGGGGATAAGCTGCGCGGTACACAGCAGCAGCGGCGTGACCTCCGGATACGCCTCGCGGAACAGCCGCGCCGTGCCGTAGGCGTTTTCATCGCTGCCGAGTATGATGGGCAGAAAATCCTGTTTCATCGTGTCTGCGCCTGCCTTTCGTCGTATTCCGCCAGATATTTCCGCGTCAGCTCCACATCGCTGGGGTAGGGGATAAATTCCCGCCCGCGTTTCATGGTCGTCTCCTCGCCCTTTCCGGTGAGCAGAATGACGCGCGGCGCGGTATGCTCCAGAATGGCGCGGCGGATGCACTCCGCGCGGTCCTCCAGAACAAGGTGCGGACCCTTGACATGCTTTTCGATGTCCGCCGCGATCTGCGCGAACGGCTCCTCGCCGGAGTCCTCCTCCGTGATGTAGACGAACGCGCAGTTCTCGCCGCTCAGTTCGCCGAGGTCCTGCCGCCGCTGGAGCGCGTGCGAGCCGGGGCAGCCGAACACGGAGATCATCTCCTTGCCCGGGTATTCCACGCGCGTCGAACGGTAGAGCGCGTCAAAGCTCATGCGGTTATGGGCATAGTCCACGATGACCGTCACCTTTTTGTCGCGGCTCTCGTAGACCTGCATGCGCCCGTTTGCCCGCGCGCGGCGCAGGCCCGAACGGACGAATTCCTCCGGCACGCCCAGCGCCAGCGAAATGGCCATCGCCGCGAGCGCGTTGGATACGTTAAATAGACCGGGCATCGTAATGGAAAATTCGCCGTTGTACTTCGGCGAGCGCACGGTAAAATACAGTCCGTCCGCGCGCTTTTCGACCCCCTTGCAGGAAACGGTGTCGTCCGCATGACTGCCGAAGGTGATCAGCTCGCAGCCGCTCGCTTTCGCCCGCGCGACCGTTTCCGCGGCGTGGTCGGCGTCGGTGTTGATGCAGGCGGTGCGGCAGCTGTCGAAAAGCTTCAGCTTCGAGGCGTAGTAGTCCGCGAAATCTGGGTGTTCGATGGGACTGATGTGGTCCGTGCCGACATTCAGGAACGCGCCCACGCGGAACCGCATTCCGCGCACGCGCCCGACCTTGAGCGCCTGCGACGAGACCTCCATCACCAGATGGGAAATGCCGCTTTCGTAGGCGTTTTCAAAATGCCGGTACAGCTCCAGCACCTCCGGCGTCGTGATGTGCGACTCCTCTGTTGCCACGCCGTCGTAGTTGTCGATGGATGAGAGAACGGCGCATTCCGGCTTTCCCTCGCTCGTGAGCCAATCGTTGAGAATGGCGCGTACATAATAGGCGGTCGTGCTTTTGCCCTTGGTCCCCGTGATGCCGACGCTCGTGAGCCGGTCGGTCACATGGTCGAAAAAGAGCTGGCCGAGTATCACCATCGCATAGCGCACATCGCTCACCAGCAGGCGCGGCGCGTCGACGGCGTAGGCGCGCTCGGCGACATAGGCCGCCGCGCCCTGTGCGAGCGCTGCGTGCAGGTACTCCTCCTTGAAGTGTGCGCCCTTGCACAGAAAAAGCGCTGTCCCGTGCAGCTGCCGCGTATCGTAGGTCAGGCAGTCGATCGCCGTCTCCGCCGCGGCGGGCGTGAGCGTGTTCTCCGTCAGCAATCCCGCGTGCGCGAGCGCCTCGGCATATTCCTGTAGGGTGTGCTTCTCCATAGGGCATGCTCCTTTGCGGGCGGTCCGGCCGCCCTCGTTGACAATGATAATATAATAGTATAGCACTCGGCCTGCAGCCTGACAAGCAAAACCGCTGGAAGAGATTGCATTTGCATTCTGCCCGCCCGCGCGGTATCATAGACCCGTCCTTGATCAAGACGAAACTACCGATAAGGAGGCTCACGCGCTATGAATTGTGCTGCTCTGCTTGCGCTGCTGTGCCAGATGCTCGGCGTCGGCTGCAACGGCTGATCGGAATGCCGCGGCGGGGGGACGGGGTGACCGTTTCCCCGCCGTCTTGCCGCGCAAAATAAAAAATTCAAAAAATTGTAAAAAAGTTGTTGACAAGAAGTGCGCGGCGTGGTAATCTATCAACTGTTCCGCGGTTGGAGCGTGTACCTTGTAAATTAAACAACGAAGAACTTGAC